>CAJQOG010000179.1 GCA_905479875.1 uncultured Gammaproteobacteria bacterium
GAACGAAAGCCAGCTAAGCGATATGACTTTGATAAGCCATTGAAACTTACACAAAGCGTATCTTTGATCAAACTGGCCATCGGTATGTGTATTGCATCTTTATATAAGATGCGGTCATATATTTCATCGGCAAATACAACCAATTTATGTTTTTCAGCCAGCTTGGCAAGCTGTTCTAAATTTTGCTTACCGTAGACTGCACCAGTCGGATTATTGGGGTTAATAATGACAATGGCTTTAGTTTTAGTCGTAATCTTGGCTTCGATATCTTTAATTGATGGCTGCCATTCGTTGTCTTCATCACACTCGTAATGAACTGGATTGCCACCTGCAAGTGAAACGGCTGCCGTCCATAATGGGTAATCAGGAGAGGGGATTAAAACT
This sequence comes from uncultured Gammaproteobacteria bacterium, assembly GCA_905479875.1. GTDB lineage: Bacteria > Pseudomonadota > Gammaproteobacteria > Steroidobacterales > JABDMI01 > JABDMI01. Next base: position 385 of record CAJQOG010000179.1, read on the forward strand.
TCATCACCATCATTTAACAAGGCAAGTGTTGTTAGGTTTATGAGTTCACTAACTCCATTGCCCATGTAAATATCTTCGATTTCTGTATCTAATAAGCCATCCAGTTGACGGGTTTGCATCACCGCTTTACGTGCTGAGAAAAGCCCTTTGGAATCACCATAACCTTGTGCATTGCGTAAATTTCTAGTCACATCTAGAATTATTTCTTCGGGAGCATCAAAACCAAAGTGTGCAGGATTACCTATATTAAAGCGATGAATTTTATGACCAGCTCGTTCAAGTTGGTCGGATATCTGTAAAACTGGACCACGAATGTCATAACAAACATCATCTAATTTATGCGCTTTTTTGAACCCGTTTTTATTCATAAAAAATTGACTTTTAAGTATTTATTAATTGGTCAAGACGTTGCTTTAACTCTTTTAGCATCAAGTTACCCGTAGCACCAGGAGAGACGCGTTCTTCCAAGCTTGTTCTTGTATCAGAATTTTGCATTGCTTCTGTTTTTTGCATGGCGGTTTTATAAGCTTCTCTAAAGGTTTTTCCTTTCTTTACTTCATTCACAGCAACGTCAGTTGAAAATAGTTCGGGTGTAATTGCTTGTGACATGGTGTCTTCATTGAAAGTCATATTTTCAATAAGTGCTGGCACAAGACTCATTGCTAATAACCCTATTTCAAATGCACGTAAAAGTGGAGCTTTACTAAATTGTAGATCTCTATGATAGCTCGACGGCAATGAAAGTAGGCTGTGTAGCTCTGTTATAGCACCATGAATACTACTATGACAGGCGCGTAAAAGTTCGACCACATCAGGGTTTTTCTTATTGGGCATAATTGACGACCCAGTAGTGTATTCATCTGGCAAACTAACAAAAGCAAATTCTTGCGACGTATATAAACTCAAATCCCATGCGAGGCGTCTTATGTCTAAACTGCACATAGATAGGGCTTGTAATACTTGTAACTCATATTTTCCACGTGAATTTTGCACATTTTGTGGATTGATTTGTAAACGTTGAAAACCTAACTCTTTTGCTGCTACATCTCTGGCAAGTGGAAGATTGATTCCAAAGCCTGATGCGGTACCAAGAGGAGAAGAGTTAATCCACGTTTGTGTGGATTTAATTAGCTCTAAATTATCAATAAATGCTTCGGCCATGCCTGCCATCCATAAACCAACAGACGAGGGCATAGCTCTTTGTAAGTGGGTGTAACCTGGCATTGCTACTAATGCATTTTTTTCTGCAGTACTTAAACAAGCAAGGGCAATAGCTTCACAATAAGTTGTTAAGGTATTTAAACGATCACGCATATAGAGTCGTAGAGCAACCATTACCTGATCATTACGACTACGTCCAGTATGAACTTTTCCACCAAGACTACCCAGCTTGTCAGTTAAGTACCATTCAATGGCCGAGTGACAATCTTCAAATCGAGAATCCAGTATAAAACTTCCATGTTTAAATTCATCAGCCAGTTCATCTAAACAGCTATTAAGTTGTTGTAATTCCTCGACGTTAAGAATTTCAATAGTCAGTAAAGCTTTAATGTGAGCCTTGGTTGCCTGAACGTCAAAGAGTAAAAGTTCTCTATCCAAAATTACATCTTGACCAGCTAAGAATTGCATAATTTCATCACTGGGTAATTGTCCAGTAGAGTTTTTTTGCCAAATCGGACTAGTGCTATTTGAGTTATTGTCTGACATATTGTTAGCTTATTAAGTATTTGTGGTTTAAATATGGTTTTTTTATGTTATTTATTATCTATTGCTGTCAGACTGTTTAAGCCTAGAGCAATATTCATGTTTTGTACGGCTTGGGTTGCGGCGCCTTTAAGTAAATTATCAATAACGCACACTAAACGAATGTTTTTTCCAGTGCGCTTGTCAACACTAAAGCCACCAATAATTACCCCATGTTTACCAGCAATCTCTTTTACAGTTGGTATGTTTTTTTGAACATGCACTAGTGACTGTCCTTTATATTCATCACTAAAGTGTTCTAGTAATAATTGCTCATTAAAGGATTTTGAGGATTCTATATTGACCGTTACGCTTAATCCACGAAAGTGTGGGGCTACATGGGGCATAAAGTTAACTTGATGTCCTGAATGCTTTGAAATTTCAGATTCATGCAAATGGTTAGCTAGCGAGTAGGGTAAAAAATTATCTTTTAAGTGCTTAGTGTCATTCTTTTCATTAGGGGTGCTGCCTGCGCCGCTGTAGCCTGATACGCCAAAGATGTTTGGTTTGCCTGTGATGAACTGTTTTAAAGGGTATAAAGCAAGTTGTGCAGCCGTAGTATAACAACCTGGATTAGCAATTCGTCTGGCCGAACTTATGCTTGAGTTATTTAGTTCTGCTAAACCATATACCCAGTTGTAACCTGCATTATCTACTTCTGAACTTTCTTTCAACCGGTTATCAAATGATAAATCAATGACTAGGCAATCAGGTTTTACCTTATTAATTTCTTGCATGTAGCTATCGCAAAGATTGTTGGGAAGGGCAAGAAAAACAATATCCGCATTGAGTGAGGCGGTTTCTATGGGGTCAAGATTAGTGAAGTAAAGTTCTTTATCTGTTATCTCAGCAACTCTTTGGCCAGCTGCACTGCGTGAGCTTACAGCAATAATTTCAACTTTAGGGTGAGCATAGAGTAGAGTAATAAGTTCAGAACCTACATAGCCTCGCGCACCAATAATGGCTACACTTTTCTTGTTTTTTATTGAGCTCATGTATTAACCTTTGTACTAGTATTTTCACTTACCCATGATGAACTTCTTTGAAAGGAATCATTTACACAATCTTGGATATAAGAAAAATCACTTACACCATAACTGAAACTTACCCAGTTATGGTCTTTCATGCTGAAATCAGATTTTTTGTAGTACCACGGAGTAAATGCATTATTCATGCGAGAACGCCAATACAGTTGAGGGCAATGCGTTTTCAAACTACGCCATAATGCAGCTGCATAGCCTTTACCTCTTGCCTCTGGTGTAACTGCAAATTTATCTAAATACGGTACGCCATTAAAACCAGAAACCACGATTGCGGCAGCACCGCCCGACTCTGAAATAAGTATTTTATGAAATTTTTGTTGTTCAAAATAATTTTCTTCAAGTTTCTTATCGAATGCTGATTCTATTAACGCTTTTAACTTGCTTATTTCACTGCTCTTAATGGATTCACTAACGTTAATGGATTCACCTTTATTGATTAAGGTGCCAGCGCCTCGGTGAGTAAAGAGTTCTTTTACTAAATTGTCTACAGAAGTGATAGAGACTGAAGCAGTGCTTGGTAATGGTTTTAGTAAGTCATGTATTTGTTCAAGCTTGAGACGCATTCCTGAATGTACCCAACTAGAGTTCATGAGACTTTTGTAATCATTTTGTAAACTGATTGAAGAAATTAAGTTTTCATCTGCATCAAGTAAACCACCTGTTGGAGTGATAAAAATCACTTTGCTTGGTGAAATCGCCCAAACCAGTTCACGTGCAGCTACATCAGCATTTATATTTAGAATTTGGCCTGATGCAGATTCACCTAAACTGGCTATTACTGGAGTGAAACCGTTTTTTACAGTGGTTTTTATACTCTCTAAATCTATACTATTGATTTTACCAACTAAGCCAAATTTTTCCTTGTTTTCATAAGCGCAAGCAAAAACGCTATTAAGTAACCCAACGGCACGGACTTGATGTTGCTCTAAGGCATTTACTAGCTCACGGTTGGTTTTATACATAACTGGACGCGCGACCGCCATAACTTCTTCGCTGCTAACTCTAAGCCCTTCGACTTTTTTATTCTCAATTCCTGCTTGTTTTATAGCTGCATCCAGCTGTGGTCCTGCACCATGCACGATAATTGGGTGTAGTCCTAAGTGGCGAATAACCGCAAGAGAGGCTGCTAGGTCCTCCATACGTTCAGCGAGTATGCCTCCGCCAACTTTAATTACGGCAAAGCGCATTTCGTCAGTGCTGCTGTACTGATCTAAATAGTATTGAGCCTCATGACTTGAGCTAAGTTGAGTTAAAACTTCACGAATTATTTGTCGAGTTTTTTGTGTATCTTGTGACATGTTTTTATCTTCTGTTTAATAGAGTTAATTTAAATGCGTCGAATTGTCTATTAAATTTTAAGGTCGTGAGAGTAACTCGTAAATTTCATAAGCTTTTACCAGTTGATCTTTACGCACCCATTCATTTGCGGTGTGTGCTTGCTTAATATCGCCAGGTCCTAAGACTAATGCTGGGGTTCCTGAGGCATTAAATAGTGAAGCTTCAGTCCAAAAACCTACCGCTGCTCCCTTTGTTAATCCATGAGTATCAATATATTTTTGAGCTGCTGAATTATCAAATTCTTTAGTGGGTAAAGGAGGGCCATAGAAAGAAGCTCTCCAGCTTACATCTGCAGATTCAGGTATTAAACCTTTTACATTTTCTAAGAAGTTTTCAGTATCAGAGCCTGGGTCAAGTCTAGCGCTCCAGTTTGCAAATGCTTCTGCAGCACTGATATTACTTTTAACACCACCCGTAATTTTTCCTAAATTGAAACGTGCTTTAGTATTGTCAGCATATTCCTTGTTCACATAATCTAAAGTGCTGTTTGCCCATTGAACTAAGTGGTGGGTAGCACTGAGTTTTAATGCATCGGTATTGGATGAGTGTCCGGCAAGTCCCTTGAAATCCATATGCACGGATACAAATCCTGAATGCTCAATCACGGCTTCACAATTGGTAGGTTCTGCAACGATGACTTGTGTGTATTCAGAGGCAAGTCCGGCATTAGTGAATTCTTTGATGCATAAGCCGCTTGCACCTTCTTCATCAGTAGTAAAGAGTAGGGCAAGATCGCGTGTATCAACTTTTGATAAGGCAATTAAGCAAGCTGCAGCGCCTTTGATGTCACATGAACCTAAGCCGCTAACTGTGTCAGTATGAATTTGTAATTCATGCGGAGGATGATCCCAGTCGCTGAGATTTCCAGCTGGAACCGTATCTATATGCACATTAAAAAGAATACTAGGAGTACCGCGTTTGGCATAAAAACTGACTCGTCCGTCAGTATGGTCATAAAGTTTGATATTAAAATCTGACAAAGTGTCACACAGATAAGAAAATATTTCACTTTCCTTGCTGAGATTTCGAGGAGGGTTTTGTGTATCGAAAGCAACTAAGTCTTTAAGAGGAGCAAGGATATTATTGAGTATATTTGTCATCGTGTTTATCCCTGTTTCCGTCGAATACGTTGCGACATGATGGTGCTTTGCCCGCTGAGTTTAATAAAACCAATGGCTTCACTTGGCGACCAGTCGCAACTTTGAGCATATACCGCACTGTCATCTTGCAGGATATTGTCACTATCAACAGCAACAGCTAATAAACTACCTCCACTGGTTTGCAAGGTAACCGTTCCAGTAACATTGGATTGAGAACTCTTTAAATAAGCCTCTAAATCATATTTGTGGGGATCATAGAAGTAGCCTACATAAACCAGTTCGGCCCAACGGTTAGCCAATGTTTGATGAAACTGATTTTGTAATTTGGTATTAACAACGTCGTTTAAAGCTTTATGTGCAATAAGTAGCGCATCGATACCAGGACATTCAAAAACGATACGACCTTTAAGTCCTAATGAAACGTCACCGGTATAAATATGCCGTCCAACACCATAGGCACCAAGTCTTTCGTTAAGTGTTTTTATAATTTCTGGGCCTTGTAGGGACTTGCCATCAAGAGAAACAGCAACGCCATTTTTAAATTTGACCTTGATTTGTAATGTTTCTTCAGGCCATTCAGAACGTGGCCTTGACCATACATGTGTATCTTCAGTTGGCGCACCAAACTCATCAATTTCGCTACCTGAAATAGTGATGCCCAATAAGTTTTCATTAATAGAATAGCGTTTGCTGGCTTGATTGATATCCACAGGCGTATCTTTTAAACATTCAAGTTCATAATCACGAACTTTATCAACTTTTTCTTGTAGTTCTCTAACGGGAGCTATGATTTGGTAGTCACCTAAACTCATTACGGTTAAATCAAAACGCATTTGATCGTTACCCATGCCGGTACAGCCATGTGAAAAATTCTTTGTGTCTAATTCTTCACAAAGCTCTAAGCACAAACGCACAATCACGTAACGATCAGAACAAAGAAGCGGGTATTCTCCAAGTTGACGAGCACCAGACCACACTAATGGAATAACAAATTCATCCCAAATAGCTTGCTGTGCATCAATAGTATGATGTTTGGTAGAACCCAATAGTTCTGCACGTTCGGCAATTTTATCAATCTCGTTCTGGCTTATACCGCCAGTAGAGATAAATACGGTATGTACTTCATAGCCTTCTTTGACTAAATGCCATAGGCAATAACAGGTATCGAGCCCGCCTGAAAAGGCTAGCACTACTTTTTTAGAATTTTTTGTTGTGGTCATGTTGTTCTTCAGTTATTTAGGTGTGTATTGGTAATTCTTTGTCAATGAATCTCTATTTATTGAGAAGTTTAAGCATCAAGGCTTTTTGTGCATGTAATCTATTTTCAGCTTCATCTAAAACAACACAATAATCAGCATCCATTACAGCATCTGTGGCTTGAATATTCCGCCTAAGCGGCAGGCAATGACTAAAGTAAGCATTATTAGTTAAAGCCATTTTCTCTTGATTGACAGTGAAATGTTGATATTGCTTTCTGTGTGCTTGATCTTTTTGTGGGTCTTGGTAGAAATCTAATGAACCCCAGCTTTTTGCATAAATAAAATCAGCATCTTTATAGGCTGCATTGATGTCATGCGTAACGGTAAATTTACCGCCATAGGTTTTAGCAAACTCTTGCGCTTTACTCATGTAATGACTATCAAGGAGATAATGTTCGTCTGGGCAGAGTAGTGTTACATCCATGCCGAATTTTGTAGTAATTAAAGCCGCAGAATTTGCCACGGCTGTGTTCAGAGGTTTTGGGTGGTATGCCCAAGTGAGCACAAATTTTTTGTTTTTAAGCTCACCCATTTTTTCTTGCATAGTCTGCATTAGCGCCAGCTCTTGGCAAGGGTGAACGATAGTTTCCATATTAATTACTGGAACCGTTGCATGTTGAGCAAGCGCATTGATAAGCTTATCTTCTCTATCAACTGACCAGTCGGTAAAACTTGGAAAGGCACGTAGTGCGATTAGGTCGCAATATCTAGAGAGAACGCCTGCAACTTCAATGATATGTTCTTCAGCTTCGCCATCCATAATCACATTAGGATTAAATTCAATGCCCCACGCATCTTTACCTGGCTGTAACACAATAGCTATGCCGCCCATTTGCTGCATACCTAATTGAAAAGAGGTGCGAGTCCGCATTGATGGATTCAAAAACAACATAGCAATGGATTTACCTTTGAGAGAATCATTCATTGGTTGTTGTTTTAACTGATCGGCTTGCTCTAGGATTGCTTGTAAATCCTCTTGGCTCCAATTTTCAGTACTCAAAAAATGCATTTTTACCTTCTATATATTTAGTATTCTTAATTTTCACGGAAAGTTAGATAAAAAAAATCCAGCTCTTAGGCTGGATTTATATAAAACTGTTGTTTGAACTTCTTAGCAACAATATCTACCCAGCAACAAGACCGTAACGGCCGCAGGTCGGCGTCGTGGGAATGCTGGAGCAAGTGCTTTTGAATAATTCATGTTGTGAACTGTACCTAAGTAATTACTGCATGGCAACATTTAATTAACTTACATTTGCAACCACTTTTTTCACATGTGAAATAAGTGTTCCGTGCAAGGACACAGGATCTCTAAAGGTTAGTAAGATGTGTGTAACTAATTAATCTTTCTTATCTTTAAGTGTTGAGTAACCAAACTGAATTTTATTGGACTCTAGTTTGATATTTCGCGTATCATTCTTAATCGTTTCAACAATATAATTACTTACATACCATGCAATTACCAGAATTAATCAAAACCGCCGATACTCAACTCCTAACTGTTACACAACGA
>CAJQOG010000180.1 GCA_905479875.1 uncultured Gammaproteobacteria bacterium
TATCCATTACTTTGTACCAAAGCCATGGGATATAAGCGATTAAGTAGGTTCCCGCATAACCATTAGGTAGAGTTGGTAAATGTTCAAAATGTCTTAGTGATTGATAATGCCGAGTTGGGTGGGCATGATGATCGGAATGCCTTTCTAAATGAAACAATAATAAATTAGAGGCAATATGGTTACTGTTCCATGAATGGTAAGGTTCGCAACGAGCATATTTTCCATTGTCTTTTTTCTCTCTTAGCAGGCCGTAATGCTCAATATAGTTAGCACTAGTGAGTTGCCACCAAGCAAAGAAGTTATGCAAAATTAAAAACGGTACGATTAACCAGCCAATTAAGATTATCAGACTTACTTGCATCACCGCGGTAATAAAATACGATTGCAAAACATCATTTTTCCATGACCATACACTTAAACCCTTAGCCTTCAGTCTACGTTTTTCTAAATTCCAGCCACGTTTAAACCCACCTGGAATTTCTCGGAGGGCAAACCTATAAATATTTTCACCCATTTTGGATGAAGCTGGATCTTCAGGTGTTGCCACATGCACATGGTGTCCGGCATTGTGTTCTATACAAAAATGCCCATAACCAGGAACGGCTAAAACTAACTTAGCCATTAAGCGTCCAAAGGAATCACTCTTGTGCCCTAACTCATGTCCTGTATTTATGCCAAGGCCAGAGGTCATGCCAGCAGAAATAGCAACGGCTAAATAAGCAAGAGGACTCAAATTTTGTGTTGCTATCCAATAGGCACACGCAAAAAAAGTTATAAAGTGTAAAGGTACGGTGAAGTATAAAAGACGTTGGTAGTATCTATCTTTTTCTAATGTCGGCACAAGCTCTTCTGGTGGATTAGCCGTGTCTTCACCCAAGACCCAGTCGGCTAATGGCACGAATAGATAAGAGCCAATAATTGGTAACCACAAAGCAAATGCATTGCCTGTATAAAAATGTAGGGCTAAGGCACTCAGTGGAAAAATTGGGTAGGTTAAAGACAGTAGCCATAAATATCGTTTGTGGTCGGTGTAAGAGATAAGCCCTTTTGAGGGCGTTTGTATACTTATGGTTTTCATTAAATTATCCCAATTATCTGATTTCGGACTATTCTAGTTTCAATTTCGTCCATATACTTGACATCTGGTGACAAATGCTCCTAAATTAGTACTATGCATTTAGTTCGCGCTGCCACTCTTTCTGGTTTTGATCAACTCATGACTTCCTATGGTCTTGATTATCAAGAACTTATGAGTAATACAGCGGTTCCATCATGGGCTTTAGAAGAAGAGCACGCTAATAATTACTTAGCGCTTAATTGTTTAGAAAACCTTTATGCCGTGGCTGAAAAGCAAAGCTCAGAACCTGCTCTGGCCTTAATCTTAGGTCTTAAGCAAGAGTTGCCAACCTTATTGGGCGTGCTTGGATTTGTAATGCAACAAGCAAAAACTGTTGGCGAGGCACTTTATGAACTAGAGCATTATTTCTCGTTTCAGATGCAGGGTGCATTTATTCATTTACATATGCAAGATGATTATGTTGCACTGGGCCTTGTGGTGAAGAATGCAGCTCAGTTAGACTCAATTCGTTATACCAGCGAGTTTGCTATGGGAGCTGGAATCTCTATATTAGAATCATTGTGCGGCCCTAAGTGGCGGCCATTGGAAATTCAATTTATTCATAGCGCGCCAAAAAAATATCAAAAATTTTCACAATTATTAAAGGCGCCTGTGTTTTTTGAACAAGCGCAAAGCGCCATTATTTTTAAGGCGAGTGATTTAGCTATTGAAATAGCGCATGCAAATCCATTATTAAAAACTCAGGTAGAAATGTATCTAAAGCAATTGGAAATGCAATTCACGGATGACCCTATAAATCAAATCGAAAAACTAATAGAGCATGCCTTAAGCTCTGGCAGTTGTAGCGCTGATAAAGTGGCTGCATTTTTAGGAATGCATAGACGTAGCCTACATAGAATGCTTTTACGATTGGATACAAGTTATACCGAGTTGTACGAAAAAGTGAGTAAAGACATTGCTTATCGTATGCTTAAGCAAAGTAATATCAGCATCACCGTGATTGCTAACATGCTATGTTATTCCGAGTTAAGTGCTTTTAGCCGCGCCTTTCGTAAGTGGACAGGAATGTCGCCACAGAAATTTAGGGCTTCTGTTTAAATGCTGGCAAGATAAGAACTTCAGGAAAATAAGATATACTCTCTTAAAGACATAGATTGGATACGATAATTATGACATCAAAAGTAGTAACTCCACGAGGCGCTTACCCACATGTTAAACGTGTGGGTGATTTATTATTTGTTTCAGGTACCAGTGCAAGGCAAAGTGATAATACGATTGCTGGGGTTAAAATTATTGATGAAATGGGAACAAAATTTCTTGATGCTAAAGAACAAACCAGAGCGGTTTTACAAGCTATCGATAAAAACCTAAAAGCAGTAGGTTCATCACTGAAGGATGTGGTGGATGTAACTTCATTTTTGGTGAACATGAATGACTTTGCTGGATACAATGAAGCCTATGCCGAATTTTTTGATAAAGAAACGGGCCCTGCAAGAACCACAGTCGCAGTACATCAATTGCCACATCCCGATTTAGTGGTTGAGATAAAAGTCCTTGCCCATGTTAGTTCTGACACATAAGCATAAGCCGATTCTATTAGACATCATCGTAATTTAAAATGATAAAAATACTCAATTTTATTGATGGGCAATTTCAAGAACCTGTTGAAAACCAATGGCTGGATAATGTTTCGCCGGCATCTGGTGAAATTTATAGTCAAAGCCCGAACTCTACAGCAAGTGATATTGAGCTAGCTTATCAGGCAGCAGCAAAGGCTTTTCCTGCATGGTCACAAACCGATATCAATCAACGAGCTCGAGTGCTGAGCAAAATAGCCAATTTATTAGAAGAGGGTTTAGAGAAATTTGCTCGTGCAGAAAGTAAGGATAACGGTAAGCCGATTAACTTAGCTAAGACTGTAGATATTCCAAGAGCGGCGAGTAACTTTCGTTTTTTTGCACAAGCCATTACACAGTTTTCTTCAGAGAGCCATGAAAGCGTTGGGCAAAATGCGATTAACTACACTTTGCGAAAACCTTTAGGGGTAGTTGCATGCATTTCACCTTGGAACTTACCGCTTTATCTATTCACCTGGAAGATTGCACCTGCTTTAGCGGCTGGCAATTGTGTTATCGCTAAACCCAGTGAAGTGACACCTATGACTGCTTTTTTGTTAGGTGAAATTTGTCAGGAGGCAGGTTTACCTAAAGGCGTCTTGAATATTGTGCATGGCGAAGGACCAGTAACTGGGCAAGCTCTAATCGAGCATGCTGATATTAAAGCCATTTCTTTTACTGGTGGTACAGCAACGGGAGTGCATATAGCAAAACTTGCTGGAGCACATCTAAAAAAAGTGTCATTAGAGCTAGGTGGAAAAAACCCGAACATCATTTTTGCAGATTGCGATTATGAAAAAATGCTAGATACAACAATGCGTTCGTCGTTTGCGAACCAAGGACAAATATGTCTTTGTGGTAGCCGTATCCTGGTAGAAGAAAGCATTTATGAAAAATTCAAAACAGATTTTATAGCACGTACTAAAAGTTTAGTCATTGCTCATCCTGATAATGAGGATGCAGATTTAGGGGCCATTGTTTCGCATGCGCATATGCAAAAAATATTAAGTTATATTGATTTGGCCAAACAAGGCCAGGGCAAAATACTTTGTGGTGGTAAGCAAGTGGCCATTGAGGGCTATGAAAATGGATATTACTTAGAGCCTACGGTGATTGAGATAGACTCAATTGATTGCCAATTAAATCAAGAAGAAATATTTGGCCCTGTTGTGACCATTATGCCTTTTTCTACTGAGGCAGAGGCTTTGCAAATTGCTAATAGCACGGCATATGGATTATCGGCCAGTGTTTGGACTAATGATTTAAAACGCACCATGAAATTTACTCAAGAGTTACAAGCTGGAATTGTTTGGGTGAATACCTGGATGTTACGTGATTTACGCACGCCGTTTGGTGGCCTTAAAGCTTCAGGAATCGGTCGTGAGGGTGGCTTGGAAGCTTTACGCTTTTTTACCGAAACTAAAAACGTTTGTATACAATACTAATATGAAATTAAATTTAAAAAATAAGAATGCCTTAGTTTGCGGTAGCACACAAGGAATTGGTCAAGCAATCGCCATATCTTTAGCGGATGAAGGTGCAAACGTTACCTTATTGGCACGTAATGAAGAAAGTTTGCAGCGAGTTCAGACGCTTCTTTCTCCGATTGGTGAACATAATTATATTGTTGCTGACTTTAATGACCTAGAGACCTTGCAAGTACAAGTTACGAATTATTTAGAACAAAAAAATAATTTCCATATATTGGTGAATAATACTGGTGGCCCACCAGCAGGTAGTGTTTCACAGGCAAAACCAGAAGAGTTCAAAGCGGCATTTACTCAGCATTTATTATGTAATCATTTGCTGACACAACTCTTAGTTCCAGGTATGAAAGAGGTGGCTTTTGGACGTATTATTAATATCATTTCAACGTCGGTTAAACAACCAATCGAAGGCCTAGGGGTTAGTAATACCATTCGTGGAGCCGTCGCGAATTGGAGTAAAACCTTAGCTTCAGAATTAGGGCAGTTTGGTATAACAGTTAATAACGTTTTGCCGGGGGCCACAGCAACAGAACGTTTAACGGCAATTATTAAAAGCAAGGCTGCTAAGTTAAGCATTTCAGAATCGGCTGCAAGTGAGCTTATGCAAAATGCGGTACCTGCAAAACGTTTTGCCTCACCTGATGAAATAGCTAATGCCGTCACGTTTTTAGCCAGCGAAGCGGCGTCATATATTAATGGTGTGAATCTTCCTGTTGATGGTGGGCGTACTAAGAGCTTGTAATTAAAGCTTAAGGCCAGGTGAATTTATGAAAAGAAAATTGAGAATTAATGGTCACTCACATTTGCTCCCGTATCCGGAAGAGATCCCAGACTTTATGCGAGACAAGGGCATTTTTTGGGTAGACCATGATAGAAAATTCATGTCACAAAAAGATTGGACAAGACCGGTTACCGATTCCAGTTTTTTTCTGGATGAGAAATTAGAGTGGATGGAACGCTTTAAAATAGATCATGCAGTGGTTTTAAATTTATCACAGTTGTATGGTAATGGTTTGCGGGTTGAGGAAATGAAGCAGGCCCTACGTTTTCAAAATGATTTCAACGCAAAAGTACAAGATGAGCATCCAAGTAAGTTTACTTGTGGTTTTGTTGTGCATCCTGGATTTGTGCGTAGTGCCTTATGGGAAATTGAGCGTTGCGTAGAGGAACGCGGCATGCAATTACTATGCTTGCCTACGCATTTTATGGACAGTATCGGTGAATGGCGAAGCATTTTTGATAGTGACAATGAGCCAATTTTCGAACTCGCCAATAAATACAACTTAGCAATTGAAGTGCATCCATACGATGGCGATAAGTTTATAAAATTACAAAATACTGGGTGGCGCTTCCATTTGATTTGGATGCTAGCTCAATGTGCCGATGCCTATCACTTTTTGTCTTTGAACGGTTATCAAGATCGCTACCCAAATATGCGAGTATGTTTTGCACATGGCGGGCAGCTTTCACAAATTAACTTAGGACGACGTATTCAAGGATTTGATGGGCGCCCTGATTTATTTGAAGGCAAGCATCACCCTCGTGAAGCTGTTGGGCATAAAAATATCTTTTTTGATACTTTGGTACATGATACGGGTTCATTGAAACTATTGGTTGAAAACCAGGGTGTAAGCCAAGTAGTGATGGGTTTGGATGATCCATACCCCCTAGGCGAAATGGAATCTGAAAATCAATCATCCTATCCAGGAAAGATACTAGACTTGGGAATGGAAAGAGGTATTGTTACACAAAAAGATTGTGATGATATTTGGCAGGATAATGTTTTGCAGTGGCTGTGTGGTGATGACATAGTAGCAAAAGAAAAAATAATTGCTCGGATCTTGGCATAGGATACTCTGCTAGAGTTGAGTAGGCTCATTAATATTTCCAACAACTAGTCTCTCTAGCTCAACTGCATACAATTTTAGAATTAAATTAACAAAAAAGAATCTCAATGATGACAAAAATTAATCAAGTTTGGTCCCAGTGTGAAAATCACGCGAGTAAAATTCACTCAACATCAATTAAAGATTTAGTGGCAACTAATAAGTTCTCAACTAAAGTTGAAACTGGGGGGATGCGGCTTGATTTTCAAAAACAGTATCTAAATTCTGAAGTTTTGAATAGTTTATTTGAATTAGCTGAGCTGAATGACTTGGAGCAGCGTAAAAAAGATCTTTTTGGCGGGGCAATTGTTAACCCGACCGAAGGTCGACAAGCTTTGCATACAGCATTGCGTGCCTCGGATAAAGATTCAAATTTAGTGCCAGAAGATATTTTCGCGCAAGTAACTTATGAGTTAAATAAACTTGAAGTCATGGTTGATGCCATTGTGTCGGGTGACATGAAGGGTAGCACTGGAAAGGCCTTTACTGATTTGGTTTATATCGGTGTAGGTGGCTCTAACTTAGGTCCTGAGTTTGTATTGTCAGCGCTTGATGAATTTAAGATTAAAAACTTTGACTACTTCAATATTCATTTTGTATCAGCAATGGATGGTTTGCAGTTGGTTGAGGTATTAGGAGATTTGAACGCCGAAACAACCTTGATGGCCATTTGTTCGAAATCATTTGGTACAAAAGATACTTTATTAAACGCTCAAACTATGTTGCAGTGGTTTAAACACGAATTAGGCTCTAAAGACTGTGGCATGCAATATCATACTTTAGGTATTTCAGCGAACCCACAACGTATGGATGATTTTGGTATTCCTTCAGATAAGCAATTACGTTTATGGGATTGGGTAGGTGGACGATATTCTTTGTGGTCTACTATTGGGTTACCTATTGCCATTCGTTTTGGTATGCAAGGTTTTAGAGATTTGCTGGAAGGTGCTGAATCTATGGATAAGCATTTTTTAGAAACTGATGCTAAAGATAATCTCCCAACAATACTTGGTTTATTAGCTGTGTGGAACACAAGCTTTTTAGGAATTGGAACTAAGTTAGTTCTACCTTACGATAGCCGCTTAAAAATGCTCTCTGAGTACCTTGCTCAATTAAATATGGAGAGTTTAGGTAAACACACCACTTTAGATTTAAAAGATGTGGCTAAAAAGACTGGCTCAATGTTATGGGGTGCGATTGGTAGTAATGCACAACATTCTTTTTATCAGTTGATGCATCAAGGTTCTGAGAAGTTTTATTGTGACTTTATAACCTGTAAGCAAGCACCTGATTATTCTCACTATGGTGAAAGTACACAGCAGGCATTCCAAGAGCAATATAATTATTCGCATGCAAACTGTATGGCACAAAGTGATTTATTAGCTTATGGTCAAGAAAGTGAAGATTTAAATAAACGTTATCCTGGCAACCATCCTTCAGTCACTATTGAAATCGAAAAACTGTCATCATTTTCTTTGGGGCAATTGATAGCCTTGTACGAACATAAGGTTTTTGTCTCTTCGGTTATTCTTAATATCAATGCCTTTGATCAGTATGGAGTTGAGCAGGGCAAAGTGATGGCTGAAGAATATTATCAGAAATATTTTAAGTAAATATAAAGCGTACAATTTTTGGTGGAAGTATGACAATAAACATACAAATAAGTAATCAAGCCTGCGGAGCATCCGTCACTGGTATAAATTTATCAAAACCATTGTCAGAAAATCAGGTAAAAGCAATCCGTAAAGCTTGGTTAGAGCATCACGTTCTAGCGTTCCCAAATCAAGACTTATCAGATGATGATCTTGAACGATTCACTTTATATTTCGGTCCTTTTGGTGATGATCCTTTTATTGCTCCTATCAAAGGACGCAAGAACATCATTGCAGTGCAGCGCGCCGCAGATGAAACGGCTTCAGTATTTGCAGAGGCTTGGCATACCGACTGGAGTTTTCAAGCAAAACCTCCTGCCGGCACTTGTCTGTATGGCATCACTATTCCTCCGCAGGGTGGTGATACACTTTTTGTGGACCAGCACAAAGCCTTGCAAGAAATGCCTGCCGATTTAAGAAAACGTCTAGCGGGTTTAAAAGCTATACATTCAGCACGTTTGGCCTATCACCCTGATGGTGCTTATGGTGAGAAAGATCAAGGTCGCAGTATGGATATACGCCCAGATGCTTCTGCGAACGAAATTTATATGCACCCAGTCATCCGAAACCATCCTGAAACCGACGAGTTAGGTATTTATGGTTGTGCCGGTTATGTAATTGGCATTGATGGTATGGAGCAGGACGAGGCTGAAAAATTACTAATGGAATTGCATGCTTGGCAAACCCAAGAGAAATTTCAGTATAAGCATAAATGGCAAGAAAAGATGTTAGTCATGTGGGACAACCGTTCGGTTTTACATATGGCAACAGGTGGCTATGATGGTCATGCTCGATATTTGCATAGAACGACTATTGGTGAACGCTAAACTATTAAAAATGAATTTCAGGCTTCTACAAAAAAACGATGTAGACAAGTTATTTCAATTTGAATTAGATAACCGCCGATGGTTTGAGAAACACATTGCTGCAAGAGAAAGCGATTTTTATTCAAAGTTTAAAGTCGAAAAATATAT
>CAJQOG010000181.1 GCA_905479875.1 uncultured Gammaproteobacteria bacterium
GAAATGTGGGAACGCTTTTCTTATTATGGAATGCGTGGCTTACTAATTTTCTATTTAACACAGCATTTCTTATTTTCAGATGAAAAGTCTTCAATTATCTACGGCGCATATACGGCTTTAGTATACGTAATGACTATTATTGGTGGTTCTTTAGCTGATAAATACCTTGGTTCTAGAAAAGCAGTTACCTTCGGTGCTATATTGCTTTGCTTAGGGCATTTTGGTATGGCGTTCGAAGGTGATGGCTCGGTAGAGACGCTTAACTATAATGGCAACTCTTATGAAATCAGTTTGGATTCACGCGGTAGTGATGCTAATCAACTTATTAGCAATGGTACAAATACTTCATTACTAAGTTTTGATGCTGAAGCCAATCATTTTGTAATTGCTGAGCCAGCAAAAGTTGGTCTTCCTGCAACTATAGATCGTGCAGATTTCAAAACGACAATCACTAAGCAAGAAAAATATTTAAATATACTATACTTATCACTAGCGTTAATTATTGCTGGGGTAGGATTCTTAAAAGCAAATATTTCGACGATTGTTGGTTCGCTCTATGGTTATGGTGATATCCGACGTGATTCGGGCTTTACTATGTTCTACATGGGAATTAACTTAGGTGCGTTCCTTGCTTCTATTTTGTGTGGAACTCTCGGAATAGTTTACGGTTGGAAATATGGTTTTGGTTTAGCCGGAATCGGTATGTTATTTGGCTTATTAATTTTCTTGAAATACCAAGGTTGGTTAGAAGGTAAGGCTGAGCCACCAAGTGCGGCTAAGTTGAAAGAAAAAGTTTTAGGACCAATTAATGTTGAATTTGCTTGCTATGGTGTTGGTCTATTAATTATTGCCGTTGCATTGTATTTGGTTAAAAACCCAGAAGTTACAGGTGGAATTCTTCTTCCTCTTGGCATTGGAATGTTCTTGTTCTTTCTATACTACGCTTTTGCTAAGTGTCAGGGAAAAGAGAGAAGTCAAATGTTAGCTGCGGTTTATTTCGTATTGGCACAAATTCCATTTTGGGCTTTATTCGAACAAGCTGGTTCATCGCTTAACTTATTTACAGGCCGCTTAGTTGATACCACATTTTTTGGTTTCAATGTTCCTGCACCCGTTTTTCAATCTCTTAATGCTGGGTATATTTTCATCTTCGCTCCTTTTGTTGCCTGGTTATGGATTGCACTCGCTAAGAAAAACTTAAACCCATCTACCCCAGTAAAATTCGCTATTGGTGTGGCTTTTGCAGGCTTAGGTTTCTTGTCTCTCGTTGCCGGAATGAAAATGTCAGGCTCTAACGGGATGACTGCAGTAATCTTTATTTTCTTAATCTACTGGATTCACACTATGGGTGAATTATTAGTGTCACCTGTGGGCTTGTCCGTAGTTACTAAATTAGCACCAGCCAGAGTCGTTGGTATGACGATGGGTGCTTGGTTCTTATACAGTGGTTTATCAAACTATCTTGCAGGTGTTATTGCTAGAACAACAGGTGCAGAAACTATCGGTGGTCAGTTAATTGATGTTGCCTCGGCTAAGGCTGGGTATGTAGATGTTTATACTAAAGTAGGTTATATAGCACTTGGTATAGCATTGCTGATGTTATTAATTTCACCTGTAATTAAACGCATGATGGCAGATGCTGAATAAGTAATTGCTAAAATAAATAATTTGAAGCACCTTCGGGTGCTTCATTGTTTGGAGAAATAAAAATGTTAAACAAATCAAAAATTAATTTTATTGCTTTAGCTGCTGTATTGGCTCTATCGGCCTGTTCAGGAGAATTGACAGTTGATGATGGCAAAGTAAAAGCTTCAATGGGTAATAAAAAACAAGAAACAGCAAAAGAGTTTGTAGACAGAGTTAATCAAGAACTCATTCCAATGAGCGAAGAAGGTGCAAAAACTGCATGGGTAGCCGCAACTTATATCACTGACGATACGCAAATGCTTGAGGCACTTAATAGTGAAAAATTCTTAGCTTACAATAGTGAAATTATTGAGCAAACTAAAGATTTAGATCTTGCTGATGCAGATGCTAAAACGCTTCGTGCAATTAATATCATTAAAACAGGCAGTACCTTACCGGCTCCAAATGATGCTATAAAACGTGCCGAACTAGCAACTATTATGTCTGGCTTAGGTGCAACATACGGCAAAGGCAAATATTGTCCTAATGGTCCTGATTCGTGTAAGAACTTAGGTGAGCTTTCGAAAACCTTGGCTACCAGTCGTGACTACAATGAGCAATTAGAAGCTTGGGTAGGCTGGAGAACTATTTCACCTGAAATGAAAAAAGACTATTCCCGTTTTGTTGAATTATCAAATGAAGGTGCTAAGGAATT
The DNA here is from genome assembly GCA_905479875.1 of uncultured Gammaproteobacteria bacterium. GTDB lineage: Bacteria > Pseudomonadota > Gammaproteobacteria > Steroidobacterales > JABDMI01 > JABDMI01. Next base: position 2,342 of record CAJQOG010000181.1, read on the forward strand.
GGGTTTTGCAAACACTGGTGATCTTTGGAAGGGCGGTTACGATATGACGTCTGCAGAGTTTGAAGCTGAGTCAGAAAAACTTTGGAACCAAGTTAAGCCTTTGTATGACGAGTTACATTGTTATGTACGAGATGAGTTAGTTGAACAATACGGTGCAGACAAAGTAAGTAAAGATGGCCCAATGCCTGCACATCTTATGGGTAATATGTGGAGTCAGCAGTGGGGCGAAATTTATGACCTAGTAGAGCCATACCCTGGTGTTGCTGAATTTAATGTGACCTCGGCTCTAGAAGCAATGCAAGTTGAAGGCAACAACGAACAAGATAAGAAAATGAACAAAGCTGTGAAAATGGTAAACATGGCCGAAGAGTTTTTCACATCACTTGGGCTTCCTGCTTTGCCAGAATCATTTTATGAAAAGTCATTATTTTTAAAGCCGCGTGATAGAGACGTAGTTTGTCATGCAAGTGCATGGCCAATGGATGATAAAGACGATGTGCGTATTAAAATGTGCATTGAGCCAACATCAGAAGAGTTCACTACTATTTATCATGAGCTAGGTCATATCTATTATTTCATGATGCAAAAAGATCAACCTGCTTTGTTTAAAGCGGGCGCACACGATGGTTTCCATGAAGGCATTGGCGATACTTTAACTTTGTCGATGACTCCAAAATATTTACAACAAATTGGTTTAGTTGAGAGTGTCGAAAGTAATGAGCAAGCTATAGTTAATCAGCAAATGAAATTAGCTTTAGATAAAATTGCTTTCTTGCCATTTAGTAAATTAGTTGATCAATGGCGTTGGGATGTTTTCGCAGGCAAAACGACTCCTGAAACTTATAATGCCGACTGGTGGAAGTTAAGAACTAAGTACCAAGGTATCATCCCTCCAGTTGAGCGTAGTGAGGCTGATTTTGATCCAGGTGCTAAATACCACATTCCTGGCAATACGCCTTACACACGTTATTTCTTAGCGCATATCTTACAATTTCAATTCCATAAGTCTTTATGTGAAACGGCCGGACATACTGGTCCATTGCATGAGTGTTCTATTTATGGAAACAAAGAAGTGGGTAAGCGTTTAGGGGATATGTTGGCAATGGGTTCAAGCCAGCCTTGGCCTGATGCGATGCAAGCCGTTGCTGGAACTAGAGAGATGGATGGCTCTGCAATCATCGAATACTTTGATCCATTAATGACTTATCTTAAGAAAGAAAATGCTGGTAAGACTTGCGGTTGGTAATTCTTTAAAGACATAAATAAGGCCCGAGTATTCGGGCCTTATTTATGTCTGGAATATAGTGGGTGACCTTCGTGTCGCTCCACTTGTTTGATGTTACACATCGGGTTGATACGCGGATCAACCCCTACGAAGATAATTTTTTAAACCTCAGTCTCTTCACCATCGATAATAAAACCAATTTTTCGCCTAAACTCTACTTCTTTAATTTTTTCAATGTAGCAAAGTAATTCTAAGTTTGCTTGATGCACTAGCAACATACATGGATTGCCATTCATATTTCCTTCAATGCGAATGCCGTGATGACTTTCTTGAGTCATTCTTTCTACTAAAACTGAAACTCCACCACTAGCGATAGCTGTAATTACTGGCTGAGCATCTTCAGGAAGCGCTTCACGCCATTCAATGATAGTTTGAGCTAAGCGACGTAACATCCCGCCGGCAGAGTCATTTGAATGAGCTTGTTCTGCCGTAGGCACATGGCCCTTAGGAATTTTATAACCGGGAGGCACTGGTACAATGACTCCGCCACTAGTTAATCCATAAGTTTTACCATCATGTTCGCTCATAGCTCTCTCTTTGTATTTATTTTTGAATAATTGCAACATTGTACTGTTTACGCGGAAAAAGTCAGCAAAAAATTGTAAGCAAACGTTTCGTATGATTCCTAGTCAGGGTAAACTAAGCAATTAAATTCACATGCTACTTCCAACAGAATCTACTGGATACCAATATGCAAGATTACGAAAAACTGGGCGCGTTTTATTTAGGCAAAGAAGTTAAAGACGGAGAACAGTCTGAAGACTTGGTTTTATATGATTCTAAAGACCTGACCACGCATGCCGTAATTATTGGTATGACAGGGAGTGGTAAAACTGGTTTAGGTATAGGAATATTTGAGGAAGCAGCGATTGATAATATACCTGTCATTGCTATTGACCCTAAAGGTGACTTAGGAAATATACTACTCACTTTTCCAGACCAAAAAGCAAAATCTTTCCGTCCTTGGATAAATTCTCAGGAAGCCCTGAATAAAGGTTTTTCGGCTGACGAATACGCTGAACAACAGGCAGTTCTTTGGAAAAAGGGCCTCAAATCTTGGGGGCAAGATGCAAAACGTATTAAGCGTTTAAAAGAGTCAGCCGAGTTTTCAATTTACACGCCTGGTTCAAATGCTGGTTTAGGTGTCTCGGTGTTATCTTCTTTTAAAGCGCCGAGTGAAAAAGTGCGTAATGACAGCGATGCCTTTCGCGAAAAAGTCCAGGCCACAGCAACTTCATTGCTGGCCTTGTTGAATATTGATTCAGACCCAATTACTTCGCGCGAACATATTCTTCTATCAAATATTTTTAATCACTTTTGGTCAAAAAATAAGTCCTTGGATATTGGTGGTTTGATTGGTGCAATTCAACAACCTCCTTTTGAAAAAATTGGCGTGATGGATTTGGAAAGTATTTATTCATCGAAAGATCGTTTTGGTTTAGCCATGAGTGTAAATGCTTTACTCGCGGCGCCAGGATTTCAGTCTTGGATGGAAGGTGAGGCCTTAGATGCTGGTAAATTATTTTACAATGGAGATGGAAAGCCTCGTATATCGGTGATGTCGATTGCACATTTGAGTGATAGCGAACGTATGTTTTTTGTAACTATGTTGCTGAGTGAAATCATTGCTTGGATGCGTTCGCAACCTGGAACCAGTAGTCTGCGAGCCATTCTTTATATGGATGAGATTTTCGGTTACTTGCCGCCAACGGCTAATCCTCCAAGTAAGAAGTTATTTTTAACTCTACTTAAACAGGCGCGTGCCTATGGTTTGGGCTTGGTGCTATCTACCCAAAACCCTGTGGATTTAGATTACAAAGCCTTATCTAACTGCGGCACCTGGTTCTTAGGTCGTTTGCAAACAGAACGTGACAAGGCCCGAGTGCTAGATGGATTAGAAGGTGCTGGTGGTGATGGCTTTGATAGAAAAACTCTTGAGAATACTTTAACCAATTTAGATAAGCGTCGTTTCTTATTGCACAATGTACATGAAGATCATCCAGTGGTATTTAATACGCGTTGGGTGATGTCCTATCTCTCTGGTCCAATGACCAGAGATCAAATTTCAAGTCTTACAGTTGAGCAAAAAACTGAGTTTGATAATGCTATTCCAGAATTACCAGCGGCAAAAATTGCACAAAAAATCGAAGCGAAAGAAACCACCACAACAGCAATGAATGCCGAAGATCAGCCGCCAATTTTATCGCCTAAGATTGCTCAGTATTTCTTACCTGTAGAACGACGTGGTGCTGATAGTGATACTTTAATTTATCATCCACATGTTATTGCAGCAGCCGATGTTGGTTATTCAAACCGCACCTATGATGTGGAAGAACAAAAACGCATGGTCTATGTCACCGAGGCGCAAGACGCTCCAATCTCTGTCGATTGGGATGATTCAGAGCCATTAGAAATTGATTTAGATAACCTAACGGATGAAGCTGATAGCGGTGCAATTTTTGGTGAGTGTGCCAAGGTCTTAAATAAAGAGAAGTCATATTCATCTTGGGAGAAAACTTTCAAGCGTTGGGTTAAAACGGAAAAGGTGCTAACTGTATTTAAAAGCCCTACTTATAAACTAGTATCTAATGCTGATGAAACTGAAGGCGAGTTTAGAGTACGCTTGCAAGAAGCTTCACGTGAATTACGAGATGAAAAAATCGCTGCGCTACGTAAAAAATATGCATCAAAAGCCACGACCCTAGAAGATCGTTTAATGCGAGCACAGCAAACTATTGAAGTCCAAGAAGAACAAGCTAAAAGTAAAAAAATGGACACGGTAATAAGTTTTGGAACCGCGATTCTTGGTTCATTGATGGGCCGAAAACGAATTTCAGCTACATCTGCAACTCGCATGGGTTCGGCCATCAAGAAAGCGGGCAGTTCCCGTAAAGAAGCTGAAGATGTAGAACGCGCCGAAGAGAAATATGAAGCCGTAAAACTTCAGGTTGAAGAACTTGAGAAAAATTTAGTTGCAGATGTTGCAGAGCTTGAAGAAAAATACGATGCTCAAAATGAACAATTGAAAGAAATTATCATCAAGCCAAAGTCTACCGAGTTACATGTGCATATGGTGGC
>CAJQOG010000182.1 GCA_905479875.1 uncultured Gammaproteobacteria bacterium
CTTTTAGAAAGAATCCAGGCATTAAAGGGAGAAAGAGCAGGTCCTGTACTTCTACAAAATGCATATATTTCTTCAATTAAATTTTCTTTACCTAATATGATTCCACCCACAACTCGACCTTGACCATCTATCCATTTAGTGCCGGAATGAATAACCAAGTCTGCACCAAATTTAATGGGTTGTTGTAGGTACGGTGTAGCGAAACAATTATCTACAACAAAAATTAAGTTATGGCGCTTACAAAATTCATGAGCAAGTTTTAAATCTACAACTTCTACGCCAGGATTGGTTGGGGTTTCAAGAAATAATAATTTAGTATTTTTATTAACTAAGCCATCCCAAGAGGACAAATCATCGATATCAGCATAAGTAGTTTTAATGTTCCAACGCGGTAATATTTTTGTAAACACGGTATGTGTTGAACCAAATACAGAACGACAGGAAATTATTTCATCACCACTATTACACAGAGCTGCAAAACTTGAAAACACTGCAGCCATACCTGAAGCGGTTGCGTAACCGGCTTCAGCACCTTCTAAAACGCACATTTTATTCACTAATTCATTGGCGTTAGGATTAGAAAAGCGTGAATAAATGAAATCATCATTTTCTGCAGCAAAGGCCGCTCGCATACGCTCGGCATCATCATATACAAAACTTGAAGTTAAATATAAAGGAACGGAATGCTCTTTAGCAGCACTAGTTGGGAATTGAGTGCGAACCGCATGCGTTTCGAATTTTGTATTTTTATAGGTCATTTTTTTAATGAAATTATATCTTTACTTTGTTTAGTTCTATTTGATAATTAATTGTTGCAGTTTTTTCTAGAACTTTTGCTACCGAGCAGAATTTTTGCATTGAAAGTTCTACGGCTTTTTGAACTTTGTTTTTATCAAGCTCACCAGTTAATACAAATAAAACATTAATTTCTTTAAAAAGTGAGTAAGTGTCATACTGTTGTCGTTCAGCACTGATGTGCATCTCGAGAGTATCTGCGGTTTGACGCTGTTTACCTAAAATTAATTGTATATCTATTCCACTACAGCCACCAAGAGAGGCGAGTAGATTTTGCATTGGACGGATACCAAGATTTTGACCACCAATGTCTGCGGAGCCATCTAGATGCACTATGGCGCCATCATCATTTTGAGCAATAAAATGCATAGCGTCATTTTGACGTTTTACAATGATTTCCATGACTATCTCTATTAATACGGCAGAACAGTATAGCAGTATAGACGTCTATTTGGGATATGAAAAAACCCTAAAACTATTAATTTTAGGGTTCTGATTAACGGCTTCCAGAGATTAAGTTAAAAATTCAGCTTAAAAGGGTTTGCCAACCGTGGGTTTTTCTTGCAATAAACCCTGTTTCATTAATTCAGCAGTAATGGAAGGAATACTTCGGTGCAAGTTTCCAGCAATTGCCGCCACGGGCTCTCCTTGGTTGAAAAAATCAGTAACTTTTATACGATCCTCAGCAGACCATCTTAAGCCAGAGTTTTTCGGTCGCCCATTATTGGTATTGAGCATTTGTTCATGTTCAATTTCAGCAGGAGTTTTATCTCGAAAGCGCCGCTTTCGGTTTTCAGTGTCGACTTCACTTGATAATGCGGTTTCACTTGTAGTAGTGTTGCGAGGGTCCCAAATTATAGTGGAATCAAGTTTGGATATTTTTTGCATGCTTTGAGCAAAAGCCGCTGCAAAGTCAGTTAACAAATTATTAAAGATTAATACGCATTGGCGTTTTGAATTGCCATCTTCAGATTTACGCGCCTCATTAATAGCTAAGTAATAACTACCGTTTTGGCTTTGTTTTACATCAAAAAAATAATCACGAGCCTTACTGCTAACTTTGGTACTAAATAGTTGATCGTTCATCACAGCATCCTTGTTGTGGTTGAGTTTAAATGTTGTTCTTGGTTCCCACAATAATCTTGGTTTGTGGAGCCTTAACTGTAGCGTACTTTTTAAATAAAATAATCTGATGTTGTTGTAAGATTAATCTGATAGTGCAAAGTACGGGTCGCTTAATGTTGAGCACTTTCTAGTGTATTAAAAGGACCTGTTAAAATTAATTTTCCTCAACAAAACTATAAAATATTTGTAACGGTTTCTATTCGACTTTCTAAGGTTCTGTGTACTGGGCACTTATTGGCAATCTCAATTAAACGGGTGCGTTGATTTTCATCTAAGTCGCCAGTGACAGAAATATTGCGGGTAAAGCGATGAGTTATTTTTTCATGGGTTTCACAATCTGCACAATCTTCGGCGTGCACACGTTCTTGTTGTACTACAGTATTCACAGTTTCTAATGGCCATTTTTTTCTATCGGCATACATACGTAATGTCATTGAAGTACAGGTACCAAGAGCCGCTGCTAATAAATCGTATGGGGTTGGGCCTTTATTTTTCCCTCCCATACTGACTGGCTCATCGGCAAACCAGGCATGATCTGGTGTTTGAATCTTAGTTAAATATTTGGTTTTACCAATGCTTGAAGATACCTCACCCGTAGCAGGTTTATAGTCAGTTTCTTCTTCATTGGCATCATCAGGCTGTAAATATTTTGCCGCCCATGCAGCAAGTACAGAGCCTACATATTCTGCATCGTTGCGATTAGTCAGCATATGATTTGCATTATCCAATGAGACAAAACTTTTTGGATGTAATGCCTTGCTATAAAGTAACTGAGCATGTTCAATACTAACGATTTCATCCCAAGGTGAATGGAAAATAAGTATGGCTCGATTTAAATTATGTAAGGTTTTTTCTACTTCTTGGGCTTTTAAGTCATCTATAAATTGTTTTTTAATGATGAGCTCTCGACCTGCCAACTCAACATTAGCTTGACCCGTTTCAATAATACATTGCATTTGATCTTTAATAAGATGGGTTACGTGTTCAGGATCTGCGGGAGAGCCAATAGTGGAAACGGCCATGCATTCGGGAATTCGCTTAGAAGCTTCAATAACGGCCGTTCCGCCTAAGGAATGCCCGACTAGTATTTCTGGAGCATCATAGTTGTCACGTAAAAAGCTTGCAGCAGCAACAAGATCATCAACATTGGTAGAGAAGTTTGTATCACCAAATTCACCGGATGATTGACCTAAGCCTGAAAAATCAAAACGTAACACACCAAAACCTTCTTTAACTAAGGCTCGAGCTATATAAGTACCTGCTTTAGTTTTATGGGTACATGCAAAACAATGAGCCATTAGTACATAGGCAATGGGATTACCAAAATCTGGTAACTCTAAAGAGCCAGTTAGTTCATGACCCTGATGATTATTGAATTTAACATTATTTCTAGACATTTATATTAACCTGCTGTGACAGAATTCAGAACACGATACAATTCAGTTATTAATTAACATTGTAGACAAATAGAACACTTGAGTAATAGAAATATGACAAATCAAGACACAATTGCAGCGATTACTACTCCACCAGGTAAGGGCGGAGTCGGGATTGTGCGTGTTTCAGGCGAATCGGTTCAAGAAATTGCTAGGAGTGTATTAGGTTTTGTTCCAAAAGCCCGCTATGCCGATCTAACTTGGTTTAAGAATGGAGGTGGGGAAGAAATTGATAAAGGTATTTCAATTTTTTATCCTGGACCTAATTCGTATACCGGTGAAGATGTTCTGGAGTTGCAAGGACATGGCGGTCCTGTTGTGATGCAAATGTTATTACAAGCCGTCATTGCTGCAGGTGCTCGTGTTGCTGAAGCGGGAGAGTTTACTCAACGGGCCTTTCTTAACGATAAAATGGACTTAGCACAAGCCGAGGCGGTTGCGGACCTAATTGATTCGGGTTCAACACAAGCAGCTCGTGCAGCTTTGCGTTCTTTACAAGGAGCATTTTCAGATTTGGTGAATTCTCTAGTGGATCAAACCATTGATTTGCGTGCTTATGTTGAAGCGGCTTTAGACTTTCCTGAAGAAGAAATTGATTTCTTGGCCACAGATGAACTCAAGCAGCGTTTTGATAATATCAATCTAGAATTCACCGCTTTACAAAAACGCGTGCAACAAGGGGCATTATTACGAGAAGGTTTAACTGCCGTGATTGTTGGTAAGCCTAATGCAGGTAAGTCGAGCTTATTGAATAAACTTGCAGGCTACGAAGCTGCGATAGTGACCGATATTCCGGGAACAACACGCGATGTGTTAAAAGAACAAATTGTTTTAGATGGTTTGCCTTTACATATTATTGATACCGCAGGTTTGAGAGAAAGTGACGATGTGATTGAGCAAGAGGGAATACGCAGAGCCCATTCAGCTTTAGAGCAAGCCGATTTAATTATTCAGTTAATTGATGTTAATTCATCGGACGATATTAATAATTTAAATATAACATCAGACTTGCCTCGTTTAACGGTGTATAACAAAATTGATTTATACAGTGATGATATGCAGAAAGATACTGCTGCTGTATATCTCTCGGCAAAGACCGGCTTTGGTTTGGACGACTTAGTTCAGAGGCTAAAGGCTATTGTGGGTTTTCAATCGGATGCCGACAATACTTTAGGCGCTAGAACACGTCATTTGCATGCTCTTAATAAAGCGGAAGAACATATAAAAATTGCTCATCAACATCTCACTATTAGCAAAGCCGGCGAACTAGTTGCAGAAGAACTTCGTTTGGCGCAAGACTATCTTAATCAAATAACAGGTGAGTTTACTAGCGATGATTTGTTAGGGAAAATATTTGGTAGTTTTTGTATTGGTAAATGACCGTTATAAAAATTTATTACATTAAAGAACGGTCATCCCGTAAAACCATTGCTTTATACGGGATCCATTTACAGTGATCCAGAAATAAAAAAACCGACAATTTTGTCGGTTTTTTTATTTCTGCGTTTAACGTCTTATTGAATGGAAACAAAATCATCTAATAAGGTTAAGCCCAAAGGTAAGCCATCAGGATCAGCAGTGGTTCTTGCTTCATCTCTTGCGATTGCAGTATAAATTCCACCAGCAGCTAAAGTTATTGTAGCAGGACCTATTGCAGCAGTTTTTTCACCAGTAGGCGTGATGGTTACATCGTAATCTCCAGCGATTATGCTTAAGAAATCCGAACTGGCTCTAAATGCAATATTGCTAAAGTTTGGATCAATACTATCGATATTTGTTCCTGGGGCTGTTAGATAGATATCAACGTTTCCAGCTGCAGGTGAGGCATGGATAATATCTAATTTTGCTTCTGTAGCAACTCTACGACGGTCGCGTGATAGTACTAAAGGTTCGATTGTTTCAAGTACATCAGTTGCGTATACAGAGTAATTACCACCAGCTA
>CAJQOG010000183.1 GCA_905479875.1 uncultured Gammaproteobacteria bacterium
TGATTATGGTATTGGTGTTGAAGGTGATTTCAAAATTGGCTTAAATGAAACCGCTATCGGTATGACTATGCATCATGTAGGTATTCAACTTGCCGTTGCTTGTTTAGATAATCGTTATGTTCATCGTTCGGTATTCAATGCTGAAATCTATAATCCTGAAACTGCAGTTGATGCAGGCTTTTTGGATATCTTAGTTGCACCTGAAGCATTGAAAGCTACTGCTAATACTATTGCAGAGAATTTTACTAAATTAGATTTGAAGGCTTTTGGAATTACTAAGCAAAGAGCTAGAAAGAATTTAATTGCTGAGCTTGAGGCGGCTGTTGAGCAGGATTTGAAGGACCCGATTTATTTTAGTGGTTTGTAGTATTTTGATTAAAAAAAGCTAAGATTATCTAAAGCTTAATCTTAGCTTCTTCACCATTACGTTTAAAGAATAAACCAATATTACCAATTTGCTGAATTAACTCAGCATGGTGTTCTTTAACGATGGTTGCAAATACTTCGTCACGTTCAGTTCTATCACCAACTGCAGCTTTAACTTTAATAAGTTCATGGTGATCTAAGGCTAGGCCTATTTCTTTAAGCACGCTTTCGCTTAAACCTTTGTTGCCAACCATTACTACTGGTTTGAGATCATGGCCTTTGGCACGTAAGCGTTTTTTCTGTGGATTGGTAAGTACTGTCATTTTCTTGAATCTGGTGTTGGGTAGGGTGCGTATTGTACTCTTTTTAAGGCTTTTATTTAGAGAGTATTCACGAATCGCCTGCGTAGGCAGGTGTCCAGATTTCACTTGTACTGAATTTCGTGGATCCCTGCCTACGCAGGGAATTCGAGATATCTCTTAGGAAATCGAAGTTTTCCTACTTTCCTTAACTCTCAGAAGCCATATTAGGCGCCAACCACTCTTTAGCGGTTTCTAAGCTCCAACCACGGCGTTTGGCGTAATCTTCTACCTGATCATCATTAATCTTACCCACACCAAAGTACTTGGCATCAGGATGCGAGAAATACAGGCCTGAAACCGCTGCGCCTGGGTACATGGCGTAACTTTCGGTGATATCCAAGCCAATAACCTCATCAGGCTTTAAAACATCCCAAATAAGCTGTTTGCCCGTATGGTCTGGGCATGCAGGATAGCCTGGAGCAGGGCGAATGCCTTGGTATTTTTCTTTAATGAGTTCTTCATTGTTAAGTTGCTCATCACCCGCATAAGGCCAGAGCTCAGTTCTAACAAGTTCATGCATGCGTTCTGCTAAAGCTTCAGCTAAACGATCGGCGAGTGCTTTGAGCATAAGCGATGAGTAATCGTCATGTTCTGCTTCAAAAGCTTTAGCTCGTTCTTCAACACCATGACCTGCCGTTACCGCAAAAAATCCAATATGATCTTGATAGGTTCTATTTGAATTTACTTTGGGTGCAATAAAATCAGATAAACAATGATTAGGTTTGTTATGACGGAACTGACCCTGTTGGCGTAATCCAAAGAATGTCTCTTGTTTACCATTTACATCTATATGGATGTCATCAGTTCTAGAATAGGCAGGATATAGCCCAATAACGGCTTGTGCCTTAAGCCATTTCTCTGCAACTATTGTTTGAAGCATCTCTTGAGCATCGGCAAAAAGTTTTTTGGCCTCAACACCAACAACTTCATCTTCTAAGATTCGTGGATAACTACCTCGTAATTCCCAAGTTTGGAAAAACGGAGTCCAATCAATACGCTCAATTAATTCATTTAAAGGGTAATCATCGAATACCTTGTTGCCAATGAATGTAGGCTTTACTTGAACGCATTTTGAAACGTCTAACTTAAAGTGATTATCTCTGGCTTCTTGTAGAGTTCTGGATTTGCGAGTTTGTTTTTGTTCACTACGCTTTTGGCGTAAATCAATATACTCACCTTTAATTTCACTACCATAAGACACCTTTGTGTCTTCTGATATTAATTTATGTACCGTACTAACCGCTCTTGAAGCATCTACAACGTGCACAATGGCTTGCTCATAATGCGGATCAATTTTTAAAGCCGTATGTAGCTTAGAGGTTGTAGCACCTCCAATCAGTACAGGTAGATTCATACCACGGCGTGTCATCTCTTTGGCAACATTAGTCATTTGCAGGAGTGATGGAGTAATTAGGCCTGACAAACCAATCACATCTACTTTTTCTTTTATTGCTGTATCTAGAATGGTTTCGGTAGGCACCATTACGCCAAGATCAATAACATCGTAACCATTGCATTGTAGAATCACACCTACAATATTTTTGCCTATATCATGTACGTCACCTTTCACCGTCGCCATTAAAATTTTGGGTTTAGCTTTTTCTTCTTCACCTTCTTTAACTTTCATAAATGGTAGTAACCATGCAACGGCTTGTTTCATTACACGTGCTGATTTTACAACCTGAGGCAAAAACATTTTTCCAGAGCCGAATAAGTCGCCAACAACATTCATGCCAGACATTAATGGGCCTTCGATAACAGATAGTGCGTTATCTAATTTTTCATAGGCTTCTTTAGTATCTTCAATAATGTATTTAGTAACGCCTTTAACCAGAGCATGTTCTAAGCGGTGCTCCACAGATTTGGAACGCCATGCTTCTTCTTCAGCTTGGGTTTTCTTGCCAGCCGTTACTGAGAGTGAAAAATCCAAAAGTGCTTCTGATGCGGTTTCCGATTGGTTTAAAATAACAGCTTCGGTTAAGGCTTTAAGTTGTGGTTCAATTCCTTCATAAATTTCTAATTGACCCGCATTGACAATGCCCATATCCATACCCGCTTCAATGGCGTGGTAAAGGAAGATGGAATGCATGGCTTCGCGAACAGGATTGTTTCCACGGAAAGCAAAAGACACATTAGACAAACCACCTGATACTTTGGCATAAGGTAGGTTTTCTTTAATCCAGCGAGTGGCTTCAATAAAATCGACCGCGTAGTTATCATGTTCTGACATACCCGTCGCAATCGCAAAAATATTGGGGTCAAAGATAATATCTTCAGCAGGAAAGTTAAGGTCTTCCACTAAGATTTTATAAGCGCGCTCACAGATTTCAATTTTTCGTTCATAAGTATCAGCTTGACCAACTTCATCAAAGGCCATCACAATTACTGCCGCGCCATAACGCTTAGCTAGTTTTGCATGCCTAAGAAACTCTTCTTCACCTTCTTTCATGGAGATGGAGTTAATTATGCATTTGCCCTGTGCGCACTTAAGCCCTGATTCAATAATGTTCCAATCGGATGAATCTAAAACGAGTGGTACTTTGGCGATGTCCGGTTCTGAAGCAATGAGTTTTATAAATCTCGGGAAAGCATCAAGGCCATCGATTAAACCATCATCCATATTCACATCAATCATTTGAGCGCCGTTCTCAACTTGATCTTTGGCAACGTCTAATGCCGTTTCATAATTTTCTTTTTTAATTAGTTTGGCAAATCGTATTGAGCCAGACACATTGGTACGTTCACCTATATTGGCAAACACACTGTCGTTTGAATAAGTAAAAGGCTCTAGGCCTGATAAGCGAAGTTTTTTATCAATAGTTGGTAGGGCACGAGACTCTTTATCAGCTACGGCATTGGCAATAGCTAGAATATGCTTTGGTGTTGTACCACAGCAACCTCCGACAATATTTAGAAAACCTTGTTGGGCCCATTCAGCAATATCTTCTGCCATTTCTTCTGGGGTTTCATCGTAGCCGCCAAAAGCATTGGGTAAGCCAGCATTTGGATGTGCTGAGACATGTGTTTCACAAATACTAGAAAGTTCTTGCACGTGCTGACGTAGTAAATCAGGGCCTAATGCACAGTTTAATCCGATGACTAATGGCTTGGCATGCCTTATGGAGTTATAAAAGGCTTCAAGAGTTTGTCCTGATAATGTTCTGCCAGAGCGATCCGTAATCGTTCCTGAAATCATTAAAGGTAAATGTATACCTAGTTTTTCATAGACTTCTTCAATTGCGAAAAGAGCGGCCTTGGCATTAAGTGTATCGAAAATTGTTTCGACCAGGATAATGTCAACGCCACCTTCAATTAGAGCAATGGTCGCTTCTGAATATGACTCCACCAACGTATCAAAGTCTATATTTCTAAAGCCTGGGTCGTTTACGTCAGGACTTAAGCTACAGGTTCTATTGGTAGGACCTAAGACACCGGCAACAAATCGTGGTTTCTTAGTTTCATGTTTAAACTCGTCTCGAGCTTCGCAAGCAATTTTTGCAGACTGATAATTAATCTCATAGACGAGACTTTGCATATTGTAGTCGGCCATCGAAATGGAGTTTGCATTGAAGGTGTTTGTTTCAACAATATCAGAGCCAGCTGCAAAATATTGTCTATGAATATCTTTAATTAATTCTGGTTTAGTTAAAGACAGTAAGTCGTTATTACCAAATAGCTCGCTTTCCCAATTTTTAAACTGCTCGCCACGATAATCTGTTTCTTCTAGTTCTTGATTTTGAATCATGGTGCCCATTGCACCATCCAGGATAAGAATTTTTGACTTTAATAAATGTTCTAATTGCGTTTGAGCAGGGTGTTGCTTGAGAGTTTTCAATTTATTGTCTTTGTTTTTATAAACGCTAAAAAGTGTTTGATTTTATATATAAAAAGAGCGCAATTCCAATTGCGCTCATAGCCGTCTATACGTATAGACGGCTAAATTATAATTGATTTAAATAACTTTGCGAACAAAGCTTCTAAAGACTTACTTCTTCTTTTTGGTTTTTTTCTTTTTTGTTGATGCTACAGGTTTTGTTTTACTCAGGGCTGCATCGGTTGGTAGCTCTTGACCGGTGTAAGCGTGAAGGAATGCCTCGCAGAGAAGTTCGCTCAATGTGGCATGACGTAAGTTGTTGATTTGTCTACGAGTTCTCTCATCAATTAGAAGTTTGAGAACCCTTAATGGCACTGAAACCGTTATTTTTTTAACTTTCTCACTCTTTTCACCATGCGCTTCATAAGGGTCGATGTAAGGTGTTTTTGCCATTTTTCATACTCCATTTGAGTGTTAAAACAATAATACGTAAGTTGTATAGACGTCTAAAATAACAGTTTATCTGAAGATTGCAAGTTAAGTAAATGCGCATTTATACGTCTAGACGTCTTGACTTCTAGACGTCTTAAATTATGATGTCAGAAAATAATCAAACTAATATTCATTATGGCTTTAATTCCAACTGCAGAAATCGTTAAAGAATCTAACTCTTATGGAGTTGCTCGTTTGTTCGATCAGATAAATCAGCAAGTTTCTTGTCTTTATAATCAAATAAAAGTGTCCTTTGAATTTTTTCCACCACAAAATGAGAAGGCAGTTGCAACTCTGTGGAAGTCAATCGATAAGTTATCGGTTTTAAATCCTGAATTCATTTCAATTACCTATGGCGCTTTAGCCAGTAGTCGTAATCTAACTCACGACCTAATTGCTGATGTTCAACAGCGTACTGAATTAACCGCTGTTCCTCACTTAACCTGTGTAGATGCTAATGCAGACGAATTGAAAGCTATTGCACAGCGCTATTGGGATTTAGGAGTAAGGCATATTGTGGCACTACGTGGAGATTTCTCTGAAGATATGAAGGCTGATAAAAAACCTCAATCATATGCGGTTGATCTTGTCAGACTTTTACGTGAAGTAAACGATTTTGAGCTTTCTGTTGCGGCTTATCCTGAAGTTCACCCAGAAGCTCCATCAGCTAATTTTGATTTAGATAATTTTGCTCGTAAGGTTGATGCAGGTGCTAGTCGTGGTATTACCCAGTTCTTTTATGATAATGAAGCTTTCTTGCGATTTAGAGATACTGCAGCTGCACGTGGCATTCAAGCAGATGTTGTACCTGGTATTTTACCTGTGACAAATTATAAAAAACTACTTCGCTTTACTGAGTTTGCTAATGTGAATATCCCAAGCTGGATGGATAATTTATTTCAAGAGACTGATAATGATCCACTATTATCAAAATTATTGGGTATTAACATAGCTCTTGAACAAATAAAAGTTTTAGCTGATCAAGGAGTTAAGCACTTTCATTTTTACACACTTAATAGAGCGGATCTAACGTACAGTATTTGTCATTATTTAGGTGCAAGAGCCTCTTGCTCTGAAAGTTCAGTTGCTGCTTAAATAAACGCTCTGAATAAATCTCTGTTTTGTGTATCACTAGCCTGCGAAAAATGCCTATGTCTGTATAATATCGCTTTTATACGTATATTTTAGGACACAGCATGACTCGTTTTATTGATGTTGAGTGTTTTAGCTCTTACTTGCAAAAAAATGGCACTGAAGATTTCACCACACGCTTAGTCAGCTATTTAGAAGATGATTATAGGCGTTGGACAGAGTTTGATAAGTCGCCTCGAGCCGCTGCACACAGTGATGTGGGTGTGATTGAGCTGATGCCGGTTGCTAATGATCAGCTTTATTCCTTTAAATACGTTAACGGTCATCCAGACAATGCTGAGCTTGGTTATTTAACTGTGATGGCGTTTGGGGTTTTGGCCGAAGTTAAAACGGGTTATCCATTATTGCTTTCCGAATTAACCATTTCTACAGCTTTAAGAACCGCGGCCACCTCTGTGATGGCTGCAAAAGTATTGGCCCGTAAAAATGCTAAAAAAATGGCGTTGATAGGAAATGGCTGCCAAAGTGAATTTCAAGCAATTGCCTTCCATAAAATTTTAGGCATTGAGGAAATTCATTGTTACGATACCGATGGTTTTGCGACTGAGAAATTCATTAATAATATGAAAGCTTTTCCTGAGTTGAAAATTACACGTTTTAGTTCAACCGCTGAGGCGGTAAAGGGCTGCGATATTATAACTACGGTTACTGCCGATAAAAAATATGCAACCATCTTAACCGACGATATGGTTGAGCCAGGCATGCACATCAATGGTATTGGTGGCGATTGTCCTGGTAAAACTGAGATTGCTAAAAATATACTTTTACGTAGTAGTATATTTGTTGAGTTTGAACCACAGTCTCGTATTGAAGGTGATATCCAGCAACTAGATGCTGAACATCAAGTAACTGAACTTTGGGAAGTGCTAGTAGGTAACAAACAGGGTAGAGCGTCAGATGATGAAATTACATTTTTTGATTCCGTAGGCTTTGCCTTAGAAGATTATTCTGCATTGCGTTTAATTTACGATATTGCAAAAGAAGAGAAGTTAGGAACAGAAATTGAATTGGTTCCTACTTTGGAAAATCCTAAAGATCTTTTTACTTTGACTTCTCCAAAAGGGAAAACACGCTTACGTAACGTAGCGTAGTAATATTATCAGATGGCAAAACGGTCTAAAAGTAGCTCCAAGTGGTTGGCTGAGCATCATGCTGATAAGTACGTACAACGCGCCCATAAAGAAGGCTGGCGTTCACGTGCGGTGTTTAAGCTAGATGAAATTAATCAAAAAGAACATTTCTTTAAGCCACATATGGTGGTGGTAGACTTGGGAGCGGCTCCTGGTGGATGGAGTCAATATGCGGCTAAGATTATGGGTAAACATGGTCTAATTTTGGCTACGGATATTTTAGATATTGAGCCGCTTGAGCATGTGGAGTTCATTCAAGGCGATTTTCGTGAAAATGTGGTGTTAAATGCCATTGAAGACAAGGTTCCCGCAGGTACGGCTGACCTTGTAATTTCGGATATGGCCCCCAATATGAGTGGTAACCTTGGCGTAGATCAGCCGCGTTCAATGTATTTATGTGAATTAGCACTGGACATGGCAACTAAGCTGTTAAAGCCTGGTGGTTCTTTTGTAACAAAAATCTTTCAAGGTGAAGGTTTTGATGAATACGTAAAGACTGCCCGAGCTGCGTTTAAAATAGTTAAAGTACGTAAACCGGATGCTTCGCGTCCACGTAGTCGAGAAGTGTATTTGGTTGCTCGAGACTTCAGGGTTTAGCGTATAAGCTATAAATGCTAAAACAAACGAACTCTGAGCTATAATTAAGCTCTAACAATAAACTTTATTGGTATTATCCAATTAAGCTTGTAACAATTTAAATAGGTATAAGATTTTGCGTAAAGACATGCTAAAACAAATGGGCTTATGGTTGGTTATCTCGATAGTGATGATGGCTGCATTCCAGCAATTTGCAAAAAACCCTGCGAGTAGCACGGAAATTCCGTATCACGAATTTCGTGCACAAATGAAAAATTCAAATATTGATACGGCAGTTATTGAAGGTCTGTCGATAAGTGGAAAATATAAAAATGGTGGTAATTATAAAACCAACGCGGTTGAGTCTGAGTACACAACACTCGTTGGTGAAATGGATAAGTATGGAATTAAATATGAAGGTGTAGCTCCTAAGAAGCGTTCAATTTTGGTAGACCTATTAATTTCAACGTTCCCTATAATTATTATTGTTGCTCTATGGGTTTACTTTATGCGTCAAATGCAAGGTGGCGGCAAGGGTGGAGCGATGTCTTTTGGACGTAGTAAAGCTAAGTTGCTAGGCGAAGATCAAGTCAAAGTTACTTTTGCTGATGTTGCTGGTGTAGACGAAGCAAAAGAAGAGGTTGGCGAAATTGTTGATTTCTTAAAAGACCCAGGTAAATTCCAACGTCTAGGTGGAAGAATTCCACGTGGTGTTCTTATGGTAGGGCAACCTGGTACGGGTAAAACTTTATTGGCTAAAGCTATTGCCGGTGAGGCCAAGGTTCCATTTTTTACCATTTCAGGTTCGGATTTTGTTGAAATGTTTGTTGGTGTTGGTGCATCTCGTGTACGTGACATGTTTGAGCAGGCTATGAAACATGCGCCATGCATTATCTTTATTGATGAAATTGATGCAGTTGGTCGACACCGAGGTGGTGGTCATGGTGGTGGTCACGATGAGCGTGAACAAACACTGAACCAATTGTTAGTTGAAATGGATGGCTTTGAAGGTAACGAAGGTGTAATTGTTATTGCAGCGACTAACCGTCCTGATGTGTTGGATCCGGCGTTATTGCGTCCTGGACGATTTGATAGGCAAGTAGTAGTTCCGTTACCGGATGTACGTGGCCGTGAAGCGGTTATAAAAGTGCATATGGGCAAAGTTCCTGTGGATGAAGATGTACGTGCTGATTTATTGGCACGTGGTACACCTGGGTTTTCTGGTGCTGATTTAGCAAACCTTGTTAATGAAGCAGCTTTGCAAGCAGCGCGTGCTAATAAACGCACGGTTGGAATGAAAGAGTTTGAAATCGCTAAAGATAAAATCATGATGGGCGCTGAACGCAAATCTATGGTGATGAGTGAGCAAGAAAAGCTTAATACGGCTTATCACGAGGCTGGACACGCCATTGTTGGTTTATCTGTACCAGAGCATGATCCTGTTTATAAGGTAACAATTATTCCGAGAGGTCGTGCCTTAGGAGTGACTATGTATTTGCCCGAGCAAGACCGTTACTCAATGTCTAAGCAGCGTTTGGAGAGCAGTTTAAGCTCATTATATGGTGGGCGAATTGCAGAAGATATAACGCTTGGTAAATCTGGAATAACTACTGGTGCTTCAAATGATATTGAACGCGCCACTGAAATTGCTAGAAATATGGTTATGAAATGGGGCCTGTCAGAAAAGCTAGGGCCTATGACATATGCTGAAGAAAATAATCAAATGTATTTGGGTGGTACGTCTACTCAGCAAAATCCGATTTCCTCAGAGACTCAGGCTATTATTGATTCCGAAATTCGTAATTTAGTGGATACTAACTATGCACGTGCGGAAAAAATATTAAGAGATAACATTGATAAGCTACATGCAATGGCTCAGGCTTTAATGACCTACGAGACTATTGATGCCGCACAGATTAAAGATATTATGGATGGCAAGGATCCTCAACCACCTAAGGATTGGTCGGGTCCGGTTTTGAAAACGCCAGACGATTTTGGGCCTAAACCAATTTTGGATGCTGATTTAAATAATCCTGCTATTGAATCTTAATTTATTTGTATTAGAAAACTAAAAACGACAGCACTTGCTGTCGTTTTTAGTTTGGAAAGAGACAATGAATCAACTGCAACAATACTTTGATAAAAAACTGCAAACACATTTGCAGTTTGCTAATTCCGAGCTAAATCTGCAAGAGCCTCTAATTATGGGGATTTTAAATGTAACACCAGATTCGTTTTCTGATGGTGGTCAATTTATTGATTTCGACTCGGCAATAAAGCAAGCAAAGCAAATGCTTGTTGATGGTGCTGATATTATTGATATTGGTGGTGAGTCTACACGTCCTGGCGCAGCTGATGTTTCAGAAGACGAGGAACTACATCGTGTTGTGCCTTTAATCGAAGCGCTATCAAAAGAACTTGACGTTCCAATTTCAATCGATACAAGTAAGGCTGTAGTAATGTATGAAGCTGTGCATGCTGGCGCTTCGATGATTAATGATGTTTATGCTCTGCAAAAAGAAAACGCATTACAAATTGCGGCCCAGCTTAATGTTCCAGTGTGTTTGATGCATATGCAGGGTAAACCAGAAACTATGCAGAAAAAAATTGAGTATAAAAATGTTATTCAAGAAGTTGTTGATTTTTTTCAGCAACGAATAAATAGCTGTATTGAGTCTGGAATAAATAAAGAAAATATCATTATTGATCCCGGTTTTGGTTTTGGAAAAAACTTGCAACACAATATTGATTTACTCAATAATTTGCAAGTCTTTGTTGAATCAGGTTTTCCTGTACTTGCTGGTTTGTCTCGTAAATCAATGCTGGGTCAAATTACGGGTAAAGATGTCAGTCAGCGCCTAGCTGCTAGTTTGGCAGTGGCTCAGCTTGCTGTTAACAAAGGTACGCAAATTCTGCGAGTGCATGATGTGGCTGAAACAAAGGATATATTGCGTGTTTTGCAAGCAGTAAAAGCTGCAGAAATGAATTTAAATTCGGTATAAATAGAAATTCAGTATAATGCAGCATAATTTTAAAGCGGCTTTATCTAGCGATTTAGTAATAATCAATAATTAATTCAAAGACTAAACTATGGCTAAATATTTTGGGACAGATGGTATACGTGGACATTTTGGCACTAAGCCTTTAACTGTCGATTTTGTTTTACGTGTTGGAAATGCGGTAGGTAAGAGTCTAATTAAAAAAGGCGATACTGTAATTATTGGAAGAGATACACGTGTTTCTGGTGATGTTATAGAAGCGGCAGTTGCTGCCGGTTTACAGGCAGCTGGTATAAACGTTCAACTTGCAGGCGTTGTCCCTACACCAGCGGTAGCTTACTTAGTGACTAAATATAAGGCTCAATTGGGTATTGTAGTTAGTGCCTCTCATAATCCGTATCAGGACAATGGTTTAAAGTTTTTTAATGCTCAAGGTGGTAAATTAACCGATACAGAGCAGAATGCCATTGAGGGCCAAATAGATACAGACATACTTACATTGCAAGGTGAGGATCTTGGTACTTCTTTTGCTATGCTTACCCCTCAAAACGATTACGTTGACTTTGTCCTAGGTTCCGTACCACGACTGAATTTAGATGATTTGAAAGTTGTTGTTGATGCTGGTCACGGTGCGATGTATAAGGTTGCTCCAAGAGCAATCGAAGAGCTAGGTGCAGATGTAGATTGTATTGGTATTGCCCCTAATGGTAAAAATATTAATCAACAGTGCGGTTCAACAGATACAGCAAACTTGGAACTTACGGTTAAAAAAAGTAAAGCTGAAATTGGGCTCTCGTTTGACGGTGATGGCGACCGCTTGGTTGTCGTAGATCATTTAGGTGAAAGCGTTGATGGTGATGAGCTTTTATTTATCTTAGCTAGACATGCCCATCAACAAAAACCCCTCGCTGGGCCTGTAGTTGGCACATCGATGACAAACATGGGCCTGGAAGCTGCATTTAAAGAATTGGGTATCGATTTTGTGCGCGCTAGAGTTGGTGATAAACATGTTCTGCAAAAGTTAGCTGAAACAGGCGGAAAGTTTGGTGGAGAAACCTCCGGACATTTGATTTGTCTTGATCATGCAACTACAGGTGACGGATTGACGGCGGCTGTACAGATTTTAAAAATTCTTAGTGAAAGTAAAGCCAGCTTAAACGAACTTAAGAAGGGGTTTGTAAAATACCCGCAAGTCATTGTTAATGTTAAAGTTGAAGAGAAGACACTCGCAATTTCTCACCCAAATACTCAAGCAGTTCTTAAAGAAAGCCAGGAGAAATTGGGTGAATTTGGACGTATAGTTTTAAGGCCTTCTGGAACAGAGCCCGTTATTCGCGTCATGGTAGAAGCAGAAAATGCTGGTTTAACCGTCATGTTGGCCAATGAAATTGCCGATACAATTACTTTATTGGCTCTTTAGAGCTGAAATTAGTCGATAAAACCATCAAATTTCTGTGAAGTTTTTTTAGATGGTTGCTTTATAAGTCATAGCTGATAATATGCGCCCAGTTTTACCGAAGTATATGCCTCAAAAACACTTAAGAGCTTGTTTTTGATAGAGGAATTGAAGAATGAGAACACCCCTAATAGCAGGTAATTGGAAAATGAACGGGTCTTTTGAAGACACGAATGTGCTTCTTGCCTCAATTGAAGACGGCTTAGACTTGCGTGCCGAAGATAGTAGTAGTGCAGAACATAAAATAGATGTTTTGGTTTGTCCTCCTTATGTTTATCTTGAGACAGCTGCCCGAGCTATTGAAGGTAGCGATATATTGCTTGGGGCTCAAAATGTAAGTGCTGAAAATTCAGGTGCTTTTACTGGTGAAATTTGTTCTCATATGCTTAAAGACTTGACCTGCAGTTATGTGATTGTTGGTCATTCAGAGCGTAGGCAATTGTTTGGTGAAACCGATACTATGGTTGGTAAGAAATTTAAAGCGGCTGCTGAAGCTGGATTAAAACCAATATTATGTGTTGGTGAGTCACTAGAAGAGCGAGAAGCTGGAAAGGCGATCGATGTTATTAAGCGTCAAATAGATGCAGTTATGGATATTGCCTGCGAGAAGTGTTTTGAGAATGCAGTAATTGCCTATGAGCCTGTTTGGGCTATCGGTACTGGGCAAACAGCAACGCCAGAGCAAGCTCAGGAAATTCACGCACAGATTCGCCAAATGATTGCGGCTCGAAGTGGTAAAATAGCTGATAAAATTCGTATTTTATACGGTGGTAGTGTGAAACCGGCTAACGCCGCAGATATTTTTGCAATGCAAGATATAGATGGTGGGCTTATTGGGGGTGCTTCGTTAAAAGCTGAAGATTTCCTTGC
>CAJQOG010000184.1 GCA_905479875.1 uncultured Gammaproteobacteria bacterium
GGCCTGATGGCTTCAACACCACCAAACTTATATTGCTTTACCCATTTATCAACAGTGCTTTTATAAGCAATACCAAAGTGTTTAGCTGTGGCCTGTAAACCATTGCCTGCATCGTAATAAGCAATCACAGATTGCTTAAAGATTAAATCATACTTCATAGAAAAACCCCATAAGTTGTGTCCAACTTATGGGGTTCAGTTCAAAATGGGAGCCTTTTTTATTTATTACGATCTGTATTTACAGAATATTTGCATCCGCATCAACTTCAACGATTTCATAACCAAAGCCAGTCAAACTGTCCATTAATTTAGCTTTGTCACCAACAATTACGATTTGCATCTCATCAAGATTCAAATGCTTTTTAGCTAATGCGTCTGATTCTTCTTTTGTTAAATTAGCAAGAATAGACTTTTGCTCATCAATAAAGCCATCACTTAACCCATAAGTTTGGATGCGAGATAAGAAACGTAACTTTTGGCTTGGTGTTTCATAACTCCGAGCATCTCGCTGTCCAATAGAACTCTTAGTAAACTCTAACTCATCAGCTGTAATGCCGTCTTTTTGATATAACTGTATTTCTTTAATAAACTCGGTTAGTGAGGCTGCCGTTGCATCAGCTCTAACACCGGCACCCGCTGAAAAACTCCCATGTTCAAAATCACCGTTAAAACCTGAGCGAGCACCATAGGTATAACCCTTGTCTTCTCGTAAATTGATGTTGATACGTGAATTGAATGCACCACCTAATACATAGTTCATAAGTCCAGCACGATAGTACTCGCCAGTTGCATCATATGGAAGTGCTCTTTTAGCAATTCGAATCTCAGATTGAGCGGCATCGGGTTTGTCTACTAAGTAAATACGAGTTTCTTCAAATTCAGGAAAAGCCGTTAATGGAGTCGCAGAAACTTCAGGGCCAGCCCAGTCAGCAAATACACTTAGTTTTTTAGTTAGTTCTTTTGCAGATAAATCACTAACCGCAATAACATCAGCTATTTTTGATGAATAACGTGTTGCATAGTAATCTTTAACATCGTCAAGTGTAATATTGTTTACGGTTTCTGTAGTACCTGAACCGGGGTATGCAAAACTGTTATTCTTGCCATACAGTAAGTAACGATTCACATTACTTGCAGTTGCAGCGGCTTGCTTTTTAGATTGTTCAATGCCTTCTAAGGTTTGGTCTTTTAAACGTTTAAAATCTTCTTCAGTAAATGCTGGTTTAAATAAACGTTCAGCTGCAATGCCTAGAGTTGCATCTAAATTTTCAGTTAACGACTTTATTCTTATTGTAGAAAAATTATCACTAGAACTAAAATTAACTGATGAACCTAATTTTTCTAAACGATTGCTTAATTCTTCATTGCTAGACTCAGTTGTTGTTTCACCTAACATAGAGGCTGTTAAAGAAGCAATGCCTACCTTATCTAAAGGCTCGTCTCTATGACCAGTTTTAACTCTAAAACTAATCGCAGTTGTAGGGACTTCAGCATTTTCTGTTGATAAAACCTTAATGCCGTTACTTAAAGTTGTGCGATGTAATTCAGGAACGGTAACACTTGGGTTTCCAGATGAGCCAGGACGAACAGAACGGTCGATTCGACTATTTGCAACGCGATACTGTAAATCAGATTCTTTGGTAGACTCTTGCTCTGGCAGGGTACGTGCTTTATGTATATAAGTATCGGCTTTGGCGACTGTATCAGGCTCGCCTTTTTTAACCACACTTAAGATAACAGCTGGCTTGTCTTTAATGTATTGATTAAAAACACGCATTACGTCTGCTTTGGTCACATTTTGGTAACGTGTTAAATCTTCTTTTATGTAATTTGGATTATTGGTATAAGTTTCATAAGCCGCTAATTGAGATACTTTTCCGCTCACACTTTCCAAACCATAAATCATGTTAGATACAATACTAGCTTTAACACGTTCTAAGTCATCATCTTCTACACCACGATTTTCAAACTCAACTAAAGCTGCTCGCATGATGCCATCTAAGTCAGTGAGCGTTTTACCAGTTGCTGGGTTTGGTAGAGCAAGCATGGTCATTGTGCAAGCTATTTCAGCACATGGATGTCCTACACTGGCCTGTACGGCTAAACCATTTTTTACTAGATTTTTATATAAAATAGAAGTCTTGCCGCCACCTAAGATATCAGCTAAAACATCTAATGGTGCTTCATCAGCATGACGCGCACTAACCGTAGGGTATGAAACATAGATAAGCGGTAAGCTAATATTATCTTCATAAGAAATATAACGATCGCTTGTTAGTACTCCTGGTGCAGCTACAGGTGCAGTAACTTCAGGACCAGCTGGAATATCGGCAAAATAATCAACAATCCAAGCAAGAGTTTGCATGGTATCAAAATCGCCACCAATAGTTAAGGTAGCATTATTTGGTCCATACCAGCGTAAGAAGAATTTCTTAAGGTCAAAGAGATTGGCTCTATCTAAGTCTTCTAAATATCCAATGACCGACCAAGAGTACGGATGACCTTCTGGATACAAGGCTTCAACTGTTTTTTCGCCAACTAATCCATAAGGACGGTTATCAACTCTTTGGCCTCGTTCATTTTTTACTGTTTCACGTTGAACTTCAAATTTTTCTTGAGTAACCGCATCTAAGAAATAGCCCATACGATCAGACTCTAACCACAACATTTTTTCTAGCTGGTTTGATGGGACAGTTTGGTAATAGTTAGTACGGTCAGTATTTGTGGATCCGTTTAAAGTGCCACCTGATTCTGTGACTAATTTGAAATGTTCTTCATCAGCCACATTTTCAGAGCCTTGAAATTGCATGTGCTCAAAAAAATGTGCAAAACCGGATTTGCCAATGTCTTCTCGACCTGAACCTACATGATAAGTCACATCAACGTGCACTAAGGGGTCAGATTTGTCTTCATGTAAAACTACGGTCAAACCATTATCCAATTTATATTTCTCATAAGGAATAACAATTTCGTCACCCTTTTTAGTAACTTTTTCAATTAAAGTTACGCCAGTTGGTAATGCTTTAGTGTTCGATAGCATTACATCTTTAATACCGCTATCTGATGTATTAGCCGTACTGCAGCCTGCTAGTGTTAATGCCATTAAGCTCACTACGGATAAAATCTTAAGCGATTTACCGGTTGGAGGGGTGATTACGTCTTTAAACATGCTAACTCCTTGGTGTATTGAATTCTTTTATATGTATAGTTATACGTAGATTGTGACAAACAGTAAACTAACTATTATAGATGAGCTTATTGCTAGATAGTTCCTTTTGCAACAAATAGTTTAGTACAGCTTACATTTGGGTATAAAAAAAGCCTCAAACGAGGCTTTTTCAGAGACTACTAATATTTTAAGCAATTTTTAAGCGGCTATGGTTTGATTTTGGTGTTCAATATATTCATGCACTACTTGTGCAGCTTCCCGCCCTTCTGCAATGGCCCAAACCACTAGAGATTGACCACGTCTGGCATCGCCTGCCGCAAACACTTTTGGCTTTGATGTTTGATAATTTTCGCAAGCAATATTGCCACGTCCATCCACGTCTAAACCAAATTGTGCAATAACGTTATCTTGTTCAGGGTGTAAGAAGCCAATAGCTAATAAGGCTAAATCACATTTTAAAGTTCTTTCAGAATTAGGTTTGGCCACAAAACTCATTTTACCGTTTACGTCTTTACTCCAACTTACGTCTTCGAGTACTAAACCAGTAACTTGGCCATTCTCAGTAGTAAAATTTTTGGTTAGCACCGACCACTTACGTTCAGCACCTTCTAGGTGAGAGCTAGAGGTGCGAAGGATTAACGGCCAATTTGGCCATGGTGTATCTTCGTTTTTACCTTCAGGTGGTTTTTCTAATAATTCAAGTTGAGTAATTGATGCTGCACCATGTCGATTGGATGTTCCAACACAATCAGAACCAGTGTCGCCGCCACCAATAACAATGACGTGTTTGTCTTTAGCGCTTGTGAAATCTTCATCAGCAATCTCATCACCAGCAATGCGTTTGTTATTTGGACGTAAAAAGTCCATGGCAAAATGCACGCCTTCAGCTTCACGACCTGGTATAGGCAAGTCTCTTGGCTTGGTAGAACCAGCACAGATAACCACAGCGTCAAATTCATTTTCTAAATCGCTAACCGGAATATCTTTACCAATATATGCATTGGTTTTAAAAGTGATGCCCTCGCCTTCCATAATTTTGACGCGACGTTGCACTACCGATTTTTCTAATTTGAAATCAGGAATGCCATAGCGTAATAAGCCGCCAATACGATCTTCACGCTCATACACCGTTACTAGATGGCCTTTGCTATTGAGTTCATCGGCAACTGTAAGTCCTGCGGGACCAGAGCCGATAACTGCAACTTTCTTACCAGA
>CAJQOG010000185.1 GCA_905479875.1 uncultured Gammaproteobacteria bacterium
GTAATTGGTAAAAAAACCGCTACTGAGATTGGTTGGCTTAAAGAATAATTTAATTTTTTACTTCTTTGGCCAAGTACTGGGTAAAGAAACTAACAAAAGCTTCTTTTGGCTGTCCGCCACTAATTAAGTGCGTATCGTCAATAATAAAACTTGGTACTGATTGAATTCCTGCTTTTCTATAAGCGGCCTGTTCTTGCATTACTTCATGTGCATATTGATCAGAATCTAAAAGCTCTTTTGCAAGCTCAATGTCTAATCCAACATCTTGCGCTGCAATCAATAATTCTTCTTTATTACTTGGATTGCCATTTTCAGTAAAATACAAATCGAATAAACGTAGTTTTAATGTAGTTTGCAATCCAAATTGTTCTGCCCAATGCAATAGACGATGTGAGTCGAAAGTGTTATAAACTCGACTATCTTCTTTGTATTTAAAATCAAAGCCTACCGAAGCACCGCGTTCTTTAATATTCTCACGATTCTGCATTATTTGTTGATTATTGATGCCATATTTTTGAGCCAAGTGTTCACGCTTATCTTGACCTTGTTTAGGCATGTCAGGGTTTAATTCAAATGCTTTCCAACTTATATCAACTGAACCATTGAGCTCCATGTCATTTAAAGCCGCTTGCAAACCTTTATAACCAATAATGCACCAAGGACAGGAAACGTCTGAAACGATATCTATTTTTATTTTTTGCATTTTCTACTCTTTTAAATGTCTAAAGACTCTGCTATTTCACGAATAACATCTACTAATTGATCCACATGCTCTTTTTGCTTCCTATGGTTTATTAAGCAAGCTCTAATTACCGTTTGACCTAATAACTGTGAACCAGGAATAAATACTCGCCCATCTTCTTCAAGTGCATGAATAATTTTTTGGTTAAGCTGATTTAACTCATCTACAGATTTAGTCCCATCACCAATGTACTGAAAACATACTGCTGACAATTCTGGTTCATTGAATAATTTAAAGTCACTGGCCGAATCAACACACCTTGCCAAGTACTTTGTTAAATCAACATCTTTCTGAATCATGTCTCTAAATGCTTGTGCGCCATAAGCTTTAAAACTCATCCATACTTTAAACGCTTTAGCATTTCTTGAAAGTTGAAAGTGATGGTCATTTAGATCTAATCGCCCGTCATCTTTTACATCCATGGAGAGGTATGACGCTCGCTTGTAATAAGTTTTTTTCAAGAGGTCCCAATTTTTTACTAAACAACAACCAACTTCAAATGGTTGATAAAGCCATTTATGAAAATCGACTGCAACTGAGTCTGCTCTTTCCATACCTTTATATAAATGCTTATGCGAATCTAAACTCGCCACTAAGCCGCCGTATGCACCATCCACATGAAACCAAAGCCCATGTGCTTGCGCTATATCAGCAAGTGCTTCTAAATTATCTAATGCACCAGTATTAACTGTACCGGCATTTCCAATCACACAGAATGGTTGCAGTCCGTCTTTCTTATCTTGCTCAATTTGTTTCTTCAAGGCATCTAAATCAATAGTGTAGTCAGCATTACATTGAACCTTACGGTAATTATTTGTGCCTATTCCTAGTAACTCGAGGCTTTTATCAACACAGCCATGAGTTTCATTTGAACCATAAACTATGAAAGGCTTCTGACCAAACAACCCTGTTTCACGAATTTTATATTTTTCAAAAAATACGTTACGGGCAACAGTTAGGCCGGTTAAATTTGCTGCCGACCCCCCGCTCACTAAAGTTCCGCCGATTTGTTCAGGCACACCGTCAATATCTCTACGATAACCAATAAAGTCTGCGCCCCATTGAATGACGCGCTGCTCAATTTCGTTCATGGCAGGGCCTAAGTGCCATTTGCCCATATTTTGATTTACGGTTACCGAAAGCAGTTCAGCAATACTAGATACCTGCGTACCGCCGGCCATCACATAACCATACATATGTGGGCCCATATTATTAGTTGCCGTTTGTAGAACCTTTTCATTTGAATACTTAAGCAAATTAGAAAATGACATGCCCTGTTCTGGTAAGTCCTCATCAAACCAAGACTTTACTTCTTCAAGATTAAATGCCTGGTAGGCCGGCCGTTTCTCCATTTCAGAATACAAATTCTCTGTTATCTCACAAGCTTCTTGTAAAAGCTTTGAAAAAACTTGGGGGCTAAAATCTAAACTATTTTTTTGTAGTGTCTCAGTCATGTTATTTCCTAAACGATTTTATTTTTGGGACTTTATCCAAAACCATATACACCTCAGAACGTGCATAAACTGAACCTGGTTTTCTATGACCTTGATCTACAAAACCATGTTTTTTATACAAACGAATAGCCGTTTGTAATGAAGAATGCGTTTCTAAAAACAACTCTCTACCTTGCATTGATTTAAAACATGCCACCGAATGCTCAATGAGCTTTGCTCCTACACCTTTACCTTGATAACTTTGATTAACACCCATTTTAGCAAGCTCGTAAACACCATCACCCTCATGGAATAAAGCACAAGTCCCGACAATTTGATTGCTCAACTTAGCAAAAAATATTCTTCCACCTTTTTGTAAAATTTTTCTCTCAGGGAAATCAAAGTATTCTTGGTCAACAGCTTCAACTGAAAAATATTTTTCTAGCCATTCTATATTTAAACGTGCAAAGTCTTTTTTATACTGCGGGTCATAACCAATAATTACAACCTCATCATGCATTAATTTATTAACCTCTTGTGACCAAGGTCTTAACTTTATTTCTTTTTCAAATCGCTCAACTGCATCAAGAAAGTCACTACCGCTGTTTTCTACCGAGGCACAGGCAACCTTTTTAAAGTTATCCCATACGGGCCTGGCTTGTTCAATCAGCTCTTCACCTTTTTGCGTAAGGCTTAATAAACGACGTCTTTCATCCTTCGTACATCGCTCATCTTGCAGATACCCCAACTTAATCATCTTTTGCGCTTGAGTGCTTACATACGGGTGACTAAAACCAGTTTGATCAGCAATGTAGGTTACTGAAATCGGCTTTTCAGAGAGAGATACTAAACTGATAACAGGAAACCAACGTCCATGCATAGGAATACCATGGCGCTTATATACAAGATCACCCTCTTTAAAAAGTTGGTCGCTGAGTGCTCTGAGCCTAGAGCCCAAACTGAGCACCCCTTGAGTTCTTAGAAAGTCCGTCATAATATGTGTAGTTAGCTACGTAATAAGTAACAGATAATACGTGCAAATTAAATATCTGTCTATCATTAATTTATGAGGAGTTTAAACGTATTAAAAACAGTCACTTAGAATAAGTTTCATTAAACGGCTCATTTATCAAGCCAATAAATATTAAGAAAATAAATGAAATTCTAAAACTTAATTCCGACTTATTTAATTAACAGTGTCTACCCTTAGATAATCACTATACAAAGTTTCAGATTTTTCCCGCTGCTTTATAAGAGCAACACGTACCGTGACATCATCTGACTCTTTAATTACTTTATAGTCACCATTACCAACATCAGCAAACTCAACATCCACCTGCATATTTAAAACCTTAACAATTGCCATAGGCTTGAATTTACGTAGAGCTTTCATTGAGAATTTTTTAATGTGAGGGCTTTGCTTGTCTATAAGCATTGTGCCTTGCAAGTGTTTTAGAAACTTAGCCTCTTCCGAATCGTCAGCTTCAGGCGTAAAAGAATAAGTTGCCTCAGTATCGGTTTCGGAAACTAATTGCCAACTATCATCTTGGGCAATTGCACTAAAATCACCCTCTTTGTCTTTATCACTCTCAGACTCTTCCTCGTCGGCACCATACTGCGGATGCTCAAAATCAGAAGCAACTGCTGTTCCGTTAATGGTTAAGGTTGTCCATTTTTGTTCAAGGCTAGGGTCAAAACGCTCTACTGTGGCAATATTTTCATCAGTT
The DNA here is from genome assembly GCA_905479875.1 of uncultured Gammaproteobacteria bacterium. Lineage (GTDB taxonomy): Bacteria > Pseudomonadota > Gammaproteobacteria > Steroidobacterales > JABDMI01 > JABDMI01. The sequence continues at coordinate 3,903 of CAJQOG010000185.1, forward strand.
GTAGTTTTTGTATAAGCCCACTCAGTTTTTGAACTAGTCTCCATTGCGTCCATAGCTTGCTGAACCAATTCAGGTTTTTCAGCAAAAACAGATACACATAAAAACAATGAAATAAGGCTTAAAATTTTTAATGATTTCATAGGCGGTCCTTTAATTTTAATTTAAGACTGCTATTTCAATTAAACGTTCAGAGAATGCTAATTATTCGCCACTCTCAAATAAGTTTTTCAGTGCTGCCTCAAGATTAATTTCTGAACCACCCGAGAATCCTGCATGCTTACCTAATAAATCACCATTGCGACCGTAGATGAATGAGTATGGAAGCCCTGGCACACCGTATTCTCTTGCGATTTGAACTAATGGATCATAAACAAATTTAATATCAGCAGGAAATCGCTTTAAAAACTCTTGCGTGTCTTTTGGGTTTTCGCCAAAATTTACTGCAATAAAAACAATATCATCCGGATATTTTTTTTGCATAGCATCCATCCAAGGAAAAGTTTGTTGGCATGGCTGACACCATGATGCCCAAAAATCTAAATATACGACTTTACCTCGGTATTGCTCCAAATTTAACATTGCTTGTGCCGCAGTTTTTTCTTTAACTACTGGTTCATCAATTACTGTTTCTTTAACTGCAGGAATTGTATTTGTAGTCTTTACTAGACTATCATCAAGTGGTTCTACCTTTACTGTCGGCACAACAAGTTTGGTAACTTCTTCCTGTGTTGATGAAACAGTTTTTTTGGCTGATTCTTCCGACTCAAGTATTTGCTCACTTGGAGAATCCTTAGTAGCAGAAGCTGCATTCTCCTCAGCACATGCTCCAAGTGGCAGCATGTATAAAAGGATTAGAATTAAAGAGATTTTTGATTTTTTTAGCATAGCCATGGCGTTGATACCGTATTGAATACAAAGATAGAGAACACTTAGAGTAGTTAATTATTACTTTAGTTTTATAAGAATTGTAAAAAATTCTTACTAAACCTACTCTTCATAGATCAATGTTTCGGCTTTATTCTGCTGCACAAAATGTGAAATTATTTTCATTAAACGCACTGCTAGATTACGTTTTGAAGTCTTCGGAATGACCTCATCTCCGCCAGGCCAAAATATATGCAAACTACTTTCATCTTTGCCAAAGGTTTGACCGCCTCCTACTAAATTAGCGGCAATTAAATCTAAATTCTTTCTCACTAATTTATCGCGAGCATTACCTTCAAGGTTTTCTGTTTCGGCAGCAAAGCCCACACAAATAGGACGAGGATGCTGGGTAGCCACACTAGCCAGAATATCTGGATTACGCTCTAACTCGATATTGCGATAATCATTATCACCATCCGTTTTCTTAATTTTTTGATGCGACATACGTGCGGGACGATAATCAGCAACCGCGGCGGTACCGATAAAAATATCGCAATCATCCAGTGAGTCCATAACAGCTTCATACATTTCAACCGCTGATACCACATCGATTCTTTTGACTGATTTAGGTGTTTCTAATTTTACTGGTCCAGCAATTAATGTAACTAAAGCACCCTCCGCCTCAGCGGCCTCTGCTAATGCGAATCCCATTTTTCCACTACTGTGATTACTCAAGAACCTAACCGGGTCAACAGACTCGCGTGTAGGACCTGCTGTGATAACAATATGCTGCCCAATCAGTAAACCAGTACTTCGAATGGTACGAGTGGCAGTAAAGTCGTTAGTACTAGTTGTTAAAGCAGCAACAATTGCATCAGTTAATTCTTCTGGTTCAAGCATTCTACCTACGCCTGTTTCACCGCAGGCTTGTTCACCTGCATCAGGGCCAAGAATTTGTATATCGCGATCTTGGAGTTTCTCTACATTCTCTTGGGTAGCAGCGTTTTGCCACATCAAGCGATTCATTGCTGGAGCCAGCATAATCGGCACATCAGTTGCCAAACACAAAGTTGTTAATAAATCATTGGCAAAACCATTGGCTAAACGCGCAATCACATCAGCTGTAGCTGGAGCTATCAAAATAATATCCGCCCACCTCGCCAATTCGATGTGGCCCATAGCAGCTTCACCAGCCTCATCCCACAAATCATCACGCACAGGATTTCCTGAGACTGCTTGTAGAGTAGTTGCGGTAGTGAATTGAGCGGCAGAACGTGTCATCACTACTTGAACCTCAGCACCAAGCTTGGTGAGCAAGCGAACCAGTAGCGGCGCTTTATAAGCGGCAATGCCACCAGAAACGCCAAGAAGGATTTTTTTATTCTCTAACTGCATGATTTCGCCTTAAATTTCGGCCTGACTATTGAAAAGTAGGGTTTATCTTACAACAGATTGGCCATTGCTCTGATATTTTTGTAGTCATATTTTATGTACTCTGTTCAGCACATCTTCAAGGATGAAGATGATTAATAGGAGAAAGGATTCTCATGAGCATTAAAGACTGGCCTAGTGCCGAACGCCCTCGCGAAAAACTAATCAAGCTGGGCGCTGAAAACTTAAGTGACGCAGAATTACTTGCCATATTTTTAAGAACCGGTACACGAGGCCAAAACGCAGTGGATTTGGCCAGAAATTTACTACAACACTTTGGCGATTTGCGACAATTATTAAGCGCATCATCAAAAGAATTTTGCGAGGCTTATGGCTTAGGCATAGCCAAATATGTACAACTCAAAGCGGTGTTGGAATTGAGCAAACGTCATTTTGAATGTCAGCTAAAACGTAGTGACCCACTAACTGACCCTCACACAACACGAAGTTATCTAATGCATTGTCTACGTGATGAGCCCATCGAGAAATTTTCTGCTCTCTTATTGGATAATAGGCATCGAGTCATTGAATATGTCACCTTATCTAGCGGCACCTTGAATCAAGCGTCTGTGCATCCACGCGAAGTAGTTAAAACGGCTTTAGAGAAACATGCGGCTGCAATAATTTTTGCACACAATCATCCATCAGGAATTTCAGAACCTAGTGCTGCCGATAAAAGGCTAACCAATCGATTAAAAGACGCTCTGGCTTTGGTCGATATTCGAGTACTTGATCACTTTATTATAGGCGATGGTGAATGCACATCTTTTGCCGAAAGAGGTTTATTATGAATTAACTACGTACCACCTAACTAAAGTAGAATTAACACTTACACATAATATTCCACGTGAGACAACATGGACATTCATCATTTTTTAATTAATTCTATTATTTATTTAACTGCTGCTGTAATTGGCGTCTCTATTTTTAAGCGCTTAGGACTTGGTGCCGTTTTAGGGTATTTAGTAGGCGGCATAATCATCGGGCCAAATGGATTAGGCTTAATTGAAGATGTTGAATCCATATTGCACTTCTCTGAGTTTGGAGTGGTCTTATTATTATTCGTAATTGGCTTAGAACTACAACCAGCAAGACTTAAAGTATTCCGTACACAGATCCTACGCTCAGGAACATTGCAAATGACTCTGAGTTCGGTTCTGATTTTTCTAGTTCTGAAAATTGGATTTAGTTTATCAAGTGTCACCGCATCCGTAATCGCCTTCTCACTTGCTCTATCTTCAACTGCTTTCGCATTACAAACACTCGCCGAAAAAAAACAACTCACCACCAGTTATGGAAGGCAATCTTTTGCTATCTTACTCTTTCAAGATTTAGCCGTTATTCCAGCTCTTGCTATTTTGCCAATTCTTTCTGGTGGCGGTGAAACCAGTTTTTCTGGTGCTGCATTAAAAATAATTATTACCTTTGCCATACTGATTGGAATCGTTTTTATTGGCAAGCTCGTTCTTAATCCAATATTAAGATTAATCGCACGCACTAATTTACGCGATACATTCACTGCTGCAACTTTACTCTTAGTTTTTGGCTCTGCCGCTTTACTTGAGAAATTTGGCTTATCTATGGCATTGGGGGCATTTATGGCTGGTGTATTACTGGCTGATTCCGAATATCGTCATGCCTTAGAGGCAGATATAGAACCTTTCAAAGGCTTGCTTTTAGGCTTATTTTTTATTGCAGTTGGAATGTCTGTAAATATTCAACTCATTATAGAACGACCGTTGTTATTCATCGGCATGGCCGTTGCTCTAATTGCACTAAAGTTTACAGTTTTACAACTAGTTGCGTGGCAAGCAAAACTAAATTCAGACTCCTCAAAGCGCTTAGGTCTAATTATTCCACAAGGTGGTGAGTTTGCATTTGTGCTCTTGGGCGTTGCATTGAGTGCAAAAGTAATAACTCCTGAAATAAGCGAGAGTGTTATAGCGGTAGTGACTATCAGCATGATAATTTCGCCACTTATCTATACGGCCTATGAAAAATTTTCCCGACAAGACTTAGATGAAAGAGAGGCCGATGAAATTGAATCTGAGTCTAATCACGTCATCATTGCAGGCTTTGGACGCTTTGGACAAATTGTTGCTCGCATTTTGGCTGTAGAACAAATTCCATTTACGGCCTTAGAAAAAGACTCAACACAAGTTGACTTTGTTCGTAAATTTGGAAGTAAAATTTTTTATGGTGACGCATCACGTACTGACTTACTGCACGCCGCTAAAGCTCATGAGGCTAGAGCTTTAGTTTTAGCCATAGATGATCCTGAAGAATCAGTACATGCAGCCGAAATAATACGTAGCAATTTTCCAGATTTAACCATTCTCGCTAGAGCCCGAAATCGCCAGCATGCTTTTCGCTTAATGGATCTAAATATCAAAGTTGTAATTCGTGAGACCTTAGACAGCAGCTTACGCATGAGTGAAGAACTCCTTGAAACTCTAAATTATGAAGAGACCGATGCGATTCGTGCCGTTAAGCGTTTTAAAGAACATGACGAAGAGCTTCTGTGCAAACAACATTCAATTCACAACGATGAACAAGCACTTATTCAATCTACCCATGATGCCAGAGAAGAACTACGGCGTTTGTTTAATGCAGATGAACAAAAATAGCTTAGTACATTTTAATGTATCTTCTAATTACTAACTTATTCTGCTAATGTATATGTAATATCAATTCAATAAAAGAGCAAACTAATGAAACAAATGCAAGGTCTAGATGCCGCTTTCGTTGCCATGGAATCCCCAGCTGGCCCTGCACATATTGGTTCAATACTTATCTATGATCCTTCAACTGCTCCCGGTGGTTTTGTTCGATTCAAGGATATCTTAAGCTTTATTCACGGCCGCTTACATTTGGCAGATACCATGCGTCAAAAAATGGTTAAAGTGCCTTTTGGAATTGATTATCCTTATTGGGTGAACGACAGTAGCTTTGATTTAGAATTTCATGTACGTCATGTTGCTCTACCAAGTCCTGGTGACTGGCGACAACTCTACATTCAAGCAGCCCGAATTTTTGCTCGTCCATTAGACCTAAGTCGCCCTCCTTGGGAAGTAACCGTTATCGAAGGTTTAGATAATGTCGAGGGAGTGTCTAAAGGTTCTTATGCAATGGTTACTAAAGTACATCATTCAGCAATCGATGGTGTTTCAGGCGTAGATATGATGAATGCTCTACACACCATTACAGCTGTCGGTGACGAGCCTATTGCTATTGATGAATGGCGACCAGAACCTGACCCTAGTCAAATTGGTATGTTTATTCGCGGGGTAAGTCGCAGCATGCAAACACCAATGCGCACGATGTCTGCAATGCAGAAATCTATGCCGGGCATGTTACGTGTAACTAAAGGTTTATTAAGCAAAAAATATAATGTTAAAGCCATGCTGCAAACTCCGCAGACTCGTTTTAACGGTACTGTTTCACCTCATCGCATGGTTGATGCTCGTTCTTTTTCAATGAGTGACATCAAAAAAATTCGTGCTCTAGCGCCTGGCTCAACCCTCAACGATGTAATGCTTTCTATTGTTGGCGGCACTATGCGTAATTATTTACAGGCCAAAGATGAGTTACCAGAAACCAGCATGACGGCTATGGCTCCTATTTCAGTACGAGATGAAAGCGAAAAAAATTCAATGGGCAACCAAGTTGCTGCTATGCACGTACCGCTGGGTTCTCACATTGCGGCACCTGCAGCACGCTTACGTTATGTCTATTCAGAAAGCTCTACTGCTAAATCTATGACCGAAGCATTAGGCGCAAGACAAATGAGCGAACTCACAAAGCTCTCGCCAGCACCGGTAATGAACATAGGTATGATGATGTACCGACGCCTTAAACTCGCAAATTATTTAAAACCGGTGATTAATACGGTAGTTACTAATGTTCCTGGGCCTCCAGTACCCATTTATTCGGCAGGCGCTAAATTGACTGGCTTATTTGGAATGCTGTGCCTAATGGACGGTTTACGCATCGGACATGTCGTGCATAGCTACGTTGATCAAATTACCTTAACCTTTACTGCCGATCGAAACGCGGTTCCTGATCCAGATTTTTATGCTGAATGTATGCAAAAAAGCTTTGATGAACATATGCAAGCACTTAAGAAACTTCCTAAGACAGCTAAAAGTACACCTGAAAGCAAAGAGCTTGCAAAACGTAAGACAATTAAGAAGACCATCAGCAAAAAGCTTAAAGCCAAAGGTAAAAAGTCCAGTATTAGCATTAGTATCGAACCTAGCAAAAAAACCAGCAAAAAGCGCAAGCGTAGGGCTAAAAAACCAATTAAAGCAGATTAATATGCCTTATTCATAGACTTTATTGGCTTTTTATTGCACCACAGCATAAACTGAGAGAATAGATGCTTGCACAAATAGCGAGCAATATCATTTTGTACAGGTATTAATATGTCGAAAAGTTTAGCCAGCAAGCCCCCGTCGTTTTTTTGGACCTTAGCCGAAGGACGTGCGATATTTGAATTAAATTCATTTTATTTGTCACGCCCTTTAAAGCGCTTTTTGCCTCAAGGTGATGGTCATCCAGTTTTGGTGCTTCCAGGATTTATGGCTACGGATTTTTCGACTCGCCCGCTGCGTAAATTACTTGATGACATTGGTTATCAGTCACACCCTTGGGGTCTTGGGCGCAATATGATATTCAATGCAGACCGTGAAACTGAAATGGGCGCATTATTAAAGCGTATATATCAAGAATCAGGAAAACAAAAAGTTTCCCTAGTAGGTTGGAGCTTAGGTGGCGCCTTTGCCAGAGAACTCGCAAAGTCTTTCCCAAATTATGTACGATGTGTAATTAGTTTAGGCAGTCCTATTAATGGTGACCGTCAAAGCTCAAATGCCAGACATTTATTTGATGCCATCAATGGTGAACCAACTACAGCAGAAGCAAAACGCTATGCGACGCTTGGTGAGCTACCTAAAGTACCTTGCACCTCTATCTATTCGAAAACTGACGGTATTGTGGCTTGGCAAGCATCCCTGCAAGACGAAAGTCCAATCAGTGAAAATATTCGAGTGCCTGCTAGCCATCTTGGAATGGGTGTAAATCCACTGGTGATGTACGCAATTGCCGATCGATTAATACAAAACCCGAAAAAATGGCAGGCTTTTGATATAAAAGGTGCTAGAAAGCTGTTTTTTAAAAAGCCTTAGCAAATCAAGTTGTACTATAAAACTCTCTTAGGATTGTTGTAATATATTTTTATTTACCGTCAGCACTTGCGCTTGAGGCCATTGCCTAGTATATTTCTCGCCCTTGAACTGCTTTTTAGCAGTTTTTTTGTATGTTTTGAAATCTAGCTTTTCTAACATATTTCCGTATAACGTATTGATTTACATAGTTTTTAAGGATTGAGCCATGTCTCGAGTCTGTCAAGTTTCGGGCAAACGCCCACAGTCAGGTAACAACGTATCGCACGCAAAAAACCGTACGCGTCGTCGTTTTTTACCTAATTTACAATCAAAACGCTTTTGGTTAGAGAGCGAAGGTCGTTACGTAAGACTACGTGTTTGTGCGTCTTCTATTCGTGACATCGATAAGCTTGGTATTGAAAAGGTTGTTGCTGACCTTCGTGCCAAGGGCCAAAAAGTTTAATCATTTATTTTAGGAGCTCGCCATGCGTGACAAAATTAAGTTAGTTTCATCAGCAGGCACAGGCCACTTCTACACTACGCAGAAGAACAAACGCCTACACCCTGAGAAAATGGAAACAAAAAAATACGATCCTGTTGTTCGTAAACACGTGATGTATAAAGAAGCAAAAATTAAATAAATATAAAGAAGAATACTAGCTGCAAAGCAATAACTTCTTAAACCCACTGTGATTAATACTACAGTGGGTTTTTTAATGTCTACGATTCAATAACTTAGATAAAAAATTCCATACATAAAAAGTGTGGAAAGCGTTACCATAGGCAACAATGCAAGAGCCTATATCTAATCAGAACCAACAAGAATTCGCAATCGAATTAAATAATGTCAGCCGTCTATTTGCTGAGCACATTGCTGTTTGCGAACTAAGTTTACAAATCCCTCAGAACCAAGTAATTGGCTTACTCGGCCTTAATGGCGCAGGCAAATCCACAAGCTTACAGATGCTGGCGGGCACATTAGCTCCTTCACTCGGTAACATTAAAATTCTTGGGCTCGATATTCAATTACAAGCAGAAATTGCCAAGCAAGACATTGGCTACTTACCAGAAGTGCCGCCAATTTATAAAGAACAAACCGTTGATGAATATTTAAATTTCATCTGTGCTTTGTATAACGTGGAAAAAACTCAATACTCTGAGCTCATTCAAAAAGCTAAAGAGCAATGTGGCCTACTTGAGGTGAGTTCGCGTCGTATAGGCAATCTCTCCAAAGGCTATCAACAACGCATAGGCATCGCCCAAGCAATTGTGCACCAACCCAAGATTGTTATCTTAGATGAACCCACGGTAGGCTTAGACCCTCAACAACTTATTAGCATGCGGGAGATGGTTCGTAGCTTAGCCGAACACTCCACAGTGATTTTTTCTAGTCATATTCTTAGTGAAGTCTGTGCCGTGGCCGATAGAATTGTAATGCTACATGAAGGCAAATTAGTGCATGACGGCCCAAACGAAAATCAGAATAATCTTGAAGATTTATTTAGCCAAATTATTTTAAAGGGAGTGAGCTAATGCAAAAAACTCTCTTGGTAGCCAAACATGAATTCAAATACATGTTGCGAGCACCTCTAGCTTGGACCTTAATGGGTGTGGTGTTACTAGTATTGGCTTGGGCCTTTTTAGCCAAGGTCGAGGACTTCCAACAAATTGCTCACGAATTACAAAACTTTCCAAAATCGCCTGGGGTAACAGGTTTTGTTATCACGTCTTTGTATTCAACCAGTTCAATAATCTTAATGATGATTATTCCGCTCTTGGCGATGAATAGTTTTCACAGAGAACGCTGGGATGGAAAAATGACATTACTTTTTTCCGCCCCACTTAAAAGTAGTGAGATAGTTTTTGGTAAATTCATTGGGCTATCGGTGTACTTAGCACTTATGGTTTTTCTCATTAGCCTAATGCCTTTAAGTTTATTGTTTGCCTCTCCAGTTGACGTGACAACAATCTTGCTCAGTGCACTTGGCCTGTGGCTGCTCCTCATTTCCTTTAGTGCAATTACTTTATTTCTAGCATGCGTCACTAAAGAGCCCGTGATCACCTTAAGTTTAAGCATTGGTGTACTGCTGTTTTTATGGCTTATCGATTGGAGTTCGCAAAGTGCATTGAGCGAAAACAGTCTGGTCAGGTATATATCTGTCATGAAGCATTATGAAAATATTTTAAGAACTAAAATTAGCACTACAGACTTGATTTATTTTGTGAGTCTTATCGGATTATTCTTAAGTCTCAGTATTCATCATCTCAATCAAAAGAAAGAGAATGTGTGATGACTGAAATACTGCAACAGGTTAAGAAATTAAGAAAACAACAAGGTCGACAAAGTTTTATTTTTGTATGTATGGCATTAGGGATTTTTCTACTGCTTGGAACACTCGCCCTTAGTACTCAAAAAGAATGGGACCTAAGTCGTGGAAGCAGGCATTCACTCACTCAAACCAGCGTGGACTTATTGCAGAAGGTTCAAGAAGAAGGTGTACACAGCATAAAATTTACGGCCTTCATGAGCAAAAACCCAATGCTAAAAGAACCTTTAAGAGATTTAGTGGGGCAATATCAAAAACACTCTAAAGATATCACTCTTGAGTTTATTGACCCTAGCATTCGCCCTGAGTTGGTTCGTGAGCTTGGCATAACTCGTGATGGCGAAGTCATTCTAAATATCAAAAATGCAGCTGGTAATGAGCAATCTGAATTACTCAGAGAGCTTAGCGAAACCAGTATCAGTAACGCCATTTTACGTCTTAGTCGTGATACAGAACGTTTCGTACTCTTTCTAGAAGGCCATGCAGAACGTAATCCTTTTGGATTAGGCAATCATGATATTCAGCAATTTGCCAAAGAACTTGATGCAAAAGGATTTGTCATTGAGCGCTTTGACCTCTCTCAACAAGCTTCTATTCCTACGAATACAAGATTCATAGTAATTGCCAGTCCACAACTAAATTATTTACCTTCTGAAGTTGAGCAACTCACCCAGTACTTAGTAAATGGGGGCAATCTACTGTGGCTAAGCGATCCTGATGGTCTAAAAGGTCTTGAGAGTTTATTAACTACGCTTGGAATTCAAAGCCCTAAAGGCACAGTGATTGATCAAGGAACACAAGAATTAGGTATTCAGGGTGCGGATGCAAGTTTTAGTTTAATCTCTAACTACAACCAACATCCAGCATTACGAAATTTTAAATACGTGTCTCTTTTTCCTCAAGCGAGGACTTTTGAATTAATGCAGCAAGACAGCGTGTGGAAACAAACTCCATTTTTGCTAACCGCAGAACGTACTTGGCTTGAAACCGAAGAGCTTAAAACCAGCGTTAGTTTCAATCCAGAAGCCGACAAACTTGGTCCTTTAAACATTGGCTATAGCCTTACCAGAGAGATGGAAGAAAATGAATCGCAACAACGAATCATTTTAATTGGTGATGGCGATTTTTTATCGAATCGTTTTTTAAACAATGGCGCCAACTTACCGCTTGGTTTAAATCTATTTGACTGGCTTAGTGGTGAAGAAGCGTTTGTGAATATCACCTTTGCTGAAACACCTGACACTAGCTTAAATATAAGTGAGAGAAATTTAGCTTGGATAGGCTTATTCTTTTTATTCATTTTACCTGGCCTATGTTTCATAATTGCCATACGCATTTGGATAAAACGCCGCAATGCCTAATTCGTCTTTACAAAAGGCCAAGAAACGAAACCTCTTATTATTTATTAGCATTGGAGTTATTGCACTAGCTATTTATGGCGTAAAAGAATTAGATAGTAAAAAACATCTCATTTATTTACCTCTGAATGTAAAAAACCTGCAAGAAATTATCATACATCAAACTCCTGCAATCACTCTCAAGAAAGTTAATGATTCCTGGTTTGTTATGCAAAAAGAGCCCCTTCCAATAAACAATAAAGCTCTGAAAGATATCTTTGACATGCTTTCAACTCCTTTGCGTGATGAGTACCCAGTTGCAGACGTCTCGTTAGAAGAACTGAGTTTGGAACCGCCTAACTTGATAGTTGAGCTGGACGGCGAAGCATTAAGCTTTGGCGCCTTATCGCCTATTGAACAAATGCATTATGTGCGTTTTAAAGATAAGGTCTATTTAGCCAGCCCGTTTTTGCAAGTTAGGTTCAGCCAAACATTAAAGTCATTTACCAAAGCCAACGATGAAATCAAAGTGACCAATGATGATGCACTACACGGTGAACATTAATGCCTGAGTTACCCGAAGTTGAAACTACTTTACGTGGGATTGAACCACATGTAGTTGGAAAGACCATTGAAAGAATAACTATTAGAACCGATAAACTTCGCTGGCCTATTCCTACTGAAATAAAACGCTTATTAAAAGATAAAGAGATTTTATCGGTAGAGCGACGAGCAAAGTATATTTTTATCAATGCTGATATCGGCTCACTGATCATTCATCTAGGCATGACAGGCTCTTTAAGAGTCATTGATGGCAAAACGCCTGTTCAAAAGCACGAGCATATTGATGTTTTGTTAAAGAACGGGCAGGTCATGCGTTATAAAGACGCCAGAAAATTTGGCTGTTTTTTATGGACCAAAGAAAGTCCACATGGACATGATTTGATTACACGCCTAGGGCCAGAGCCCTTATCTAAAGAATTTAATGCTGATTATTTATTTAGAACATGCCGAAATAAAAAAATAGCCATTAAAGCCCATATTATGAATCAAAAACACGTGGTGGGCATTGGCAATATCTATGCAAGCGAAGCTTTATTTAAATCGGGCATCAGTCCAACAAAAGCTGCACATCGAGTCAGCAAAGCTAAACTAGAGTTACTGGTTAAAGAAAGTAAGAAAACTCTTAAAGCCGCGATTAAACAAGGTGGAACAACTCTGCAAGATTATATTAATCCTGATGGCGCACCAGGTTACTTTGCCATTAAATTAAAGGTTTATGGCAAAGAAGGTGAGCCTTGTCCTAATTGTGCAAAGCCTATCAAAGCGAAAATGATTGGGCAAAGAAATAGTTTTTATTGCTCGGGTTGTCAAAAATAATAACAAAAACAGTGATTTGCATTTTCTGTAACCGCTTGTGATAAAATGTACACATTAGTTTACAAGGAGTCAAAAATGACTACCACTATGACCATACGATTAGAAGAAAGCTTAAAAACCAGATTAGATAAAATTGCTGACGCAACACAGCGCTCAAAATCTTTTTTGGCAAACGAAGCGCTTCGAGAATACATCGATCTTAATGAATGGCAAATCAAGGAAATAAAAGCCGGAATTAAAGAAGCTGATCGAGGTGATTTTGCTTCAGACGAAGAAATTGAAGCTATCTTTACAAAGTGGAGCTAGACTTTAATGGAAATAAAATGGCTAAGGAATGCCTCAAAAAATTTAAGCAAAGAAGCCGAATTCATTTATCAACAAAACTCTAAAGCTTCCATACAATTTGTTAAAAAAATTCGTAAAACTGTGGAGTTACTTGCTGAAAACCCTGCGCTCGGACATACTGGAAGGATTCATGGAACACGTGAAATCATTATCCCAAAGACAAATTACATTATCCCCTATCGAGTCAATAAGAAACTAAATCGCATTGAAATAATTAGAATTTTTCACACATCTAGAAAATCTCCTAAAGAATGGTAGTTTTTCTAATTTAAAAACTACTCCCAGGCCCACTCAAAAACTCAAGTTCTTCAGCAGTAGACTCTCGCCCTAAAATTTCATTACGATGTGGGTAACGTCCGAAACGATCAATAATCGCTTTATGTTTCATTTCAAAATCAAAATTGCCCGTTTGCTTAAATAGTTTTTCAGCTTCTACATGCACTACTTTTGATTCACTGTGCATATACGGCATGTAGAGGAAAGGAATTTCATTAGCCCCTAGTTCTTTATCAAGATCCAAACTAACGGCTTCTTGGGATAATGCCAGCGCTAGTGCATCCTGCGAAAAGGCTTGTGGAGTACCTCTATAAATATTTCTTGAGAACTGATCGAGGACAATGATTTCAGCTAGTCGACCTTTAGCTGTTTCACGCCACGAAAATAATTCACATTGTGATGCTGCGATTAATAGATCGCCGAAACGCTTTTTAATTTGTGTATCGAATTCTGGGTCTTTGACCCAATGTTGTTTTGGTTTTATTTCCTTAAACCAAAAATTTAGAATGTCGTTTGCGGTTAAGAACATATTTTATCCTTATCTTAATATTACTTTCCCGTGGCTCGACCACGGGGTCTGTAAAATCGATTGAGATACCGCGGTCAAGCCGCGGAAATGTTTAACTCGGTGGCAGTGCACCTTTATTAAAGAATCAACCCTCAGCACTTTCTTTAGTTGCCTCAGCATAAGTCTCACCCGTTAACTTTTCATACTTCAACGCTAACTCAGTATCAGTTTCTTCATTAAGTGCGTCCAGAGGAATACAATCAACCGGACAGACAATTTGACACTGCGGTTTAGTAAAATGACCTTTGCATTCGGTACATAAATCAGTTTCTATCTCATAGATTTCGGGACCCATATAAATTGCGTCGTTCGGACACACGGGTTCGCAGACATCGCAATTAATACATTCATCTGTAATTATTAAAGCCATACTTAATCGTCTTTACTTACTTGCAACGCGTTCTTTAATCGCTGCATTTACTAACGGATGTACAAATTGGCTAACATCGCCATCATAGGCTGCAATTTCACGCACCATACTTGAAGATAAATAGGAATACTCATCAGCTGGTGTCATAAAAAGAGTTTCAACATTCTCATCTAATTGTCTATTCATAGAAGCAAGTTGAAATTCAAATTCATAATCCGATACCGCTCGAATTCCACGAATAATCACATTAAGATTTTCTTGCTTGGCAAAGTGAATAGTTAGATTACTATAACCAACAATGCGAACGTTTGTTAATTCTTTAAGAATCTCTTCTGCCATAGAAACACGCTCATCTAAATTAAAGAGAGGTTTCTTTTTTGGATTATCAGCGACTGCAACTACAACTTCATCAAACATGCCACTGGCACGCCGAATAAGATCAATATGACCGTTTGTGATTGGATCAAAGGTTCCGGGATACATTGCACGAATGCCCATGAAGACTCCTAAATTAAAACTGTTATTAAATTAATTAGATACAAGTCGGGCACTTTTGGTCCCGTGCATTTTCTGGATTTATTCCACCAGAATCAAATGATAACGTACTTGGCCGGCAGTTTTCTCACGAATCACCGACCAATTTTCTGGTAATTCAGGTAATTTACTCTCTTTTTCGATTTCTACATATATCAAACTGTCTGGATTGAGATGTTTTTGCAATTTAGGTAATAACTCTTCAATATAATTCTTACGAAACGGCGGATCGATAAATACAATGTCGTAACTTTTTTTGGAAACACTATCTAGAAACTCAAATGCGGATTTTGTACTTACACCAACCTGTTTTGCTGACAATTCCAGCAAGTCGCAATTTTTCTGAATTTGCTGTGCGGTATGCTTATCTGTCTCTACAAATCCACAATACGCTGCGCCACGGGATAAGGCCTCAAAACCTAAAGATCCCGAGCCTGCAAACAAGTCTAAACATTTGGAATTTGTAATGTCTGCACTTAACCAGTTAAATAATGTCTCCCGAACCCGATCTCCAGTTGGTCTCAGTTGTGCATTAGCTTCCAAGCTCAAACGCTTGCCACGCCACTTTCCTGCGATAAGTCGAAATGAATTACTCGGCTTTTGAATGTTTTTAGACATATGGAGAGTATAAACGGTATTGAAATGTATGCATATTTTATAAATAATTTCACTTAAGTGTCTGAAATACTTGCACAAACAAACATACACCCTTAGTCTAAACGGCTAGAAAATAAATACAAAGTGGAGAAATTCGAATGAAAGATAAATTTGTTCTCGGCGCTCTCGTAATTGGACTATTAACCGGCGGTTGTAATAGTGTAGAAAGCGACGAATCGGAAACCCCTATTACCCAGGCCACACCCTTTTCTCCGCAATTTAGACCTGACTTGGGCTTAATTCCTTTTCCGAATGATTTGTATTTTGCAGGGTCTGCCGATGGCACACTAAATATTCCAGAATTAAGTTCAAATCCCGGAGCAGCAGCCCTTAATACCATAGATGGCTTTTCCACAAACGCATCAATAAAGGTTCGTTTTAGTGACTCCTTAGATGCAAGCACACTAGTTGGCGGCTCAACTGCTCATCTATTTGAAATTGTAATTGACCCAGTTTCTAAAGCCCCAACGGGTTTTGTAGGCGCTTTAGTTCCAGGTGTTGATTACACCATTGGCGTTTCAACTGCTGCAAATGGCTCAGCAATTGCAGAGTTCAGTCCTTTAACTCCATTAAATGCAGAAAGCGGCTATTTAGTTGCATTTACAAGCGGTGTTAAGAATGCGGTTGGAGCCGACGCTGTTGCAGATACAACTTATCAAAATCTAAAAGATGCTATTGCCGCTGGCGTAACATTAACAAATGCAACCGACGAATTAATTAAACAATTAGTAGGTGCTCATCTAACTATTCTTGGTGCCATTGGTGTACCTGCAGATAATGTTTTAGTTACTGCAAGTTTTTCAACACAAGCAAATACTGCTGTTTTAGAAGCTGTGGCGGCTGCAACTATTACACCTCAAGCTTCTGCAATTACTCAAGCATTTGTAGCTCCTAGTGTTCCTTTTAGTACTAATTTTATTAATGCCGCCCTACCTGGTTACGCTGATATCTATTTCGGCACTGTTGATACACCCTACTACTTAAGCAAAGCAGACCCTTTCAATACTTCATGGCAAGGAGTAGGCGGTAGTAATTTAACACGCTTCAATCCGCTACCAGTTGCGACTGAAACATTAGCAATTCCTGCTTTGATAACGGTCCCAAATAGCACATCACCTTTTTATCAAGCTTTTGTTGCTCAAACGGGTGTTACCCCAGAGGCTGCTGGTTATCAGTGGCCATTAGTGATTTTTCAACATGGCATTGGTGGCAATAGAACCAATGCATTCGGTGTAGTGGATGCCTATGCTTCGGCAGGTTTTGCGGTTATCTCTATTGACCAACCATTACATGGCATTACTGATCCAACAAACCCTCTTTACATTGCAGGTGTGGAACGTACATTTGATATAAATATAGATGACGATCCTGCAAACATTGATCCATCTGGCTCTTACACCATTAACTTAGCTAATACTGCGGTTGGTCGAGATAATAATCGCCAATCCTCATTAGATTTACATCAACTTGCGAAAACCGCACCAACTATTGATATTAATGGCGACGGCACACCTGATTTTGATGGTTCGCAAATGCATTTTGTTGGGCAATCACTTGGCAGCATTGTTGGCGTTCCATTCTTGGCAATTAACACCGATGTCATTACTGGGACCCTAAGTGTTGGCGGTGGTGGTATTGGTGACTTACTACGTGAATCCCAATCTTTTGGCCCAATCATTGAGGCTGGATTAGTCGCAGCCGGTTTAACGCCTGGCACCAGCCTATATGATGATTATTGGCGTAATGCACAAACGGTTATTGATGCCTCTGATCCATTGAGTTATGCGGCTGATGCTGCAGCTAACCACGCCATTCTTTCTCAAAAAGTTATTGGTGATACTGTAGTGCCAAACTCAGCAACTGATCGTCTAGTTGCAGCACTGGGTTTACCTGCTGCTAACAAATTAGGCATTAATCCTGGCCCTCTAGGCGCAGTTACTTTCACCCAAGGCGGACATGGCTCATTACTCGTTCCTGTTCCTAGTTTGGCTGCAACTATCGAAATGCAAACCCAAGCTGTGGTTTTTGCTGGTGGTAATCCGTTAGCAATGATTCCTGGCAATGGACAAGTCATTTTAATTCAAGATGCTAGCGTGGTTGAAATTGCGCCATAAATTTATACTACAGTATTAATGATATTGGGCAGCTTTTAAGCTGCCTTTTTCGTTTCTGCGGTACAATGAATAAATATTAATATCCCGAGAACCCGCGAAATAAAATTAAACCAACTTCGCTCAATGCAAGATTTACTTTCATGACAGATAAGAACAAGTCCGAATCAAAACCCGGTTTATTAAAACGCCTTCGTTCCTCACTTAATAGTGGCAACTCTTGGTTAACTACTGATATTAGCGAGATGCTCTCTGGCGGGATAATTGATGAAGAATTTCTTGAAGATTTAGAAATGCGTTTACTAAGTGCCGATGTAGGTGTGGATGCAACTGAAAATCTTTTACAACCATTGCATGACAAATTAAAGCGAGATGAAAAATCTGATACCAAAGCAGTTTTAGATATTTTACGTTCTGGCATGCTTGATATTCTAAAGCCTATAGAAAAGCCATTAGACTTTGACCGAGTTCGTGATCAAAATGTGCCTCTAGTTATTTTGATGGTGGGTATTAATGGCGCAGGAAAAACTACTACCATTGGCAAACTCGCCACGCAATCTTTACGTCGCCTACGCACAGTAATGCTTGCAGCTGGTGACACTTTTAGAGCCGCAGCCGTTGAGCAATTACAAACTTGGGGTGAACGCAATCAGGTACCTGTTATATCACAAGGTACAGGCGCTGATCCTGCAGCGGTAATTTTTGATGCTATGCAAGCAGCTGCCTCAAGAAACATTAATGTGCTGATTGCTGATACGGCTGGACGTCTACATACTCAAAGCAATTTAATGGAAGAACTTAAAAAAATTAAACGAGTAATGGGTAAACAACATCCTGATGCGCCACATGAAACCTTACTCGTGATTGATTCAAGTCAAGGTCAAAATGCTTTGCAACAAGCGCGTGAATTTCATAAAGCTATTGGAGTTGACGGATTAGTGCTTTCTAAACTTGACGGTTCTGCAAAAGGCGGAATACTTTTAGCAATAGCTAAAGAATTAGCCATTCCAGTACGTTTTATTGGAATAGGCGAAGGTATAAATGACTTAATACCTTTTGATGCCGAACAATACGTTGACGCACTCTTGGCCGATGAGCATGACGACACCTATCAAAAGGCTAATTAATGATTCGCTTTGATAATGTTTCTAAAAGTTATCCAAATGGTCATCAAGCACTGACCAATCTTAATCTATCTGTTCCTAAAGGTGAGATGGTTTTTTTGACTGGTCATTCCGGCGCTGGTAAAAGTACACTTCTAAAGCTTATAGCATTAATCGAACGCCCAACCCGCGGGCAATTATTTGTTAACGGACGTAACCTTAATTCTGTTGACAGAAGCTTAGTGTCTTATTATCGCCAACATCTTGGCATGGTTTTTCAAGACAACCGCTTATTACAAAATCAAACAGTATTTGATAATGTTGCTTTACCATTAGTGATAAAAGGCTTAAGTAAACGCGACATAAAAAAACGCACTGAAGCCGCTTTGGATCAAGTTGAGCTGCTAAGCAAAATTAATTTACTTCCAGGCAGTTTATCTTCTGGAGAACAACAACGTGTTGGTATTGCACGTGCCATTGTTAGTAAACCAATGTTACTAATTGCCGATGAACCAACAGGAAACCTTGATCCAGATTTATCATGGGATATTTTGCAGTTATTTAAACGCTTCAATGAAGTTGGCGTAACCGTGTTAATCGCCACACATGACTTAAGTCTGGTTAAACAAATGGATCAACCAATTATTACGCTTGACCATTCTCGCTTGGCGGAGGCTTAATATGGCGCGCCAAATAAAGAAAAAAACAACTCGCAAAAAACCTAAAAGCACAAATACAACAACCTCAACTAGCCCTTTTAAATTGGCTCTTTCACAACATGGCTTTCATTTTGTCGATAGCTTAAAAGGCTTAATCAAAGAACCCGTATCAACATTGATGACAGCTTTTGTTATTGCAATCGCTTTAGCTTTACCAACGTGTTTGTATTTACTAATAAGCAACGCACAAGGGCTCACCGAGCGTTGGGAAACCACACACGACATTAACGTTTTTGTGGAAGGCTCGCTCAGCACATCTAAACTAGAAGCTTTACAAGATAAAATTTCCCAGCGAGAAGATGTTCAGCTAGTCCGAATTATCAGTTCGCAACAAGCATTGGACGAACTCAAACAAGAAATTCAAATGCAAATGATAAGTGAGGCTATTGGTTCAAACCCTTTGCCGCACACTTTAATAGTTAGTCCTAAAAATAAAATCATTAATGACAAAACTAATTCAGCAATACAAAAACTCAATCAAGATCTTGCCGCCCTGCCATCAGTAAGCTCTGTTCAACTAGACGCCGAGTGGGTTTTAAAATTTCGCAGCGTGGTAGATTTATTAAAACGCTGTGTTTATCTTCTGGCTGCACTGCTTTCACTTGGAATGTTACTCGTGGTTAGCAATACCATTCGCTTACACGTACAACAAAAACAAAATGAAATTGAAGTAAAAAAACTGGTTGGTGCAAGTGATGATTTTGTGCGGCGGCCATTTTTATATATCGGGTTTTGGTATGGTTTTTTAGGATCCATCATTGCACTAATTTTAGTCAGCATCTTGTTACTCAGTATTTCTGGCCCAGCCACAAAACTCTCAGAACTCTATTTAAGTAGTTTTGAGTTACGCGGCTTAGGGCTGTCTGACACCCTATTTCTTATACTATTTGCTTCAATACTTTCTCTAGTAGGCGCATGGATTGCTGCGCAAAGAGCCCTTCTTAAGATTGATATTAGTTAATATTGCATTGCACAAATTTTGTGCATTTAATATATGTAACTGTTTTTATTGATTATTTTGTAATATTCTGTTCGGAACTCCTGTCCTTATTAGCACTCTAATCTCCAGAGTGCTAAAATCCCCATGGGAGAAAATTATGACAACAGTAAATTTACCTATCATGACAAATCAAACATCTACATTGCCATCAATAAAGCATAACTATGAGTTAATGCTCAAAGGTGCAAACTCCAGTATCGAGTCTTATATGTCTTCGGTTTCTGCTATCCCGGTATTAACCAAGGAAGATGAAGTAATCTTGGCTACCCGCCTGCAGGACCATGGCGACCTTAACGCAGCGCGTGAACTAATTCTTCCGCATCTTCGTTTTGTAGTTCATATTGCCAAAGGCTACAAAGGTTATGGTTTACAACTAAATGATTTAATTCAAGAAGGCAATATCGGTTTAATGAAAGCCGTAAAACGCTTTGATCCAACTGTAGGGGTACGTCTAGTATCATTTGCAGTACATTGGATTAGAGCCGAAATTCATGAATATGTTATTAAAAACTGGCGCTTAGTAAAAATTGCTACCACTAAATCGCAACGCAAACTGTTTTTTAATCTACGAAAAATGCGTAAAAATCTTGGATGGTTAAGCCATGAAGAAAGCTTAACTATTGCTAAAGAATTAAACGTTAAAGTAGAAACCGTACGTGAAATGGAAAAACGCATTACGGGCTCTGACATTGGCTTTGATCTTAGCTCTTCAGATACTGATGAGAAAAGTTTCGCTCCAGTTGCTTATTTAGAAAAAGCCGATGCGAACCCAGCTGAAATTCTTGAAACTGAAGATTATGGTGCTCATAACAATAAACAACTTGCCGAAGCACTTAGTGAACTTGACGACAGAAGTCGTGACATCTTGAAGCAACGCTGGTTGAGTGAGAAAAAATCCACTTTGCATGATCTTGCTGATCAGTATTCAATCTCTGCTGAGCGAGTAAGACAGCTAGAAGCAAATGCCATGAAGAAACTGAGAAAATTTATTGAAGTTTAATAAACTTTAACAACTGATTTACATCAAAGCCGATGCATTGCATCGGCTTTTTTGTTACCTTCGATTATTACTATCTATAGACGAGTTTTTAAATGAGTCTTATCCAGAGAAACAGCTTTGGCCACAAAACCTATCTGCAAAAATTTTTGCTCAAACAATTGCCTGTTAAATTCATTCTGGCTTATATACCTTACGTGAAAAAATGCCTATGAATTGTCGCACTGAAAACGCCAAGTAACTATGGATGTCGATTTACAGGGGATATTGCTCTAGTTATACATATTTAGAATGAATGCCGAAACCTAAATGCATTTCATGGATCTTGGCTATTTGATGACTTTTCAATTGCTGACACTATTTATGCTCCAGTTCCGTTTTGCTCGCTATCAAGTTACATAATCTAAACTTGCAAAAAGAGTATTGTAACTTTCTGCTTTCTCGGCCCGCTATGCAGCAATGGAAAACTGCTGGAATTGCCGAAAAAGAAGTTATTCAAGCCGGTGAAGTAGGAATAAACTAATTAATAGTCTTTATACAAGGCAATTTTGTTAAAAATTAGCAAATAAACCATATTTCGCTTGACGCTATGTACTGGTATTCATAGACTGTTTGACCACGTTTCTAAATCGTATTTACGACGTTGAAGGACACCGACGCAGAAACTCATATACAAGGAGAATTTATGTCTATTGCTAGAGTTACTGAAATTATTGCCTCGTCGAGTAAAAGCTTTGATGATGCAGTACGCCAAGGAATAAAACGTACAAACAAAACCATCGACAATATTACTGGCACATGGGTTGAAGATATGAAGGTTGTTATTGTTAACGGTGAAGTTTCAGAATACCGTGTAGCATTAAAACTATCCTTCATTCTTAAAGATTAATTTAAATACTTAAAACGCTTTCAACGAAAGCCTAAACAGGAGAAAAACTATGTCTATAGCTCGCGTAACGGAAATTACTGCTTCATCAAAAAAATCATTTGAAGATGCTGTTAAAGCTGGTATTAAAAAAGCTAATAAAACACTTGATAATATTACAGGTGCTTGGGTTGGCGATATGAAAGTAGTTGTTGCTGACGGTGAAGTTTCAGAATACCGCGTAAACATGAAAGTGACATTTATTTTAAAAGACTAATATTTTAGAATAAATGTCATCCTGAATTTATTTCAGGATCCAAAAAAAACCCGCTTAAAGCGGGTTTTTTTATGCATGAAGGAAAGATAAAATACCTACTTATATTTCTTCCCATTATGCTCAATATAACCCTCTTCATGATAACCACGTGGGTCATGATGGGTCCAGTGCAATACTCCACCTTTTTCATTAAATTCATACTCACCATGCACAATGACATCATCGCCTTCCCTTAGAGGAACATAGGGTGCAAGATCAATATTATGGGCCACAAGCAACCATTTCTTTTGCCCAATATCTAATAAGAATTTCTGGTGACGACTGCCTTTATTATCATCGGGTAGAATTTTGCCCACACGACCCACTGCAGTCACTATTTCATCAGACTTAGCTTGTTGATAGAGTTTAGCAATTAAGGCATTGTCGTTTCTTTTAGAGCTATTTCCATTGGTACTTTCTGGTTTACTTATCTGTACATTAGACTTGTTCTTAAGGTCTTGCGAGCTCGACTGCTTTGTCGCCTGTTGCTGATTGCCAGCATTATTATTCAGCCAGCCTTGCTGTTGTGCAAACCAAACAGCTCCAGCGATTAATGTATAGGCAACACCACGAATTAGTTTTCGTTTAGTGAACTTTGAATTTTTGAAATTATTTTTTTGTGTCATATTCTTTATTTTTAAACGCATTAAGGCTGACAGTGTGCCAGCCTTAATGCGCTAATGACAAGTAAAAGATTGTATCTTTTACTTTGTGGCTCTTAACCTTCGTCAACAACTGGTAATAAAGTTAGCTCAACACGACGATTTGCATCACGTCCAGACTCACTACCATTATCAGCGATTGGATAAGCTTCACCATAACCCACAGTTAGTAAACGATTAAAGTTAATACCTTTATTGTTTAAATAAGCTGAAACAGTACCCGCTCTACGCTCAGATAAAGACTGATTGTATTGATCTGAGCCAGTGCTATCGGTATGACCCGCCAACTCAACAACCGTTTTGTCATATTCATTTAATACTAAAGATACTGAATCTAAAACACTAAAGAAGTTTCCATTAAGATCTGAACTATTACTAGCAAAAGTAATGTTTCCAGGCATATTTAGCATAATGTTATCGCCATCACGAGAAACACTAACGCCCGTTCCTTGTAATTGCTCGCGTAACTTAGCTTCTTGTACATCCATATAGTAACCAACACTACCACCGGCAATGCCGCCAACGCCAGCGCCAATTAAGGCACGCTTTTTACGCTCACGGGAATCGTCACCAGTAAGTGCTCCAAGAACCGCGCCTGAAACTGCACCAATGATGGCGCCCTTTGTGGCCTTAGAAGTTTGCTCATCACCAGAATAAGGGTTGTAAGTCGTGCAGCCTGTAGTCATTACCGCGCTTAGTGCAACAACTGATAATATTTTAGTAAATTTTTGCTTTGAAGTTTTGTTCATAGGTATCCCCTTTTATGTATAGATACGATGCTAGTTTAGCTTTAATAAATGAATAGCAAATGAATGATTTTGATTTATTTGAATTTTATCTCATAAAAAAATCAATATTTGGTTAATAATCAATGCTTATAATAACTTAGCATTCTGTATGTTGACCGAAAATTAACTTGTTATACAAATTCAGCAGGTGTAAAGTTACATTTTGATAGATTAATTGAGTAAAAATTATGCGTAAAGTTGATCAATTTTTAACAGAGTATGGCGTCAGTCATCAAAATCCGACAAATAAACTCATTCATTGGTTTTGTGTCCCCTTAATTGTATTAAGTGTAATTGGACTTTTAGGCTCAATTCCAGTTCCTGAGTTTATTACTAATATTTCCCCTCGTTTAAATTTTGGTAGTATCGCTTTGATTGTTGGGATTATATATTACGCCTTTTTATCTCTGCCTCTAGCGATTGGTATGATTCTTTTTTCAATTGCAATTGTATTCGTTTTACATTTAATGCTTGGCATAGACATTGCTTTATGGAAGCAAAGCTTAGCTATTTTTGTAGCTGCTTGGATCGTGCAGTTTATTGGACATGAAATTGAAGGAAAAAAACCATCGTTCTTTAAAGACGTGCAATTTTTAATGATCGGGCCATTGTGGCTTTTATCATTTATCTATAAAAAAATTGGTATTAAGTATTAATTAAAGCAGTTGTTCAAATTATAAAAAGCACCTTGTGGTGCTTTTTTATTACCAATATCTTAGGATTAATAACAATGTGAGTGTAATAGTGCACAGCACGTATTACACCGGTTAAAGTAAAAGTGTATTACGCAACGCTAATACACTCTACAGTTTTTTAAAATTCCGTACTCAATTAAAACCTAATTTTAATACCAAGTCCAAAATCATATTCGGAATGTTTTTTCATAACAAAATCGAATTGTTTATTTACGGTATAAGCTAATTCAGCTGCCCACTCTTCTTTTTCATGCGTATCGTATTCCGCTTCTAAATGTAGTTCGAATCTATCTGTCAGTTGAAACTCTTTTTCTAAGCTCAAGCGAAGGTCGCCTTCATGATTTATTCGTAACTGACTGTCAAACATATAGGGCAATAAATAATTAACGGCAACATAGGCATGGCTATCAAATTCATCTTCTAAACTATCTTCTAATTCAACACCAATTTCCGTACTTAAAAAGCGATGGTAATAATGTCCAAAACTTAAATCGATATCATAATCATTATCGTAATCGCTTTCCCATTCCAGCATTAGCGTTTTACGAGTAGTGATAGATTTAACTACGCCTTCACTCATATTACTCAGTAATTCAACATCTGCCCAAGAATAGCGATGATCTTTCTTATTAAATTGCTTTTTAAGTTCAACCATCTCAGGATCAAATACTGAATTCGTATAAGAAAAAATACGCGACATGCCAGCTTTCATGTGATACAAAACATGGCAATGAAAGAACCAATCTTTTTCTTCATTAGCGTCAAACTCAATAACCACCTTACCCATTGGCGGAACATCCACAGTATGTTTCAACGGTGAGTAATTCCCATGTTCATTAAGTACTCTAAAGAAATGCCCATGTAAATGCATTGGATGATGCATCATGGTTTCGTTGGTTAAGGTAATGCGAACTTTTTCACCTTTATTAATTTTAATAAAGTCCGACTCAAGTAGCGTTTTATTATTAAATGTCCATACGTAACGCTTCATGTCACCATTCAAAGTAAAATCAATTTCACGCAATGGCTGGCTATCAGGAATAGTAGTATCTTGCGTTGAACGCAGCTGTGCATAAGGTGTCATCGGTCGATCTTCAGACCCCATGCTCATCATAGAGTGATCCATGGATCCCATATCCATTTTAGAATGGTCCATACCTGACATATCTTCCATCGAATGACCTGCATGCAAATTATAGAGATCCGGCTTAGGGACATCAGGTGCATATTGAATTTGAGATGAATTTCTATCACCAATAAATAAGGAAGTATGCCCAGAACCATCTTGTGCCGT
>CAJQOG010000186.1 GCA_905479875.1 uncultured Gammaproteobacteria bacterium
CGCCTGTACTTTCGGATGGTTATGGCATTGTGACTTTTGTGGGAACTTACGAGAAGGGTGGCAAAGTAGCTTTAGTACTAGGGCCTAAGTGGAAAATGCATTATTACGCTCATATGTCAGAACAAAGTGTGCATGCTTTTCAATTTCTAAAACCGGGCGATGTGATTGGTGCTGTTGGTGACACGGGGAATGCCAAAGGAAAACCGCCGCATTTGCATTACACTGTACGTTCTGTGTTCCCTTATCCGTGGAGATTTACGACAGGGCCGCATGGCGGACGGAAGATGGTTTATTTGGATCCTGGTGAAAGGTATCCAGATTAGTTTCCTCACAGAATCGGAATAATTAGAGTCAGAATACTATTTAGTTCTGGATACTGAATTCGGCAATTACCCCAATATCCCTTTCAACACTTCATCCTTCACAACCCAAAGATCATTTGTCCATTTTTGGAAATTAGCTTTAAACTCTGGGTCGTTTTGATAGTCACCTTGTAAAAACTCATCTGGTATATCAATCATTTTAATTTTAACAACCACTTTGCCAATGCGATTTGCAAATAAATCACCTATGCCTTTAAAACCTGTCGGGTAGGCAATCGTCACATCAATTAAATTTTTAACCGAACCATCCATCGCGTTTAAGGTAAATGCGGCGCCGCCAGCCTTAGGTTTTAAAAGATGTGAGAAGGGAGATTCTTGTTTTTGATGCTTGGCTTTGGTAAAGCGTGAGCCTTCGAAAAAATTAATAATTGACACAGGTTTGGTTTTAAAGTGTTTACACGCTTCACGCGTGGCTTCTAAATCTTTACCTTTCATCTCGGGATTTTTTTCTAAATACTCGCGACTAAAGCGTTGCATGCGGGGGAAATCTAAGCCCCAAAATGCTAAACCTAAAATGGGTAACCAAATTAATTGTTTCTTAATGAAAAAACGTAAAAACGGAAACTTACCGGTAAATAATCTTTGTAGAATAACAATATCGACCCAAGATTGATGATTCGACGCAATTAAGAACGATTCATTCTTAAGATTTTTAACTGATTCATCCCACTCAATATCCCATTCGATAGTGGTCACCCAATCAGTAATTTTATTATCACCATATACCCAATACTCACCAATCTTAACCAGCAAGTCATCAAAGGTTTTTCGTAGGGGGGTCTTTGCAAAAATAATTTTGCAAAACATGACTGGATAGAAAAGAATAAAAGCCCAAAAGATAAGATTTACAAAAAATAGTAAATAGGCAATTGGGATACGGATGAATTTAGGCAGAATTGTGAGCATGCTGTAGCTTTTATTAGAATTTGGTCTATTCTAACCTTTATCAGTGGAAACAGGAAAATCGGAACAATAAACTAAATATAAAACTTATCGAATTCCTCGACTACGATCGAGGATCTAATGGCAATGGAAGTGAATGCCAACGATCTGTTCGGAGTGTTTCGTGGAGCTAACGGAATTCAAATAATAGATACCGTGGTCAAGCCACGGTAATGTGATGGTATTTTAAAGAGTTGTTTATACCCATTCCCTATTAATCAAAAAATCTGTCAAAAGCTTTTCTTCGGCACTACCAGGCTCCGCCTGATAATCATATTCCCATTTCACCAAAGGCGGCATAGACATCAAAATTGATTTGATGCGGCCTTTAGATTGTAAGCCAAATAAAGTTCCTCGATCATGTACAAGATTAAATTCTACGTAACGTCCACGTCGATGTAATTGGAACTCGCGCTCACGTTCGCTATATTCCATGTCTTTACGCTCATCTACGATTGGCAGGTAGGCAGCTAAATACCCATCGCCAACTTTTTGCATAAAGTCGAAACTTCTTTCAAAGCCCCACTCATGCAAGTCGTCGTAGAACAAACCGCCAATTCCGCGAGGTTCGCCTCGGTGCTTTACGTCGAAATATTCATCGCAGCGTTTTTTGAAATCCGGGTAAACCTCTTCGCCAAATGGTTGGCAAGCATTTTTAGACACTTGATGCCAATGTACGCAGTCTTCTTCAAAACCATAATATGGCGTTAAGTCAAAACCTCCACCAAACCACCACACTTTTTTGCCTTCGGGAGTTTCGGCCTCAAAATATCTCACATTCATATGAGATGTGGGCACATAGGGATTCAGAGGGTGCATAACGACCGATACGCCGAGTGCCTGATACTCGGCCCCTACTAATTCAGGACGTGCCTTGGTAGCTGCTGGAGGGAGCTTGGTGCCGCGTATGTGTGAAAAGTTAAATCCGGCCTTTTCAAAGATCGAGCCTTGGTCAAAAACACGAGACTCACCATGGCCTTGTAATGTCTCATTGGGACCTTTTTTCCAGGCGTCTTTTAAGAGTTGACCTTGTTCATCACGACTCAGAACATTCTGCGTAATGCGCTCTTGTAAATCAAGTAAATAGGTTTTAACTGTGTCGATTGTATTCATGGGCACATTTTACGTGAAAAGTGTTGATTGTGGTTTTGAGACAAATCAAGTTTAACGTAAGACTTTGCCACTTTTTGCATCGATAATGGTGCTGGGCTTATTGGCATCACCTAAAGTTGATGGATAAAGATAATCAATTCCATCGGAAAACTGTTCTTGAATTTGCCACGCATGAGTTATTGCTGCTTTCCCACTCCTATTGGCGCTGGTAGAGATAAGAGGGTGCTTAAGGGCTTCGCAGAGTTCTTTCGTGTCTTGGTGAGCGGTGATGCGTACAGCCACTGTCTTACGCCCTCCAGTGATTAAATCAGAGACAGACTCATTGGCTGTAAGAATTAAGGTGGTGGGCTGTGGCCACTGTTTCTCAAGCAAGTGTTTTTCTTGAGGTGATAATTCGCCTAAGTATTTTTCAACTTGGGAGACTTGTGAGGCAATTAAGATAAAGCCTTGCTTGG
Organism: uncultured Gammaproteobacteria bacterium; assembly: GCA_905479875.1. GTDB lineage: Bacteria > Pseudomonadota > Gammaproteobacteria > Steroidobacterales > JABDMI01 > JABDMI01. Next base: position 2,894 of record CAJQOG010000186.1, read on the forward strand.
CATTACGGCCTTTTAAATCTAGGATTTTTTGAATAGCATGAGTGTTATCAGGGTCACAACCAAGGCCGTAAACAGCTTCTGTCGCGTACGCGATGACGCCACCGATTTGGATGGTTTCGACAGCTTTGTTTATTTGAGATTGCGAAGGCATGGGGTAATTGTACAGAAGAGATTCTTATAAAGCCGCTAGACCCTCAGTCAAGCTGAGGGAATAATGGTTTATTTGTATAAATAGAGTAAGTCAATTAAAAAATTATTCCCTAGGAATACAAAGTATTACCTAGGGTCTAGTATCTTAGAAATTAAGCTTTAACCTTTAACCTTTTTAGTAGCTTTCTTCTTAGCTACCTTTTTTTTAGTCGTTTTCTTTTTAGTGGTTTTTTTCTTAGCCTTTTTCTTGGCTTTCTTTTTGGTTTTCTTCTTAGCGGCTTTCTTCTTAGTGGTTTTCTTTTTAGTATCTGCTTTTTTAGTTACTTTCTTTTTGCCACGCTTTTCAGGAGCATTAGCGATGTATTCTAAAGCTTGCTCTAGCGTGATGGTAGTTGGGTCGAGATCTTTAGGTATGCGGGCATTTTTTTCACCATTGGTGATGTACGGCCCCCAACGACCTTTAAGAATTAGTATGCCTTCTTCTTCCCATGAATTAATAATTTTATCTAAATCCGCTTGGATTTTTTCGGCGATAACTTCTAAGGCACGATCACGAGTTAATGTATAGGGACTATCGTTCTCATTCTTAAGTGACACATACATTGGCTTAGTGGTTTTAGTTTTCATACCCACTTGAACATAAGGACCAAAGCGACCAATTGCCGTACGAATACGACGACCATCTTCCATTTCACCCAATTCTCTAGGAAGCGTGAAGAGTAATAAGGCTGTTTCTAGATCAACCTTATCCATTTTCATGCCTGGTAGTAGGCTAGCAAATTTTGGTTTTTCTACATCTGGATTTTCTTCAGTAGGCGCTTCGCCAATTTGGGCGAAAGGTCCGTAACGTCCCATTCGTACATACATAGGTTTGCCACTTTCAGGGTGCTCACCAAGCAAACGGGCTTGTGCAACTTCAGAACGTGAAACGTTTTCTTCTTTGTCATTCACTTGTTCGATGAATGGAGTCCAGAATTTTTCTAGAAGCTTTTTCCATTCCAGTTCGCCACGCGACACGGCATCGAGCTCATCTTCTAAATTCGCTGTAAATTCATAGTCCACGTATTTTGCAAAATGTTTAGCTAAAAAATGTCCAACAATTTTACCAATGTCAGTTGGTGTAAAGCGACGGCTTTCCAATTCAACATATTCTCGAGCAACCAGAGTAGAGATGATGCTTGCATAGGTAGAAGGGCGACCAATGCCGTGTTCTTCTAAAGTTTTAACTAAGCTAGCTTCTGTAAATCGAGGAGGCGGCTGTGTGAAATGTTGATCTGTAAGAATTTCGCCGAGTGGAATTTTGTCACCTTCTTTAAGAGGAGGTAATAATTTTTCATCGTCTTCATCAGCGCCGTCTTCATCTTTGGCATCAATGTACAAGGCCATGAAACCAGGGATAACTAAAGTAGAACCATTGGCCCGAAATTTATGTTCGCCTGCAAATAAATCGACACTTAAGGTATCAAAAACGGCTGGAGTCATCTGTGAAGCAACCGTACGTTTCCAAATCAACTCATACAGTTTTAATTGGTCGGGATCTAATACGTGTTTAACATCATCAGGCGTTCTAAAAGCTGAAGTTGGGCGAACCGCTTCATGCGCCTCTTGAGCATTACGTGATTTAGTTTTGAATACGCGAGCTTCAGCTGGAACAGAATCTTTACCAAAACGCTGGCCAATCATATCGCGAACTTCTACTAAGGCTTCAGCGGCTAAATTCACAGAGTCAGTACGCATATAAGTTATAAGGCCAACTGGGCCATCTTCACCTAAGTCCATACCTTCATACAGCTTTTGAGCAACGCTCATAGTTTTGCGTGCGCTAAAGCCAAGTTTTTTAGAAGATTCTTGTTGTAGGGTTGAGGTTGAGAAAGGCGCGCTTGGATTACGTTTGCGTTGCTTCTTCTCAATTTTTTTGATGACTAAGTTGCCACCTTGAGATTCAGCCGCTTTAACTAACTCTGCTTTTACTTTTGCTACATCTTCGGCATTGGTATAAGTAAATTGTTTTACTTTTTCGCCACCAAATTCAAATAATTTAGATCCAAAGGGTTTTACTTTATGAGAAAGGTTTGCACCGATACTCCAATACTCTTTTGGAATAAAAGCATCAATTTCATCTTCGCGTTCTACAATCAAACGCAAGGCAGGGCTTTGTACGCGACCCGCAGATAAGCGAGGTCTAACTTTTTTCCATAAAAGTGGAGATAAGTTAAATCCAACTAAAAAATCCAGCGCGCTACGGGCTTGTTGTGCATCAACTAGGTCATTGGCCATGCCGCGTGGATTAGCAACAGCTTCGGTAACAGCTTTTTTAGTGATTTCGTAAAATACAACTCGATGTACTTTTTTTCCTTCGAGCAATCCACGTTCTTTGAGGATTTCTAATACGTGCCATGAAATAGCTTCTCCTTCTCTATCTGGATCAGTCGCTAGATAAAGAGCGTCAGCTTTTTTTACTGCTTTGGCAATTCGTTCGACGTGCTTTTCATTTCTTTCGATAAGCATGTATTGCATATCGAAATTATTATCGGTATCTACCGCGCCATTTTTCTTCAAAAGACTACGAACATGACCATAGGAGGCCATGACTTTAAAGTCCTTACCTAAATATTTTTCGATGGTTTTCGACTTTGCAGGCGATTCCACGATTACGATGTTTTTACTCATATATATAGAAATAAATTAAAAAAGGGGGTCTTGTCAACAAACAATTTTATTGACTTGTTCATGCTTTGGTGAATTAGGCTCTTATAAATATATGCACTTAATAGCTTATGCAAAGCTCGCGCAGTGTACTTTAATACGTTTGGGATGCAAGTTTTGCAACTAAATAATAAATAGAGGCAAGTAAGAAAAAGTAAGCCAGATGCGCGAGATAGTTGAGTGAATAGTGAGCGATTTTAAGTAAGTTAGCTTCTTTATCTAGTGGATTAAAGCCGAATTTTCGTTTTGTATTAAATTCTCCATATGTAGAAGCGCTTTTTCTTGGTCGGGCTGAGAGAACAAGACCATCAACACTACCCATTGCAGTGATTCAATATCTAACTCACTGGTTTCTAAGGCTAAAGTCCGATCAATTACACGTTCACGTTGTAGTTGATTAAGAATTCCTATTTGCTCTAAATAATAGATATAGCCGCGACAGTGTGACGGTATGCGATGTTGTTCATCTGCATTGAAGATTCTGGTTGACGGTTCAAGAGCGGCTTGGCTTTTTTGGGGCTTTTCAGAAAAACTCCACTGAATACTTAGATCATCAATCCAACTTAATGCACGTTCAATTTCATTTTCGTAAAAGCCAGCGCGCGTTAGCTCTAGTTCTAAATCATGGCGTTCTGGAGCTTGTAGAGTTTGTTCATCGGAATAAGTTTCAAACAAATAAATCAACACGTCTAGTACATTTTGTCGCATGTCATCTCCTCGATACCCCATATTATAATAATTTGTAGGGTGATTAATTTGTTGTACTACCTAGGTTCTAGTATAGCGCCCTGAGCCAGCATTGCTAACAAAACCTTCGAGTTCTAATATTAACAACATGGATGAAATTTGATCGGCTTTGAAACTGCTATTTCCAATTAATTCATCAATCGATATGGGGTTGTAACTTATAACTTCAAGCAAGTCTTGGTAATCATTATCTAACTTAGATACATCAGTTTTTTGTATTAGAGAAATTTTTGTATCTTGTGAAAAGTTTAATGCATGTTTTAAATTCTGTAAGTGACTTTGCAATTCTTCAAGGATGTCATCTGCTTTTTCAACTAATTTTGCGCCTTGCTTTATCAGTTTATGGCATCCTTTGGCCATTGGGTTATGAATTGAACCCGGAATAGCAAAAACTTCTCGCCCTTGCTCTAAAGCATATTGTGCGGTGATTAAAGAGCCGCTTCGCACACTGGCCTCGACCACCAAGGTACCAATACTTAAACCACTTATAAGACGATTACGTCTTGGAAAAAAAGCTTTATGCAGTTCAGTTCCAGGGAGAAATTCGCTCACTAGAGCTCCTTGCTGTGCTATCTGTTGTGCCAATTGATGGTGCTTAGCTGGGTATACCCGATCTAATCCCGTTGCACATACTGCAATGGTTTTACCATTACTGAGTGCTCCTTTATGGCTTTGACCATCTATACCTTGAGCAAGACCCGAACTAATTACTAAACCGCATTGTGAAAGATATCGAGAAAATTCGAACGCTACTTGCTTACCTATATTTGTGGGATTGCGACTACCAACAATGGCTAATTGAGGAAGCGATAATAAATCTATGTTGCCTTTTACGAAAAGCAGAGTTGGGGCATCGTTTAATTCTCTAAGCAATAATGGATAGGCGTCATCAAAGATACTCACTACGTGGTGATGTTCTTGTTTGCACCAATCTAATTCGTATTTAATATTTGAAACGCGTGCTTTTTTAAGCCAGAGCATTGATGCATTGGGAACTTTAAGTTCTCGCAATGTAGATGTTGATGCCGTAATTATTTGTTCTGGGTTACCCAGTTGTTCGAGTAAATGTCGAATCCCAACGGGTCCTAGTTGAGGTGTTTTGACTAATAGCAGCCAAGCCTCTAGAGAGTGTGGTGATAAATGTGGCATGAATTTCCTTTTCTATGCTTTTCACTATTATTTCATACTGTGATCAAGGTTTCAGTCAGACGCGTCCTACTTGCAAGCGACAAAATTTCTGCCAAGAAAAAAGCCCTTAACAATTTCTTGTTAAGGGCTTTAAATTTTGCTCGAATAGCTTACTTAGTCAGGAGTACGAATGCTATCGCCTTCATGAATTTCTCGTTCTGCGCGCATCACTAGTGCGTAACTGATGCTTTCATAGGTACGGAATATCATAGCCTCACCAGCAGGCTCATCAGGAAGTTTAACTAAGTTGCCAGCGCCCTCGCCAGAAAAAACCTTTTTCACCTTACTAACAAATCCATCTTCTGCCTGATGTTCTACATTAGTTTGTGCATAAGGGTCGGCAACTACGTCACCACGCTGATAAATTGAAACTACGCTACCATCTTCTAGGCCAGCATTTGCTCCACGATTCAAAACGATAATGTCGTACTGACCTACGTAAGAAAGGCCGTCGACCACGCTAATAATTGATCCATCTAAATCAGCAGGAGCTGGTAATGGATAATAATTTTGTCCAATATCTCTCGGGTCAATTGTGAGTAATCTATCGCCACGTAGAATTTCACGATTTGAGTCTGTGAGTTTTAAGGTTGCAGGATCGCCAGTACGCACAACGGTACCTTCACCTACGTTAGTGGCTTCATATCCAAAAATATAATTAGTCTCTGGATCAAAATATGGGTCGCCAATATGCATAACGTTATAAATAGCCTCAGCATCTATATTGCCACGTGCATACACGCTATTACCCTTAGACATAATTAAACGACCATCTGCACTAGCAAGAACATACGGAAGCGCATCAGCCACAGAACGATCAAGTACTGTTGGTTTAGCTAAAAATGCTGAAATGGCTTCAAACGGTATAGTAGGGATAGCATTGCCTAAATCTTCATAACGAACTTCAGGAGATAGGCGTACAGTGCCGCTACCCAAACGTAACTGAGGCTTACCATCGACCCAAATCAATGTAATTACATCACCAGGGTAAATTAAATGTGGGTTAGCAATTTGTTCATTAACTTGCCACACTTCAGGCCATAACCATGGATCTTTTAAGAATCGGGCAGAAATATCCCAAAGCGTATCACCACGTACAACGGTATAGCTATTAGGATAGTTGTCTACTAACGCTGGAGCTGCTGGAAGTTCGTTTGTGTATTGAGCCTTAGTGCTTGGCTGAGGGGCCGTACGTGTAGAGTACACACGTTCTGGAGCTTTGCCCGTGGTCAGCACGTCGGCATTATCTCCGCTCATGTTGTTAAATTGCGAGCACCCACTTATCATCGTTAGGGCAAGACAGCCCGAGACCAGTGCTATACAATGTTGTTTAAAGCGACTATTCATAGCGTTTTTCACCGTTTTATCCTCTTACGTTCAATGCACAGTATTGCAAAAAAACCTTGGAAATCAAGGAAATTTTGGGAACTGAGCGCTCTGTAAGGTGGTCAAATAAATAGGACTGTTTTGTACTTTTGCTAGCCCAATTTTACTGACAACTCCTTTAAAGTCATAACTTTAGCAGCATTTCATAGTAAATTGCACGAAATTAAGGATGTTTTATACATGCCATTACTGAAAATACTCGAATTTCCAGACCCAAGATTGAGAACTGTGGCTAAAAAAGTAACAGTTTTTGATGCTGATTTGAAAATCCAAGTCGACAATATGTTTGAAACTATGTATCACGCCCCTGGTGTTGGTTTAGCAGCTACACAGGTTGATTATCATGAGCGACTGATTGTGATTGATGTAAGCGTCGAAAAGGATCAGCCAATTGTTTTGATTAATCCTGTGATAATTGCGCGTACTGGTGATCAATTAATGGAAGAAGGTTGTCTTTCTGTACCAGAGATATATGCAGAGGTTGCTCGTGCAGCCAAAATTACCGTAAAAGCGCAAAATGTTGACGGCACAGAGTTTGAATTAGAGGCCACGGAATTACTTTCGGTATGTATCCAACATGAGATGGACCACTTAGAAGGTAAGTTATTTGTAGATTATTTATCTCCTTTGAAACGTGAAAGGGTACGTAAGGTTTTAGAAAAACAACGTCGGCAACGAAAAGCAAAAGCCAACAAAAAATTAGTCGAAGAAAGCGCTTAAGTTTTCAAACCATGACCTATGTTTAAATCATTGCGCCTAATTTATGCAGGCACCCCTGAATTCTCAGTTCCCGCTTTGCAGGCTTTGCATGCAGCGGGCCATAACATCGTTGCAGTTTTGACGCAGCCTGACCGTCCGGCGGGACGTGGTCAAAAGATGCAAGCCAGCCCAGTTAAACAAGCGGCACTTGAATTGGGTTTAAATGTTTTGCAGCCTTTAAGTTTACGTAAAGTTCATAGTAAAAAAGAAATTCGTGCGCTTAAAGCCGATGTCATGATTGTTGCAGCCTATGGATTAATTTTGCCGCAAAGTGTTTTAGATATGCCTCGTTTGGGCTGTTTAAATATTCATGCCTCTCTTTTACCACGCTGGCGTGGCGCAGCTCCCATTCACAGGGCGATTGAAGCTGGTGACGAGCTCTCTGGAATAACCATAATGCAAATGGATGCGGGCTTAGATACGGGCGATATTTTGTCTGCTCATCCAGTAGAAATTATGGCAGATGATACCTCGCAAAGTTTGCACGATAAACTCAGTGACTGTGGTGCTGACGCGATTGTTGAAACATTAGCAAAGCTTGATCAAGGGTTGATTAAGCCTCAAGCTCAAGATTCGGAACTGGCAAACTACGCACATAAACTTCATAAAAGTGAAGCAAAAATTGATTGGTCAGAATCGTCTGAAATTATTGCTCGTAAAATAAGGGCGTTTAATCCTTGGCCCTGTGCTTTTAGTGAAATTAAAGGTAAAACCCTTAAAGTTTGGCGAGCAGAGATTGTTGATTCCCAGCAACCCCCTAGTGACAAATTACCTATTGGTAAAGTGATAGCTAGTAGTCCGCAGGGAGTTCAAGTGCAAACGGGACAAGGTGTTTTGAATCTATTAGAAATACAAATGTCCGGAAAAAAGCGTTTGAACGTTGAGCAATTTGTTAATGCAGTGGATCTTTCCATGGAAAGTTTTAAAACAACTGATGAATAATTCCCAAGCAATGCTTAATCCTGCAGAGTTACGTGCTGAAACCGCTAGTCGTTTATGGAGGGTGATTCAGTATGAGTATAGTGAGTCGATTGATAATGTTGTTAAGCCGGTATTAGAGAATGCTGAACAACAGGCATGGATGAGCGCGGCAATATATGGCTGTTGTCGTTATTACCCGCGCTATCAAAATCAATTAGTCCAATTACTTAAAAAACCGATAAAAGGCAATGAGGGTGAAGTAAAAGCTCTTTTAATTCTTGGTATGCATCAACTTAGCGAAATGAAAGTTAAGGCACATGCGGCAATTAATGAAACGGTTAATGCCTGCAAGGTTTTAGACAAAGTGTGGGCGGTAAAATTAGTTAATGGAATTTTACGAAATTACCAACGTGGCTTAGAGTCTATGGTTCACAAGACTGAGCTCACGCAATACGCACATCCGAAATGGATTATTAAACATAATAAACTCGACTGGCCACAAAACTGGCGAGATATTCTTGTTGCAAATAACTTGCAAGCGCCTATGTGTTTACGTGTTAACCAGCAAAAAACTACAGTCGCAGAGGCTCTTCAAAAACTGCGAGACAATGACATTGAATGTGAGGCCCACCCAAGTAGTAACTCAGCCATAGTATTGCAAAAGCCTGTGGCTGTAGAACAGATACCTGGATTTTTTGATGGGTATTTTTCAGTTCAAGACCCAGCAGCACAGTTAGCTGCACAATTATTGCTAGAAGATAAAAATGAGCAAACATTAGATGTGCTTGATGCTTGCTGCGCGCCAGGTGGAAAAACGGGTCATCTTTTAGAACGCATGTATAAAAATTCTTCTCTTGTTGCGCTTGATGTGTCAGCTAAACGTCTCGAATTAGTGCACGAAAATTTACAACGTCTAGATTTCAAGTCTAATTCTAAAAAAGTTCAAATTGTTTGTGCTGATGCGGCTGACCTCAATGCTTGGAATCCAGTAGGTGAAAATCAAAAGCAATTTGACCGGATTCTTCTGGATGTACCATGCTCAGCAAGTGGCGTGATACGTAGGCATCCAGACATTAAGTTTCGTCGTGACTTAGAGCAAGTTCAAGAACTTACTAAAACTCAAAAAAATATATTACAGACACTATGGGGTGTTTTGAAGCCTGGAGGGCGCTTATTATATGCAACCTGTTCAGTATTCAAATTAGAAAACTCAATGCAAATCCAATATTTTTTGGATACGGCAAATGATGCAAAAGTGTTACCCTTAGATATTAAAGATGCAATAAACAGCGATTTAGGTTCTCAGATTTTACCCGGTACTAATGATTGCGATGGCTTCTTTTATTGCTTATTAGAAAAGAAAAATAACGTATAAAACAGTGAGCAAGCGATTGTTAAATAGACTAAAAAATGTTTTCGTTCATACGCGCTTTAAGCAAAGTGTGATGATTACATTTGCATGTGTGTTAAGCATAGGAGCATTGCTTGCTGTGGAGCGTTTTGAAATCAGGCATGCGCAAACATCAATAGTTGATGGTGTGTACGTTCTTAGTACTGAAATTAATTACAGCTTGCATCCTGAAGCTGAAGAAATATTACAAAAAGGTTTGGCTATTAAATTTATTGTTCAAGCTGAGCTTTTTCAAGAGCGTAAATATTGGCGCGATAAAAAAATTGCCTATGCGCAGCAAATATTTTATTTGCAAAAAAACGCAATTACTGAAAAGTATGTTTTATCTTCGCCCAATGTAGAAGAGCAGAAATATTTTTCTAGTGCGGCTGATGCAATTCGTAATTTAGGCGATTTTACAACTATAGAGTTGATAGAGAGTCAGCAAATCAGTGACCCTAAAAAAATACAAGCACGTACACGTTTAGTAATTGATGTTAGACATTTTTCAGGCACAGTTAATTACTTAGCAAAATATTGGGACGACTGGCGCATCGTTAGTGAGTGGTATGAATGGCCTTTAAAGCTTTAAAATCTTATTTATTACCTCTATTAACCATTTTGGGCTTAGCCTTAATGGGCGTGTCTATGTCCTTATTAACTCAGTCCACAAAAAGTAGTGGGGGTTTTCAAGAATGGCAAGGTGCGATATTTCTTATTAATGCTATCGGTGTTCTTGTACTTCTAGCTTTAATTGTTATTAACGTTTGGCGTCTCTATAAACAATATCGACAGCATGTTCCTGGAACACGACTCACCATCAATATGTTGATGTTATTACTGCCATTGGTATTTATACCCTTAGCTTTTATGTATTACTTTTCTACGCAATTTAGTAATGATGCCGTGGATAGCTGGTTTAATGTGGATGTTGAAGAGGGGCTGCAAGAAGCTTTGAACTTAAGTCGCAGTACACTAAGTGACACCGAGGCTGCTTATTTGAATTTAAGTCAAAGAGTTGCATTAAACATTCAAAACTTAAGTGGTGCAAATTTATTAATTACAATCGATGAATTACGAGTTGATGCTAAAGCTTATGCGATAACTATTTATAAAGCTAATGGTGAAATTCTAGTAGATTCTGTTTCTGAAGTCGGTGCTGATGCCCCTGCAGGGTTAAGTGACGAAATAATTTTTCAAGTTCTACAAGGTGCAGGATTTGTTGAACTTGATAATCTAAAAGATGGGCAATTAATCATTCGTACAGTTGTCAAAATTCCGCAAACGTCCCCAATTGATCCATCACGCTTACTACAAATTAAATATATCAGTACCGAAAGGATAAATGCCTTAGCTGAAAACGCAGAAAAAGTGTATAAAAGTTATAATGAGTTAACCCAAGCAAGAGAGCCTCTCAAACAAGGATTCAGCTTGTCTTTGGGCTTAGCTTTCTTACTTTCCATGTTGGCAGCAGTGTGGGCTGCATTTAATATTTCTAGACGTTTGGTTGAACCTATTCAAACATTAGCAACAGGTACACGTGCCGTTGCTGAAGGTAATTATAAGCAACAATTAACTGTAGAAAGTTCTGACGAGATTGGTTTTCTTACTCAATCATTCAATGCCATGACACAGCGTTTGGCAGACGCTGATGAGAAAGCGCAACGCTCACAATTATTAGTTGAAAATGAGCGAGCTAATTTAGCAGCAATTTTAAGTCGTTTATCAACGGGTGTCTTATCATTTGATTATGATTTAAATTTACGTCGTGCAAATCATGCGGCAGATGATATTTTGGCATGCGATTTCAATTTATTTGTTGGTCAACATATTGACAAAATAAGTAATGACGATGGCTTACTAAACGGTTTTTTGCAAGAGTGTTCTGATCGCGTTAATAAAGGTCAAACAGAATGGCGTGAGGAGTTTGCTCTTAATAGTAAAGCCAATGGTCGGCGTGTGATTGTGGTGGCTTGTTCAGTGTTGGCAGGTGCTCAAGAAGAGCAAGGCGTGGTTATTGTATTTGATGATGTGACCAAGTTGATTAGAGCACAACGAGATTCGGCTTGGGGTGAAGTTGCTCGACGCCTAGCGCATGAAATTAAAAATCCACTAACTCCTATTCAATTGTCAGCTGAAAGAATTCGTCATCGCTATTTAGATAAAATGCCAAGTGATGAAAGTGAATTTTTAGATAAAGCGACACAAACTATAGTTAGCCAGGTCGAATCCATGAAAAATATGGTAAATGCCTTCAGAGATTATGCTCGCGCTCCAGAAATAAATTTTGAGACATTTGATTTATGTAGTTTGCTAAAAGAAATTGTTCTTTTATATAGTCCTCGTGATAAGCGAATCGAAGTTCATACCAAGTTACCAGACGAGTCAATTATTATTGATGCTGACCCTGATAGATTGCGACAAATTCTACACAACTTATTTAGCAACGCTTATGACGCTTTAAATGCTGAATTAGAGAATACAGACAATACGGTACAGGCCGGGAAAATTTGGTTACTCGCTAAAGAGTTTTATGAAGAGGGTCATCGTTTTGTTGAAATCGAAATTGCAGATACGGGCAGCGGTTTTGCAGATGATTATTTGGAGGATGTTTTTGAGCCGTACGTTACAACAAAGCCTAAAGGTACGGGCCTTGGTTTGGCGATTGTGCGTAAATTAGTAGATGAGCATCATGGTGAGATTCAAATAGCTAATCACTATATTGAAAATGACAAGAGCGGAGCACTGATTAAGATATTGCTGCCTGCCGATGAAGCGGCACGTTTAGGACGGTTGTCGCAAGGTTCGCACTCACGAGCTAACATTCAATCAAGTAAATCAGTTAATATATATACAAAATTTGATGAATTCTAAAAGAGTTTTTGAAACACCAGTAAAGTAGCTGGAACCTAATATAAAAACCAAACTATAAATTGGGGAATGCATGAGCGCTAAAATTTTAGTTGTAGATGATGAAGCTGATATCCGAAATCTAGTAAAAGAGATTTTACAAGAAGAAGGCTATCAAGTGGAAACAGCTATGGGTGCAAAAGAAGCACATCAGGAGCTATCTAAGTCTAAATTTGATTGTGTGTTGTTAGATATTTGGATGCCTGAAATTGACGGAATCACTTTGTTAAAAGATTGGGCGCAAACTGGCAAACTTAAAATGCCTGTAGTCATGATGTCAGGTCACGGTACTGTTGAGACCGCGGTTGAAGCTACTCGTTTAGGAGCTTCAGATTTTATAGAAAAACCTTTATCCATGGCTAAGCTGTTAGCTAGTGTTGAAAAAGCTCTTAAAGACAAATCACAAATTAACAAAAAAACCATACATAGCTTGATACCTCCACTTATTGAGCCAATTGGGAAAAGTCCAGCAATTCAACTTGCACGTAAAGAAGCCCGTAAAATAGCCGAACAACATGCCGCGACATTAATAATTGGAGAAGCAGGGACTGGACGAGAAGCTTTTGCACGCTATGTACATTCATTGTCGCAAGAGAAAGCTGGCGCATTTATAAATTTAGTTCCATCGGCCATACATATTGATCAGGAGTCGAAAAAATTATTTGGTGAGATGCGTGACGGGATATTAATCGAAGGCCTTTTTCAACAAGCTCAAAATGGTGTTTTGTTTATAAATGAACTTGAGGATATGTCATCAAGTCTGCAGCGTTTATTTTATGGTGCACTGGAAAACGAATCTTATACTCCTGTTAATGGTGAAGAAAAAATAGAAATTGATTTTCGTTTAATTTCTTCTGCGAGACCCGGTTTTGAAAAACGTGCAGACGCCTTGAAATTTCGACCTGATTTATTGCAAATGATTAGCGTTTTACGCTTACATATCCCTTCTTTACGTGAATATTTGGAAGATATCCCTAGCCTTATTCGTTATTACGTTGATGTAATGGTTGAAGAGCACGCGTTAACTTTCAGGCGTTTTTCAATAGCTGCACAAAATCGTTTACGAAATTATGAATGGCCTGGAAACATGCGCCAGTTCAAAAACGTAATACAGCGTTTATTAGTCATGGCTAATGGCTCAGAAATTAACCCAGCTGATGTTGAAGCTGTTCTTGCAATCGAACCAGCACTGCATTCCGGAATGATGAAAGAAGATTGGTTGAGTTTGCCAATCAGAGAGGCGCGTGAAGCTTTTGAAAAAGCGTACTTAGAACATCAGTTGAAATTATGTGATGGTAAAGTAGGAAAACTTGCCAGTATTGTTGGTATGGAGCGTACGCATTTATATCGCAAACTAAAAACATTAAATATTGAGTTTGGACGTAATAAAGAATAAAAATTTCATTTTGTAAATTATACTAATTATTAAAAAAAACCGCTGAAGAAATCTTCAGCGGTCTGCTCTAATAAAATTTATCTGGGAGGAGTTAGTTTAAGCAGAGCATAATCGTCATATTTTTATTATTAAAATCGATGTTTAGAATGAGCGACTAATTGATAGAACAACA
>CAJQOG010000187.1 GCA_905479875.1 uncultured Gammaproteobacteria bacterium
CGAGAGTAGTCTGGATAACTTGGAACACCTTCAAACATCACGGTTGTGGCGGCGTTAGCTAATGGACCGTAAATAATATAACTATGTCCGGTAATCCAACCCACGTCTGCGGTACACCAGTAAACATCACCTGGTTTGTAATCAAAGATAAGTTCATGAGTCATGGATGCATAAACTAAGTAGCCACCGGTAGTGTGTAAAACACCTTTAGGTTTACCAGTTGAGCCTGAGGTATAAAGAATGAACAAAGGATCTTCAGCATTCATTGCTTCTGGTTCGCAAGTTGCCTCCGCCTCCGAACGTAGAGGGGCATACCAATGATCTATCTTGTCGTTCCAGTCAACATCCATACCAGTATTTTTAATCACTAATACTGTCTCTAAATAATCAGATACACCAGGCTTTTTATAAGCTTCATCAACATTGTTTTTTAAAGCAATTTGTTTGCCACCGCGATTAGAGGCATCGGCAGTAATAACAATATTTGATTTGCAGTCAATAATTCTTCCAGCTAAAGCTTCCGGAGAAAAGCCCCCGAATACTACTGAATGAATTGCACCAATACGCGAACAAGCCAACATGGCATATGCCGATTCTAGAATCATTGGCATATACAGAGTAACTCTATCGCCTTTTTTAACGCCGAGATTTTTTAATACATTTGAAAACCGACAGACTTCATCATGTAACTCTTGAAAAGTGACTTTTTTAGAATTGTTAGGATTATCACCTTCCCAAATAATGGCTGTGTCATTGGCATGTTTTGCTAAGTGTCTATCAATACAGTTATAAGAAACATTCAGCGTACCGTCTTCATACCAACGAATATGTAAATCGTCTTTATCATAGGAGACATCTTTAACTTTAGAGTATGGCGTAAACCAATCTAGTCTTTTGCCTTGCTCTGCCCAAAATTGCTCGTTGTTGTTAAGTGATTCAGCATACATTGATAGATATTGATCATTATCAGTAAGCGTATGTTCTTTATAGAGTGCAGTAATTGGGTAAACCTTCGACATGATGAACTTCCTCAGAGATTCCTGAATAGATGAATAATTATTTGATTTTATTTTAAATCATTTAAAGCAACAACAAAGAATTCTTAATAGGCTTAGATATAGACTTTGGTCTAAAAAGCTAAGTCTGATTGGGTAAATCATTACTCTATAGACTATTGGCTAATAGTTAATAAATACAAGAACCATAGAATTGGGTAAAACATTTAATAATAGTTTAATCACCAAGGGGTTTTATTCATGAAAACACGCAATCTCATAATTACTGGTTTATTGGCAAGTTGTATAGCGCTGCCAACTATTGCTAGTGAGCAGTCTGTTGATGAACGTATTCAGCTACTAGAACAGCAATTACAAGAGTTGAAAGCTACATTGAAGGCTCAACAAGCTGAAATAAAGCAAGTAGAAATGAATACTATAGCACCAGCTCAATCTAGTGCGCCTGCGAGTAAATCAGGCACTACCTATAAGTTTGGTGGTTTTGTTAAAGCAACCGCTAGTTTGAGCGATTATAGTGAAGGTGATAGACCTCCTGGTAATGCTGGGCGAGATTTCTACATCCCTGGTTTAGTTCCGGTTGGAGACGGTAGCTCAAATGATTCTGCAGATTTTGATTTTTCAGCAAAAGAATCTCGCATAAATTTCAAATCTAGCACAGAACTAGACAATGGTTCCAAACTTAGTTCATTTATCGAAATGGACTTTTTATTGACCGGGGATGGTAATGAACGTGTCAGTAATTCTTATAATCCAAGGCTTCGCCATGCGTTTTTAACTTATAACAATTGGTTAGTTGGACAAACGTGGTCAACCTTTCAAAATGTTGGTGCTTTACCAGAGTCGGTCGATTTTTTAGGGGCATCAGAAGGTATTATTTTTGAGCGTCAACCAATGGTGCGTTATACCAATGGCCCATGGCAGTTTGCTTTAGAAAATCCAGAAACTACCGTAACACCATTTGGTGGTGGTGGACGCATCGTTACTGATGATGCTTCAACTCCAGATTTAGTTGGGCGTTATAACTATAAGGGTGAACGTTCAAGTATCTCTGTTGCTGCACTTGTACGTAGTTTGCAATATGAGGATGGTGCGATTGATTCTAGTGAAAGTAGTATTGGCCTTAGTTTAACTGGCAAAGTTAAAGTTGGTGCAAGAGATGATATACGCTTTAACTTAAATACTGGCTCAGGCATGGGGCGTTATGCCGGTTTGAATACTGCTAATGGTGCAGTATTAGATGCTTCAGGTGAGCTTCAAGCAATTGACTCAACTTCAGCCGCTGTGTCCTATCGCCACGTATGGAACGATAAATGGAGATCAAATTTTATTTACTCTACCTTCTCAGCGGATAACGATACAGCTTTAACTGGTACTGGAGTTACTAAATCTGTAAGTAGTTACCAAGTAAATTTATTAACGTCTCCAGCACCTAAGCTAACTTTAGGGGTAGGTTATCTGTTTGCAGAAAGAGAGCTTGAAAGTGGCATAGACGGTGATTTAGGACGCCTTATTTTCACAGCAAAATATGGCTTCTAGTAAAGAATTTATCTAATAACTTTCATCGGTTAGATAAATATTATGGTAAGTCGATTGCCGTAATGAGTTGAGCAAGTTTAACCGCTTGTAATTAAGCTCCTCCCAAGCTTTCCCCCGCATTTATGCGGGGGTTTTTATTGACTTAAGTTAAACTTTATTTCGGTAATTAGTTTATGCTTATTACAAATCTAGGAGTATTAGAGCGTGCCGGCAATAGAAGTTAAAGAGTTAAATGGTTTTCTTAAACAGTACCCACCTTGTGATGAATTGTCAGAAAGTGCGCTATCAAACTTTGCTACAAATTTAAAACTTGCCTATTACAAAAAAGGCACAGTTTTATTTCATATAGGCGATACTAATAAAACTCTTTACCAAATTCGTTCTGGTGCCGTTAGATTACTCGATCAAGAAAAAAACTTAGTCAGTAAACTCGCTGAAGGTAAGTATTTTGGTTATTTGTCTGTGTTGGCCGGAACTCCAGTACAACTTCAAGCGGTATGCGAAGAAGATTGTCTACTGATTGAATGTGGAGACACTCACTTTGATGCATTTCGTAAAAACCATTCTATTTTTGAAAAATATTTCACTCAAGCTTATGGTGAAAGAATTAGGCTTGCCGCTAGTGTGCATGATTCTAATCCACTTAGTTTAGAGACCATTGGTAGTAAATTGTCGCGTGAGCCAGTTGCTATTGATAAAACAGCCACAATACAAGAAGCTGCGAGAGCTATGGCTGATAATAATGTGTCGGCATTACTTATTTTAGATATGCAAGAGTTAGTTGGTATTGTCACTGATAAAGATTTACGCAAGCGGGTTGTTGCACAAGCAATGGATATTTCAGAGCCTGTATCAAGTATTATGTCCCAAAAACTGATTACTTTAGATAGCGAACAATCAGTAGCAAGTGCCTTGGTAAGTATGATGCAAAATAATATTCATCATTTACCGGTTCTAAAAAATAGTGAGCTATACGGCGTGGTTACCGTCAATGACATTGCACGTTATCAAGCACGTCATCCAGTTTTTATGGTTGGAGATATAAACAAACAAAAAACTTTAAAAGAATTAGTTGCAGTCAGTAAACGAGTTCCAGAGTTATTTGCACATTTGGTAAAAATGGATGCCAAGGCCAGTGATGTAGGAAGAATGATGACTTCTATTACGGACGCCTTAACTAGTCGATTAATAGAATTGGCATTTGAAAAATTTGGTCATCCAAAAATAAAATATGCGTGGCTTGCTCTCGGGTCTCAAGCTCGTAATGAACAGACAGCAAAAACCGATCAAGATAATGCACTTGTGTTAGCAAATAATGCGAGTGAAGAAGATAGGACTTATTTTTTACAAGTTGCCGAATTTGTTAATCTAGGTTTAGATGCTTGTGGTTATGTATTGTGCCCTGGCGACATAATGGCTGGTAATCCTAAGTGGTGCCAAACTCTTGCACAGTGGCAGAAGTGTTTTTCAAACTGGATAACTGTTCCTGAACCTAAGGCCCTTATGCATGTAAATATATTTTTTGACTTACGTTGTATTTATGGTGATGCAGAGTTAATTAATGAGCTACAGAATTCAGTTTCAAGTTTAGCCAGTAATCATCAAGTATTTTTGGCATTAATGTATAAAAATTCTTTAGGCTTTCAGCCTCCACTAGGTTTTTTTAGAAAATTTGTTTTAGAAAAAAACGGTGAACATAAAAATACTCTGGATTTAAAACATCATGGGCTTGTACCCATTATTGATTTGGCACGAATATATATCTTGGCTAGTGGGAAATCAGCAACACATACTTTGCAACGTTTTGAGATGCTGAAAACTGGAGCAAACGTTAATACGGGTGATATTAATAATCTTATGGATGCCTTTGAGTTTGTTTCCTATTTACGTATCCAGCATCAGGGCAGGCAATTACAAAGGGGCATTAAACCAGATAATCATATAAAACCCTCTGAGCTTTCACCTTTAGTGAGAGATCAGTTACGTTCAGCATTTGAAGTGGTTGCAACCGCACAAAAAGCACTTGGCAACCAGTATGCGGGCATTTAAACATGCTTAAGCCGTGGCTATACCGTCTACGATGTAAAAAGATATTGAAAAACTGTCAGCATGATTTTTTATGTGACTACTTAAGTGCGCAGATCACACACTCTAAGCAAGAGCCTACACCAACACGCTTATTGGCATTAGATTTGGAAACGACTGGACTTGATACCAGTTGTTCGCAAGTAATTAGTATGGGCTGGGTAATAATTGAAAATAATAAAATCAACCTAGCATCAGCGCGTCATTATTTATTGAACTCATCAGTTCAAATGAACCAAAGTGCGGTTATTCATGGAATTACCGATAGTGATATACAAAACGGTTTTGCAATTGAAAGCATTTTTAAAGAATTGATTCAAACGCTAAAGGGTAGTTGCTTACTGGCACATAATGCAGTTATTGAAAAAGGATTTTTAAATTTAATAAGCCAGGAATATTTTTCACAAGAACTGCCGCTTAGATTAATCGATACGCTTAAAAGAGAGCAGCAACGTTTCAGAATGTCAGGGCAAAACCTTGCAAGTGGAGGTTTACGTCTAGCAGCTTGTCGTGAACGCTATAACTTACCCGTATATAGAGCACATAATGCCTTAAGTGATGCGCTGGCTTGTGCTGAGTTATATTTAGCTCAAGAAAACTATTAGTTCTATGGAACTATGCTATGTATCTCAGTACTTTGAAACCATTAAAATAACAAGGACGTGATAGTGATTCTTTGGATGCTGTAAGATGCCGCCTATGAATGAATTCAAAAAACTAATTCCAACCGAACATATGCTCAAATGGTTATCAGATAAGCCCTATGAGCAAATAATTTCTCAAATAGAAAGTATGCTGGGTCAACAAGTGCCTGGTTCTAAAATTATAAGATTTTCGGTAAACTCAGAACCGGATTGGTTGTCAGGTGGACGAAAGAATCCTGAGGATGAAGCCAAAGTTATTTTAGTACGCGCCGGTGTAGCCTTTGAGTTTGCTTTGATTGTGCAAACCAGTGTTAGCCAAATGGATGATTTAAGTGGTGTATTTACTTGGTGTGCAGTTAATCTAGATGTGCCAGGAGATGTTAAGCAAAGATACTGGTTGGATATTGATGAGTCGCTTGAGACGTTTGGGTCAAAAGGTGAGTTGAAGGATCGTATCTACTTTGAATGAATTGTGTAGTTAAATATTCAAACTAAACTTTACTTAAGAAGCTCACTCAAAACCCCCATCACATTGTCTTTAATCTGTTCTTGCCCATCTTCATTAGGATGAATGCCATCATTTTGCATCCATTCTTCTTTAAGTGCCACGCCATCCAAAATAAACGGAATCAGAGGGATGTTTTCTTGCTCTGCTAATTGAGGATAAATATCGGCAAAGCTTGAGGTATAACGTTCACCATAATTGGGTGGAATTTGAATGCCAGCCAAGATAGGCTTGGCATTGCTGTCTTTCACCATTTTAATGGTCTTCAAAAGGTTCTCGCGAATACTTTTAACAGGATAACCACGTAAGCCATCATTACCACCGAGTTCTACAATCACGAATTCGGGCCTGTGTTGCTCTAAACTTTGTTTCAAACGTGCGAAACCACCACCAGTGGTATCACCTGAAATTCCTGCATTAATGACACGGTAACTTTCATCAAAGTTACGGCGTAGGTCTAGCTCTAAAAGATGCACCCATGACTTTTCCAGTACAATTCCATATCCAGCCGTCAAGCTATCACCTAAAACAAGAATATTACGGGTTTTGGTTTTAATAATAGGTTGATCAGAACTTAAATCAACGGTAGTAATTGTATTATCTGGGATGGCATTACTGGAAATATCTATTATTTTTTGAGTATTAGCAGTGTTAACGTTTAATTCTTGCTGATGTGTCCCAATATCTTGATAGATTACGTATATACATAAACTAATTATCAAAATGGCTATCAGTGAGAGCAGGTATTTCATAAGCTGTTTTTAGAAAGTAAATTTAAATTAATAATAAAGAAAAATATGACCAACGCCATTGTAACTAATAACCTTAATGAGATTGTCACTACTGCAGAGAATGAACTCAAAATATTGGATGATATTAATTTTTCCTTAACTCAAGGTGAAAGCCTGGCAATTGTGGGGCCTTCAGGAGCCGGTAAATCCACCTTATTAGGATTGCTTGCTGGACTGGATGTTCCCAGCTCTGGAGAAATATATTTATCGGGTAAAGAGATTACTCAACTGGATGAAGAACAACGTGCTGCAGTACGTGCTGAGTTGGTGGGTTTTGTTTTCCAAACCTTTCAATTGCTCCCCAGTTTAACCGCTCTTGAAAATGTGGCTTTACCACTGGAATTGCGTGGTGATAAAACCGCAGAAAAGCAAGCGAGAGAATATCTTGAAAGAGTAGGTCTCGGTGAACGTTTAAAACATTATCCTCGAACTTTATCAGGTGGCGAGCAACAACGAGTTGCAATTGCACGTGCTTTTGCGTGTAAACCTAAAATCTTATTTGCTGATGAACCTACCGGTAATTTAGATTCCGTCACTGGAAAAAAAGTCAGTGATTTACTCTTTGAAATTAATCAAGAGTCCGACGCAACTTTAGTACTAGTCACCCATGAACAACGATTGGCCGAACGCTGCCAAAATATTATTCGTCTAGATGCCGGAAAAATTAAAGTCTAAAAATTAAGGTCTAATTATGTTGTCATGGAAATTGTTAAAACGTGATTGGAAAGGTGGGCAGCTGAGTCTGATTGCTTTTTCTTTAGTGCTCGCGGTGGCCGTAGTGACTTCTATAGCCATGGTAGCTGATAGAGTTGAAAAGGCTTTAAACCGAGAGACCAGTAGTTTTTTAGCTGCAGATTTAGTGATTAATAGCTCCAAAGCCTTTGATGCAAGCTATCTGCAACACGCTAAAGCAAAAAATTTACAAACGGCAAATATTTTGCAATTTTCATCCATGTTGTTTAATGGTGATGAATCAAATCTAGCATCTGTTAAAGCGGTGGAAAGTTCTTATCCATTACGCGGTCAGCTTACGGTTAGCGATGTGGCCTTTACTGCAGATGAGAGTGATTGGGAAAAAACCACTGAAACACCAAAACCTGGTGAAGTTTGGATTGGCGAACGGTTAATACCTTTACTTAATATAAAACTTGGCGACGAAGTTGAAATAGGGCAAGCCAAACTTAAGGCCACAAAAATAGTGGTGGCGGAGCCCGATGGAGCAACTGGTTTTTCAGCCTTTGGTGCACGTGTGTTAATGAATATGGCTGATATTGAAACCAGTCAGGTAATTCAGCCAGGTAGTCGGGTACGGTATAAATTATTATTGGCTGGTGAAGAAGCTGATGTAAACAATTTTTCGCAATGGGTCAAAGATCAAAATTCACCACATGAAAGAATAATCACACCACGTGATTCTCAGGAAAACTTACAAAGCACTTTAGATAGAGGACGACAGTTTCTTTTATTAGCAGGAAGTGTAGGGGTTATGCTAGCTGCTATAGCACTAGCTTTAGCCAGTAATCGCTATGCACAACGACACATCAATCAGGTTGCTTTATTAAAGAGTTGGGGACAAAGTGCAAAACAAGTGCGACGCCTTTATGTTCTGCAATGTGCCTTGTTGGCATTTATTGCCACATTAATTGGTTTAGCCATTGGCTGGGTCATACATGAATTTTTAATGCGAAGTGTGAGTGAACTCTTGCCGCAAGGAATTCCCAAGGCAGGCTACAAACCTTTACTTACGGCATTCGTAACGGGTATGAGTTGTCTCTTAGGTTTTGCTCTGCCAGCACTATGGCATTTACCTACCGTGTCCCCATTACGTGTCTTACGAAGAGATGTTGAGGTTAGTTTTTCCAGTTATAGCACGCGTTTCCTCATTGGTTTTGCAATTATCTTTTTACTGGTGGTTTGGTATAGCGAATCTCTATCATTAGCTATTTACTTTTTGGGTGGACTGCTATTAGTCAGTCTTGTAACCGGTCTTTTTGGTTACTTGCTTTTGGCATTAGGAAAGCGTGTTGCTCATTGGGCGGGTAGTTCATGGAAATTAGCTTTAGCAAACCTATGGCGCCGCCGTTCGCAAACACTTTTACAGATGGTGGCGTTTTCGTCCACTATTCTTCTGTTATTGGTGATGTTAACGGTTAGAACATCATTACTTGATGATTGGTCAGCCAAGATGCCAGCGGATGCACCCAATCACTTTGTGGTTAATGTGGCGCCGTATGAAGTTGAGCCTGTTAATTCATTACTCAAACAAGAAAATTTTGAGCCTCAATCTTGGTATTCCTTGGTAAGAGCTCGTCTTACTCAAATTAATGGAGTAGATTTAACAGAAGAGCAACAACGTAATTCAGAATCAGTGCGTAGAGAAGTTAATCTCAGTACTTCTACTGAGCTGCCCATAGATAACAAAGTTCTACAAGGTAAATGGTGGGATGAACTATCAGGTACGCCAGAACAGCAGGGAGTGTCGGTAGAAGAGGAAGTTGCTAAAGATTTAGGCTTGAAACTTGGAGACAGTATTTCTTTCAGTGTTGGTGGACAAGTTTTACAAACGTCTGTTTCTAGTATTAGAAGTTTGAAATGGGAGAATATGCAGCCTAATTTTTACTTTCTATTCCCTAAAGGCGTATTAAAAAATTACCCTAATATGTCGATTACCAGTGTTTATATTCCACGTCAGAAAAAAACTGTGGTTAACGATGTGTTAAAACTTTATCCAACCATTGCCGTTATTGATTTAGATGAAATTATTAATACCATTAAAAAAATTATCGATAAGGTGAGTTTAGGTTTAGAGTTGATTCTGCTTTTGGTATTAGTGTGTGGCAGTGTTGTTATGTTTGCTGCAATTAGTTCATCTTTTGATGAGCGTCAACAAGAAAGTGCAATTTTACGAACATTAGGCAGTAGTCGAAATACTATTCTGAGTGTATTAGGTATTGAGTTCTTTTTGCTTGGACTACTTTCTGGTTTAATTGCTGCTATTGGCGCAGAAGCGGTAATTTATCTGCTGCAAACGTATATGTTCCAAATTCCTCATGATTTTCATCCTAGCATTTGGCTATTAGGGCCACTTGGTGGGGCATTCTTGATTGGCGTCTTGGGCTTATGGAGAAGTAGGGAAATAGTAACTGTGCCGCCTTTGCAGTCTTTGAGGGCACTAAATTAGTTAAAGTTAATGTAATTGAATTAATAAGCATTGTTAAAACAATGTAAACATTCAATAAATGGTCTTTTAAGCCACTGAAATTCTTTTAAACTCCCCTTTTTTAAAGATACACAGGGGATAAGCATGGAACAACTTAGTGAAATGATGCCAGATTTTTTAAAATCAGGCCCAGCAGTTAAGGCCTTAACTGGTTTAGCAATTTTAATAGTCGGGTTATTTATTGTAAAAATAATCTCAGGACTTATTCGTAAAGGCTTAAATAAAGTCGATATGTTAACTCTTACCGACGATGCCGGTGTAAAAACTGAGTTAGCCAATCCAATTGCTTCTTTAATCAAAGCAATCTTAACTATTTTCGTATTGATGGCTGTATTACAGCATTTTGGTTTAACTGACGTTTTAGACCCATTAAAGCAAATGTTGAATAAGTTCATGAGTGCGATTCCAAATATAATTGGTGCTGGTGTTATTGGTTACGCGGGTTGGATTATTGCAACTATCGTTTCTAAATTGGTTGGTGTTGCTTTAGGAAAAGTAGATGATCAATTAGCACTTAAAACAGGTAATACTGATCTTAAAGTGTCTAAGTTTGGTAGTGCTTTCATTTTCGGTGGTATTTTATTACCAATCGTAGTAGCTGCACTTGGTGTATTACAAATTCCTGCAATCTCAGATCCTGCTACTGCAATGATTAATGATTTAATGGCCGCTGTACCTAATATTGTAGGCGCTGGTATTATCTTATTGGTTACTTATTTTGTAGCTAAGTTTGTTGTTTATATGTTGTCTGGTTTATTAGAAGGCATGAACATTAATGCCTACCCAGAAAAAATGGGTATTCAAAATTTGTTTACAGAAAGCTTCACTCCTACTAAGTTAGTTGGCGGCAGTGTAATGTTTTTCTCAATGATGACTGCAGCTACTGCAGCGGTTAATACATTGGGTATTGACGTTATCTCTAAAATCTTTGCCAAAGTTATTGAATTTGGTGGTGGTATTTTAGTGGGTGGTTTAATTCTTGTGATTGGTAACTTCTTAGGAAGTTTAGCTCATAAAAGATTAGTAGCTAATGGCAGTGCTGGTATGGCTAATATTGCACGTATTGCAATTTTAGGCTTAGTTTTAGCAATGGGCTTAAAGTCTATGGGCTTAGCAGACAACATCGTTAATATGGCATTTGGCTTCACCATTGGTTCTGTTGCAGTTGCTGCAGCTCTTGCCTTTGGTCTTGGTGGTAAAGATGCAGCAAAAGAAATTGCTGATCATTGGGCTACTAAAGTAAATAAAACATAAACTGAATTAGTTTTTGTTTAGAGAAGCCGGTCACCGACCGGCTTTTTTTATGGGCTTAAATAGGGAATTGATAGTATCAAGAGTTTAGGTGTCTATAGGGCTCCGAACACCTAAAACTCCCTTATGTAAAACATGGGTGTACGACGTACAGGATGTACTAGTGTCATGGGAGACAGGAGTCGGGAATGATGATTTCTGAGATTTATCAGTCTATAGGACTCTTCACACCTAATACGCCCTTATGTAAAACGTGAGTGTAGATTTCAGTAGTCTTTACATCAGCATGACCTAATAATTCTTGCACAGTTCTAATATCGTTTCCTTTTTCTAATAAGTTGGTTGCGAACGAATGACGGAAAGTGTGGCAGCTAGCGTGTTTGGGAATTTGTGCAATCTGTATAGCTTTCTTTACATTCTTTTGTAAAGCCCTATCATGCACATGATGGCGCCTGATAATTTTTGAGCGTGGGTCAACTGATAGTTTGTAAGAAGGAAAAAGATATTGCCAAGCTAGTTCCTTTGCGGCGCTTGGGTATTTTTTATTGAGTGCGTTGGGCATATAAACAGAGCCAAAGCCATTTGCTAAATCAGCGGCATGTAACTTTGCGGTGTGATTGATTTGCTCAGAGAGTTCTTCCACAATAGACTCTGGTAATACAGTCCTTCTGTCTTTACCACCTTTTCCTGAACGTACGACAATCATGTCACGATCAAAGTCGATATCCTTTATTCGTAAACTTATTACTTCACTGGTTCTCAAGCCCGAACCGTACATGATTTTTGTCATTAAATTCCAAGGTGGAAGTATGCTATCTATTATCTTTATGGCTTCTTTATGTGAAAACACAACAGGCACTTTTTGCGAGACTTTGGCATGAGTAATATTGAGTTTACCTAATGGTTGCTCAAGAAATTTATTGTATAAATAGGCCAAAGAATTAAGAGCCGTTTTTTGTGTGCCAGCACTTACTCTAGCAACAACAGATAAATGGTGTAAAAATTGTTCTACATGCATATCACCCATTTTATTTGGAGGAGTCATATTGTGATATCGGATATAGCGTTTAATCCAATGTGTATAAGTTTTTTCAGTTTTATAGGCATAGTTTCGTGCTCTTATATCTGCACGAACTTTATGCATAAACTTTATAGGGCGCGTAGGTAAGTTGCTTGGTATATCATCCATTTCATTCATTGTTAATTCCTTTTAACGTTAATCGAATTTGGTATATTTGAGTATAGTTTCTACGTTTTTAGAAATATACGCCGTTCGGTATATCTAAAATATTTATAGAGTTGTAAGTCTATGATTTTACTTAAGAAATGTTTTTTGATAAATATGCGTAGGATTTCTCTGACAAAAAGATAGCCGAATCAGGTTCGGTTTTGTAGGTTTTATTTATTACTAATAGTGAATGTATGTTATTGTTTGCGCTAGAGAAATTGGTGGTGTTGGATAGATTGTATTTGAAAAAACACCGAATTAGAAATATACGAACCTCGTTCGTTGAATAAACTGTTA
>CAJQOG010000188.1 GCA_905479875.1 uncultured Gammaproteobacteria bacterium
TTTTTTTTCATATCAATTTTTGTAGGGGCAAGTCCCTGTGCTTGCCCTAGCTAAGCAATGGCAGCCACGGGGAGCTGCCACTACGAATACACCTTAACCATGATCATAAAACTTATAAAAACTTCTAACTTTTTCAATCGAATCCGTTTGTGGCATTGTTGGTAAACTCTTTAAAAAAGTTTTCCCATAAGCCTTAGAACGTAATCGCGAATCACATAAAACTAACACTCCATAATCCTCTTCATCACGAATCAAACGACCGACACCCTGCTTTAAGGATATAACCGCTTGAGGTAATTGTAATTGCATAAATGGATTATCGCCACGTTCACGCATAGCGTTGATTTTAGCAGATAAAACAGGATCACCAGGTGAAGCGAATGGCAGCTTATCAATCACTACACAACGTAGAGCCGAACCCTGCACATCAACGCCTTCCCAGAAGGTTGATGTTCCGAGCAGAACTGCATCGCCATCTTCCCTAAAGGCATCGAGTAAAGCGCCTCGTGGCATTTGACCTTGAATGAGTAAATCTTTATCTATTCTATCTCTCAATCTGTCGGCAACTAAATTGAGCATACGATAACTGGTGAATAGTAAAAAAACACCACCACCAGAAGCTTCAATTAAGTCCTCTGCCAAATCCGTAAAGGCCACAGCAAAGTTTGGATGATTGGGTTCAGGTAAACCTTTAGGCAACATCAACATTGATTGCGACTGGTAATTAAAACTACTATCCAACAAACTAAACTCAGCGTCATCAATACCTAATGGCTCACTAAATCCTTTAAAGCTTTCACCAACGGCTAAAGTAGCCGAAGTAAAAATCCAAGACGACGCATAGGTCTTCATCAGATTTTTAAATTCTTCAGAAATTTCAATAGGCGTGTCATGCAAGGTGTAACCGTAATGACTGACATCTAACCAACGAATATGAGCAGTGTCCTTGTCATCTAAAGGTTTAGTGAATATTTCTAAGCCCGCCAACATACCGCCCATGCGTTTCCAAAGCGCTTCCCATTCCACATCGTCACTTAAGGCTTTAATGGTTTCGGTAAGACCAGACATGCATTCATGCAGTTCATCTAAAAAGCTTGCAAAGCCTTTTGGAACGTCACTCCAAGGCATATTACCGCTAAGCCCTTGCAGACCTAAGCGTGACTCACGTGTGAGTTTAAGTAACTCATCCAGTTTTCTGGTCAATACATGCTGTTGTGTTTGTAGAGCGGTAAGTTGGGCATCTTTAACCCAACGTTGCACCCTGCGTAAATTCCATTGCGTGCCGAAAACTGAAGTGGCAAGTTCGGCAATTTGATGCGCTTCATCCACAATCACCACATCAGCATCTGGTAATAATTCGCCAAAACCTTCTTCCTTAAGTCGGGTATCCGCTAAAAGTAAGTGATGGTTCACAACTACGATGTCGGAAGTAATTGCTTTTTTTCTGGCTTTAACCACATGACACTTATCGTACACAGGGCAAGCCTGACCTAAACAATTATCAGTGGTAGAAGTTACTTGAGCCCAAATGGGTGAAGTCTCTGGAACTTCCTTCAATTCAGTGGTTTCGCCTTTGTGAGTGATAACCGCCCATTCTGCAATATGAGCCAGTTGCTTCTTTTCTAAGGTGGATAAACCACTGGGTAATGCGACTTGATTATCTAAACGATGCTTACAAATATAATTACGTCGACCTTTTAAGACTGATACCTTAAGAGGCGAGCCCAATGCTTTGGTAATGGTAGGTAAATCTTTTTCAAAAATTTGATCTTGCAGTGTTTTAGTAGCCGTAGAGATAACCACTTTTTTTCCTGACATTAATGCCGGTACTAAATACGCAAACGTTTTACCCGTACCAGTGCCCGCTTCGATAACAGCGTGTTGTTTATTGTGAATGGCGTTTTCAACACTCACCGCCATACTAAGTTGTTGACTGCGGGGATTATAATGTGCCAAACGCTCAGCCAATATGCCATCGGCTGCGAAGATTTGCTCCATTTCGCTCATGCTTTGTGAAACCTTAAGGTATTATTTATTAAACGAAATAGGTATGAATTATTTCTCAGATAACTGAGCACATTTAAAAACGTGCGGCTTCTGCCTCTGCACGTAGACCACCATCTTTATCATTACGTGCATAACGACTATTGGCAATCACCGTCCAAGCTTGTTTATTAATATCACGTTTATTACCCGCGTAGGCCAAGGCTTTTTTCGCGGTGTTTTCAGCTTGAGTAAACTCTTGCTGAGCAAAACGAATTTCAGCTAAATCTAACCACAAAATTGGATTTTTCGCTTGAATGCGTAAAGCTCGCTCAATACTCGCCGCTGCCATTGCAGGCTCACCATTGCTTAAACTAGACTGGGCCTGTCCTCTGAGAGCAACTACTGCAGCTAATTCAGGCTCTGCTTCTATGACTGGCGTTGGTGCGGGTATTTCAATAGGAGTTGCCGTACCAACACGGCTATCTGGCAGAGCCATGGTTTCAACTACTGGTGGCTCAGGTGTTGGTTCTGGGATAAACACTGGCTCTGGTGCTGAAACAACCACAGGCTTAGGTTTTTCGTATGGATCAGGCCATGAGGTTGCACAAGCAGGCAGTAAAAATAAGATTAAAAAACTTAATAATAGAAGGTGTTTTTGTTTATTCATTTGCCTTATCTTTATTCAAATAGAAAAGAAGCATTTTACCTTGTATCACAGATTAATGTTGAAGCGCTTTAGTCGCCTCTAAGCCAATCAAAAAAACCACCCTTATCTTCATCTTTAGTGGGTACTTGCTGCCCTAAACTGCAGCGAATAAATTCAGCTTGCTCATGCACTGTAAGTTTAGCCGGCAAGAGCACATCGTTTTCACCACGTGTGCAGTCTTTCATCAAATAACCTGTAGAAAAATCGAATTGCAGCATGTCCAAATTGTCGTTTGGTGTTAAGGCAAATGGTATCTGTGCAACTTGTTTCATAATATCGCCCCAGATAGGCAAGGCTCCAGATGAGCCGGTGAGACCTGTATTATGATTGTCATCACTGCCCACCCAAACTACTGTGCTTAAATCACCACTGAAACCTGAAAACCATGCATCTCTATAATCATTTGAGGTTCCCGTTTTACCAGCAACAGGAAAATTAGGCATTAAGCTTTGCAAACGTCTACCGGTACCCTTTTGAGTGACTAAATGTAACAAGGAATTAAGCTGAGTCATTGAATCATTATCAAAAACTTCTTCCACCTCTAATGGAAAACGCTGTAGAGGTTGGCCTTGTTCATCCAATACCGCACGTACAGAACGCAAAGGAGTACGATAACCAGAGTTAGCTAAAGTATTATACATCTGTGCCACTTCAATCGGCGCCAAGCTCATCGAGCCCAACATCATTGCTGGATAAGCCAATGGAGTTTTTTCTAAGCCCGACCGTGCCGCCGCTTGCATAACTTTTTCAACCCCAACTTCCATTCCAAGATGAACCGTTGGTACGTTTTTAGAACGAGCGAGAGCACTGAACAAAGGCATTTGCCCAGAAAACTCTTTGTTGTAATTTTCAGGCTTCCAAACTTCGTCCTTGCCTTTTTGTACAATTTCAATAGGCTCATCTTTTAAAGTAGAGTTTATTGAGTAATTACCCGTTTCAAAAGCGGCTAGATAAACAAAAGGCTTCATCAAAGAACCAATTTGTCTTTTTGCATTGAGGGCTCTATTAAAACCTTCAAAACTTGCTTCTCGGCCACCAACTAAAGCTTGAATTTCAGCACCATCAACTGAAGTGATAATGGCGGCTGCCTGAAGACTATTAGCCTTCAAGTTATTAGCTTTTTCAATTTTTTCTAAACCTTTTTTAACTGATGCTTCAGCTATTTTTTGTGTAACTGGAACTAAGGTAGTAAAAATTTTCAAACCTACTGTATTTAAATCTTCCTCAGCATAATCACGCTTGAGTTGTTGTTTAACAATATCTAAATAGGCACCGTAATCACTTATTCCTGCTGGGGGCTTTTCACTCACCGTGAGTGGTTGTAATTGTGCAAAATCGCGCTGTTCTTCACTTATGGCACCTTGTTCATGCATGATATTTAGAACCAGATTACGTCTTTTTAGAACTCGTTCAGGATAACGTCGCGGATTGTAATAAGAAGGCCCACGTAACAAAGTTATTAAAACCGCACTTTCATGTGGCTTTAATTCTCTTAGTGGTTTATTAAAGTAGTGACGGCTAGCCATACCCATACCATGAATTGCACGCCCTCCAGATTGCCCCATAAATATTTCATTAAAATAAGTCTCTAGTAATTCTTCTTTTTCATATTTTCTTTCTAAAAGAATTGTTACTAATACTTCGTTGACTTTACGTTTTATAGTTTTATCGTTATTAAAATAATAACTTCGCACCATTTGTTGCGTTAGAGTACTTGCGCCCTGAACCATTGCGCCTGCTTTAATGTCAGCAATTAAAGCCCTAACTATGCCTTTTAAATCAATACCAAAATGTTCATAAAATTTTCTGTCTTCAATGGCAATAATGCCCTGTTGCAACTCTATGGGAACTTCAGAGAGTTTTACAATAATTCGTTCTTCCCCATCTCCTGGAAACAAACGGCCAATGGACAAGGGGTCTAAACGAAAAATTGCTTCGTTACGACCTGTTTGTAAATTCTTAAGCTCAGTAACACTTCCTGCTCTAGTAGTTATTTGTAACTGTTTAGACGCTTGCAATCCATCCCAAAACTGGAACTCTCTCACATAGACTTTAATAACATTAGATTGTCGTGAAAAATCACCCGGCGCATTTATACGTGAAGAACGTTTATAACCGAGATCTAAAAGATCTGTTTCTAATCCACTGGCGCTTGCTTTTGCTCCCACATACAACTCTTGCGGTTGAGCATAAAATTCTGCCGGAACAGACCAGCGTCGACCTTCAAATTTAGGGACTTCAGTTTTATATAAATGATGGGTATATAAAAATAATAGAATTAGAACGATTAGACCAAGGATTAAACCAAACAAAAATACGCGTTTAAACCATTTCCAAAATAAAGATTGAGATTTTTTGGATGATTTTTTCTTAGTAGACTTTTTTACACTCTTCTTTTTAGTGACTGACTTTTTGATGACTTTTTTAGAAGTTTTCTTTTGGGTCTTCTTAGTGTTTTTTTTCTTACTCGTTGTCATTGACTCAATGATCCGTAGAATTTATTGTTTGTCGCATTATATAGGCTTATTTAAAAAGACGAGCTTGTTCTGTGTAAATCCATGCACTAAGGCTTGCAAACCAACACCCCATTTTCTTAAGCTATAAAACACCATATCGGTACACGCATCGCATATGAGCAACAGCATCCATGTATAAACCGAAAATCTAAAAAACAGCAAACTTAATTATAATAATGTTCATAATATTTTAGTGTTAAGCATAGAAAACGTACAAAGCAAATCAAGATTAAATCTATTCAGAGTTTGCTGCTTTATTATGTAAATTTTATGAAGTAAGGGTGAAGTGGTACTTTTGATCAAATCACACTCATACACTGCTAAAACGGCATGCAAATAGAATGAAATTTTTTACAATAAAATCAATAAGTTAAAAGATTTTGTTTATTTAGCATTCAATCGTTTGTATGAATTTATAGGTGCAACGGCACACTTAAGCTATTATATAGAGCTTGAACATTTACCCTGGTTTATTCCTGTGCTGTGTTCATTACTATTTATACTTCATTTAACAAGCACTTGCGAATTACACATCAACTGGATTCATCAAGGTAAAGAAGAGATTTTATGGAAACTACACCTAGTAAGAAAAAAACACTACGTAAAAAAACTAGCTCTCCACGCGCCGCTGCAAAAAAAGCAGCAACACGCAAAAAGACTAAAAAGAAAATTACTAGCAAAAAACGAAGTACCAAAAAAATCATCGCCAAAAAAACAGTTTCTAAAAAAGCAGCCAGCAAAAAAGTTAGTAAAAAAATAACTGCAAAGAAAAAGAATACCAAGCAATCATCTGATACCAGTGCTTTAAAATCAGCTAAAACCTCTAAAAAACGCAGTACTAAACGTACGGCAGTTAAAAGTGCTGGTAAAAAAGTTAAAAGTACAGTCAACAAAACCGCTAAAGCTGCCAGCAAAGCTGCCAATATAGCTTCTGAGAGCATGTTAGATCTTCTTAAGAAAAAAGGCCCTTATACAGGCGGCGCCGATGGCTCTACTGCTGCACAAGGCATGTTAGGTCCAAATCCAGTTGTTGGTATTGATTACGACGAAATGCTTGATGGAGCTAAAAGAGCACTTAAAGCATTAAGTGTTAATCCTAGTATTATTGTTAAAGAAAATATAAGTCTTCTAAAAGAATTAATTAAAGTGGTAAAAGGTGACTCCGAAGTTGCTCCTGATCCACGTGACAAGCGTTTTATGCACAAAATTTGGGGCAAGAGCGCTTACTACAAACGAGTAATGCAAAGCTACTTAGCATGGCATACCAGTGTTTATAAAATATTAGACTCAAGTGGCGCTACTGAGAAAGATAAAGAACGTGCCCGTTTCTTAATGCAATTTGTCACTGAGGCTGTGGCTCCGACTAATACCTTAATAGGAAACCCAGGCGCTTTAGCTCGTGTTGTTGAAACCAAAGGTAAAAGTTTATTCTACGGCTTACGTAATATGGCAGACGACCTCCTAAATAATGGTGGCATGCCTCGCATGGTTGATGAAAGTAAGTTTCAGGTTGGTAAAAACCTAGCTATTTCAGAAGGCGCAGTGGTCTTCAGAAATGAAGTACTAGAAGTCATTCAGTACAATGCAAAAACCGATAAAGTATTTAAACGACCATTATTAATGATTCCTCCACAAATCAATAAATTTTACATGGTTGATCTTGCTCCTGGCCGCAGCTTTATTGAATGGGGTGCTAATAATGGTATTCAATTTTTTGCAGTAAGCTGGAGAAACCCAACGGCTGCTCAACGTGATTGGAATATGGAAACTTATCTCCAAGCCAGTAAAGATGCAATTGATGCAGTTTGCGAAATAACAGGATCAGACGATGTTAATTTAATGGGAGCCTGTGCTGGTGGTATGACTATGGCCACACTCATGGGACATTACGCCGCACTGAAAGGAAAAGAACGTAACAGAATTAAATCATCAACTATGATGGTAACTGTTT
This sequence comes from uncultured Gammaproteobacteria bacterium, assembly GCA_905479875.1. Lineage (GTDB taxonomy): Bacteria > Pseudomonadota > Gammaproteobacteria > Steroidobacterales > JABDMI01 > JABDMI01. Next base: position 7,160 of record CAJQOG010000188.1, read on the forward strand.
TAGATACTCGAAGCGAAACCTTATTAGGCATGTTTGCATCCAAAAGTGGTATTGCGGCTGCAATCAAACGTGTTAAAAAAGTTGGTGTTCTTGAGGGTAAGGAGATGGCTAAAATGTTTGCCTGGTTGCGACCCAATGATTTGGTTTGGTTATTTGTAGCCAATAACTGGGTAATGGGTAATCAACCACCTGCTTTTGATATGCTGTACTGGAATGCCGATACCACTCGCCTACCTGCAGGTTTCCATATAGACCTTTTGAATACTTATGTATCAAATCCATTGGTTAACCCTGACAGCATCTCTGTATTAGGCACAAAAATTGATATGCGAAAAGTAAATTGCGACACATACATTGTTTCGGGAATTACTGATCACATCACTCCGTGGAAAGCGTGTTATGAATCACGTGAAATCCTCAAAAATACAAATATGAAATTCATTTTGAGTTCAAGCGGACACATACAAAGTATTATTAACCCGCCTGGCAGCAAGAAATCTAAATACTACACTAATCCTGATTTAAGCTTGGGTCCAGATGAGTGGTTAGAAGGTGCAGAATCCACACAGAATACTTGGTGGTTTGATTGGCTTGACTGGTATGACAAAAATCAAAGTGATGGAAAAATAAAAACTCCAAAAACATTGGGTAGCAAGAAGCACCCAGCTAAAGACGCTGCGCCTGGGCGCTATGTGCATCAACGATAGTTTACAAAGTTTTAAATTAGTTTATAAAGTTACAAAATCTATAAATCTAGTTTCATTAATATCCACAGAGAAACGTTCATATGATAGCCGCAGTACAAAGTAAAGTTAAGCAAGTCCTAAAAAAGACTTCGGATAAAGGTTTAAAAAAAACCTCTAAAAAAGCAAAAATAATTCCAATTAAGAAGTCTAAAAATATGAAAGCATCTAAAACCGAAGGTTTAGCACATACTATCGACTACATCGAAGTTGATGGTATACGTTTACGCTATTTAATACGTGAAGGAACAGACAACTCTACTCCTCTATTCTTGATCAATGGAATTGGTGCAAACCTAGAGCTTTGTATTCCATTTATTGAAACCATGCATGAAAAAGAAATCATTATTTTTGATATACCGGGCACAGGTGATTCACAAGTGCCAGTTAAGATCAGACGTTTTAAGCATTTATCAAAACTAGCAAGTGACCTCTTAGATAAGTTGGGTTACGGTGAAGTAGATGTTGCTGGTGTATCGTGGGGCGGAGCTTTAGCTCAACAATTTGCACATCAATACCCTAAACGTACTAGACGTTTAATTTTAGCAGCTACTACGGCTGGTATGGTGATGGTACCGGCGAAATTCAAAGTGCTTAGAAACATGGTTACCCCTAGACGTTATATTTCAAAAAGTTTTATGAAAAAAGTTTCAGGAACTATCTATGGTGGACGAATTCGTCGTAATCCTGAAATGGTTACCGAGCTGACTTCAAGAATTATCCCACCTAAAACTCGTGGTTATATCTATCAATTACTTGCAGGCTTAGGCTGGACTAGTTTTCATTGGTTGCATACCCTATCGCAACCTACCCTATTACTGGCGGGTGATGATGATCCATTAGTAAGGCCAGTTAATGCCAAGTTAATGTCCTTATTAATTCCTAATTGTCGTTTAGAGCTGGTTCCTGGTGGCGGTCATTTATTCTTACTGCATAATGCAAAAGCTGTAACTCCAATCATTCGTGAGTTTTTAAATAAGCCTGAACCTAATTTAGATGCTTTAGAGTAATTTTAGGTCTATCAA
>CAJQOG010000189.1 GCA_905479875.1 uncultured Gammaproteobacteria bacterium
GACCAAAAAATTAGAATAATGCAGCCTACTGGAGAATTAAGTGGAGTTGCAAGAGGAGTTGATGTTGATGGTGCTTTGTTGCTAGAGACAGATGAGGGTTTACAAAAAATCATATCAGCCGATGTAATTGCATATTAAACTACGACTATGAATTTATTTATTGATCTTGGAAACACTTCTTTACATTGGCGTAAATCAGGCGGACTTGATGTAGCCTCCCCTACAATTTCTGTGCGACACAATAAAGATTTCTCTGCGGCGCTAAAAATATTAGCAGCCAGTTTGGGCGACGTTCGAATTGCTAGGATATTGGTTGCGAATGTGGCTGGCACGAAAGCAAAAGAGGTGATACAGGCTTGGTCAATTGAGACTCACTCAGTAAAACCTCTATTTTTAAAGTCTCAAGAGAGACACAAACAGGTCTTTAACGCTTACAAAGAACCACAGCGCCTTGGTGTTGATCGCTGGTTTGCTGTATTGGCAGGGCACAAAGTAATACAGTCCAGCGAGGCTGTTGCGGCCTTAGTTGTTGATGCGGGGACAGCTATGACCATTGATGCTGTATTGCAAAACGGCAGACATCTTGGCGGCAATATTATTGCCGGTCTCGAATTACAGCAAAGCACTTTGCTTAGCGGTACAAGTGATATTCAAGATAGTCATGGCGAAGAATCGGTTTGGGGTGTTGACACCTCAAGTGCTGTTGCAAATGGTGCTTCGTTTGCTTTGCTTGGAGCAATTAGCTTAGCGACAGAACAACTGCAGGCTCAAATCGGTGAGGGTCGTATACATATTTTCTTAACAGGTGGAGATGCTGAAGCTCTTGAGCCTTATTTTATAGGGCGTGATGAGGCCTCTTTTTCTGTGCACAGTAACTTAGTGCTTGACGGGCTAGAAGTTTACTTAGAGGAATAATTCGAATTGACTTTGATCATTGTTCGTCGGCACTTAGTAAAACATTTAACAGATTGTCTTGAAAGCTAATATTGCCAGTTAATTTGTCATGCTTTTCACACAGAAATAAAGAATAGTCCATAGGAAAGTTACTGTATTTGTGACGTCTAATTGTTGGGTCGAATGATTGTCTAGCTAACAATGAGGCCTTAGTTACACGCCCATCGCCTGGCTCTAATAATAGTTGCTTGTAGTCGATGCCCGGGAGTGGTTTTTTAATTTCTTTATAGTCGAAGCGCATTACAAAGTTTTCAGGCTCTATTTCTTCTAGCAATGCTCTTGCTGGTGTGAGTTCGCAATTGCCGCCAAATACAATAAAGGATACTTTTGTTTCAGGTAGGGGCACGGTTAAAGACCATGTGAAACGTCTTGCTCTTTCTAGTTGAATTTGCATGAATTTCTCTAAAGTCACAAAAGAATTGCTGTCCTTATTGTTTGAATTTAAAGATTCTAAATACTCTCGTCGTTGCGGTTCAAATATTCCTAGTTCCATATCCCGCCAAAAACCAATATCAAAAACATCTCTTTTAAGATTGTTGCCTTTCATATCTGCTAGCCAGTCGTTGAGGGCATGCGGTAAAAGTTGATACATGCTTGGAAAACTGGCAAGAGTGCTTGCTGGCATACGCTTAAGTCCAACTTTCTCACCATTATGTAGAGCATTGACTGTGCTAATTGCACCGAAGTTTGGTGTTCCTAATAAAACAACTCGACGAACATTGTCGGCGCCTTTGTTGTTAATGGGGAAGTCGTTGTCATTCAATACATCAGCGGTACTGTAACGAATGTAGTATCTAGCAATTAACCCGCCCATGCTGTGCGCGACTATGTCGACTTTTAAGTCGGGGTTAGCGTGCTGCTTCTTAACGGCTTCAATAAATTCATGTAGTTGTCTGGCACTTTCTACATTATCTTGTCGCCAGTCGTAACTAAAGATATATAAACTTTGTTGTTTAGTGGGTTTTTGATTTAGACGAGCGGGTGAGTAATTCCCTATTTTAATTAGCGTGTCGCGAATTTTTCCATAGAAGTCTTGTCCTACGGCTCTATCGGTAATCCCTGAAACTGTATATTTTGAGCCTTCAATTTCTAGAGTGTCAGGATTAATTTTATTCAGCAGGTAGTTATAGTTGCTAAAGAGAATGTTTTTAACTGGACCAGGCCAGATTTCAACACCTGTGGCTTTGTCGCTTAGGCGAGAGCCGGTAATACCATGAATAAGGATCACGGGTGGTTGAGCAGGATTGCCTTTTTGTATGGCATAAAGATTTTCGAGATTTGGCCTTTCAGGGCTCAGACTGCTGCATGCATAGATAAGTAATAGGCTAAAATAGAATATTATTCGAAAATATTTTGTATGAGTTTTTTGCATATTTTTTATTGTTTTCTCAAACCTTACTTTACGAGCATTAGATAAACAGATGAACTGGCGAACCGTTAGCTTATTACTTATATTAGCAAATCTTTTCTATTGGGCTTGGGCCGCGTATATTGTGCAGCCCGATATTGTTGGTCTTGAAGACCACCGTATTGAGAGCGTGCCCAAATTGGTTTTAATATCTGCTGCAGAACTAGAGGCGCAAAAAGCTAATAGTAATGCTTTTGTGACCAAGTCGGCCGAAATTAGTCCTGAGTCTGTCCCAACTGGAGTAAGCGCAAGTTTAAGCACTGGGAATGAGCCTTCCTCTCTAATTTGTCAGCGAATTGGAAGTTTTATTGATGACCAGGTTGCCACGGCCGCAGCTCAGTGGTTGAGACAAGAGGGTATTGAGGCGCAGAAAAAAACTGGTGAAGAGACGATTTTAGGTTATTGGGTTTATTTGCCTAAATACCCGGTTCGTGATGCTGCTGTTAAGGTTGTAGAGGCTCTGCGCGAGAAAGGTGTTGATGATTTATTTATAGAAACTGCCGCTCCATTTGCCAATAGCGTGTCTTTGGGTCTTTATTTGCAGCGTTCAGGCGCTCAGAGACGTTCTCGACAAATTAAAGCTTTGGGTTATCCGACTAGAATTGGTAATAAAGAAACCAATCAGCAAGTGTTTTGGGTGGATATTCAGGTCGAATCAGGCCGCGAAATCCCTCTCAATCAACTTCAGGCCCCTGTTGGTCAGGTGCAGAGGTTGAAAATTAAAGCTTGCGAATAATGATTCAATTTTTGAAATTTAGCTGATTGGTCTTGTTTTTGATAATGTTTCATTGGCTTTCACGAGACTTGTAAAAAAAATTCAATGAAATGTGTAAATTTGGCTTGCAGCAGGCTAGTTTTGCCAATAGAATGCGCGACCTTGATAGATTGCCGGTGTAGCTCAGTTGGTAGAGCGGCTGATTTGTAATCAGCGGGTCGGGGGTTCAAATCCTCTCGCCGGCTCCAATTTATAAGTAGAAAGCGGCCTAATGCCGCTTTTTTCTTGTTTTTGACATTTCAATTGATGAAATTGACTCAAAAGCTTATGCAAATTTGCATAATTTTTGTGCATTGCGGTAAAACGCTGCAATTACTTGAAAAAAATAATAAAAATTGACTCGAAAGGCTTTTGTATATGAGCGTTTTGAGTTGACACTTGACAAGAACCGTACGACAATGTGCGGCTTGCATGCGAGGAGGGGTGGCCGAGTGGTTAAAGGCGACGGACTGTAAATCCGTTCTCTCAGAGTACGCTGGTTCGAATCCAGCCCCCTCCACCAGTATGTCTGGTTTGAGTGATGATTTGCGAGCTTGCGGGTGTAGCTCAATGGTAGAGCAGAAGCCTTCCAAGCTTACGACGAGGGTTCGATTCCCTTCACCCGCTCCAACAAATGCTGAGTGTATTTGTTGAGGCAAAGATAGATTGACAATGAAGAGTGGCCTGAAATTATTAATTGGGCTCTATTCATAAAATGAAATTCTGCTCATATAGCTCAGGGGTAGAGCACTTCATTGGTAATGAAGAGGTCATCGGTTCAATTCCGATTATGAGCTCCAGTTTAGTGAACCGGCTAGATGTTTTAGTCGCATTATTGTTTTAGAAACTTAAATATCAACCTTGGAGAGACAAGTAATGTCTAAGGAAAAATTTGAACGTAATAAGCCGCACGTAAATGTCGGCACCATTGGCCACGTAGATCACGGTAAGACTACTTTGACAGCGGCTTTTACTAAATGTATGGCCGAGAAACACGGTGGTGAGTTCAAGGCATACGATCAAATTGATAATGCGCCTGAAGAACGTGCACGTGGTATTACGATTGCTACGGCTCACGTAGAGTATGAGAGTGACACGCGTCACTACGCTCACGTA
>CAJQOG010000190.1 GCA_905479875.1 uncultured Gammaproteobacteria bacterium
GCAATCGATCGTGGTAAAAGCGAGTAGTCGTCTTGCTCATAATGTCGTTTGGTAATATCAACAATCGTACGACCCGCTTGTAAAAATAATTCTTCTCTATCAGAGTGAGTTGCTAAAGCCGAACCATTTCCCGGTAAGGCCAAACCTAAGGCTTCCATTAAGCAATTCATCGAGTTGGCGGTAAACATTCCAGAGCAAGAGCCACAAGTAGGGCAAGCAGAGCGCTCGTATTCTTCCACTTTTTCATCTGAAGCATTGTCATCAGTAGCAATAACAATCGCATCCACTAGATCCAGTTTTTTATCAGCCAAATACGTTTTACCGGCTTCCATGGGTCCGCCGGATACAAAGATAACTGGAACGTTTAAACGCATAGCGGCATTAAACATTCCAGGAGTAATTTTGTCGCAGTTAGAAATACACACAATGGCATCGGCACAATGGGCATTAACCATGTATTCAACTGAGTCGGAAATTAGATCTCGGGAAGGCAGGCTATACAACATACCGTCATGACCCATGGCAATGCCATCGTCTACGGCAATGGTATTAAATTCTTTAGCCACACCGCCGGCTTTTTCAATTTCACGTGCAACTAATTGACCCATGTCTTTTAAATGCACATGACCGGGTACAAACTGAGTGAATGAGTTAGAGATTGCGATAATTGGTTTTTGAAAATCCCCGTCTTTCATTCCAGTAGCGCGCCATAGGGCACGGGCACCAGCCATATTACGGCCTGCAGTTGAGGTTTTAGAGCGGTATTGCGGCATGAGACTCTCGCTTTCGGGTTTTCGTTTGTTAATTGCGTAAGAGGTTAATTTTAACATTAATGTTGGTTACAAGCTGTAAATGTAAATTGATGATAGTGAGTAGTAATTTTAAAAAGATTACATATGAAACTTGAATGCAAAGGTTAGTAAATTTTCAATGTAGGCGTTGATACGCAGACCAACCCCTACAAATATATTTAAAAATACCGTAATCCTTGAAAGCCAGATAACATGATAGTGTTCTCGCAGTCCCGTGCTTGATACGGGATCTATTATTATCGAGGACCTCTCTATACATGCACCGATATTAAAATAAAAGACCCTCGATAAACATGCATTTTTTCAAGGGTTTTGAATGCATTAGACACCTCATAACCCCCCCCCAAATTCAAAACCGAAACAATCAAGGCACATGCCTACCCAAGCAGAGTTTTCACCCTCGTAATCAATAATTGTTTACTTTCTGACTTAGTGCAAATAATGTACTATTCAAAGGTCATAATAATAAATTGCGGAGGAGCAATACTATGTCGTTATCAAAAAAATTAGCTGCAGAAGGCTTTGGTACTTTTTGGTTGGTGTTTGGGGGTTGTGGTAGTGCAGTATTAGCTGCAGCATTTCCTGAGTTAGGAATCGGTTTTGTTGGGGTGTCTCTTGCCTTTGGTCTTAGTCTTTTAACCATGGCCTTTGCTATTGGCCATATCTCTGGTTGTCATATTAACCCTGCGGTAACTTTGGGATTAACCGCTGCTGGGCGCCATCCTAAATCAGAAGCGCTTCCGTATATTGTGGCTCAGTGTGTGGGTGCTGCTATTGCTGCCGCGGTTTTGTATATGATTGCAAGTGGTCAAGCAGGTTTTGAAGCAGGCGGTTTTGCATCAAACGGTTATGGTGAGCATTCACCCGGTGGTTATAGCATGACATCTGCTTTTGTGATGGAAGTGGTTATGACCTTTATGTTTTTGTTTATTATTATGGGTGCAACTGATAGCCGAGCTCCTGCAGGTTTTGCTCCAATCGCTATTGGTATGGCTTTAGTGTTAATTCACTTGGTATCTATTCCGGTAACAAATACTTCTGTAAATCCGGCCCGTAGTTTTGGTCCTGCCTTATTTGCTGAAGGTGGTTGGGCATTTAAACAATTATGGTTATTCTGGGCGGCTCCAATTATTGGTGGTGTTCTAGGAGCATTAACTTATAAATGGTTTGAGAAAGATTAAGCTATAGTTTTAATTGTTATATAGAAAACCGAGTTGTGAAAATGACTCGGTTTTTTTTGATTAATTAATGACTGTAGCGGGCGATCCGCGTATCGATCCCAAACCGTAGGGGTAGGTCCGACCGCCCTGGTATGATTTGCTCCAAGCTATTCTTATGCATTTCCTACATCTCTGTAGGTCAGATATGGAAATGCCTGTAGATTGTTTGGCGACTGCAAGGATGCAGGAGGTAGAGTGACGCAGGCATAGATTGCTCCTGCAATCTTTATGCATTCCTTACGTCCATGTAAGTCAGATTTCAAAACCGAAACAATCAAGGCCTGTGCCTACCTAAACCGCATTTCACATAACATCCCCATAAAATCTAATGGCTTAACTATATCTATGATATTGTTAAGAAATACTACTAAACCCAACACAAATGCTGGATTGAAAAGGATTTTTGAAGACCATGTTTTTAAAAAAGAATAATAAAAAACTTAGTTTAATTGTCGTCTTATTGCTGGTCACAGCTTGCGGTGGAGGCGGCGGCAGTGATTCGACTCCTACTCCAGTTACTTCAGCACCGCCAAGCCCGCCCGTAAATAATGCTCCGGTTGTCTCTTCAGCAAATACTGATATGACTGCAGAGATTAATGTTGAAATGGATTTTGACGCCAGTAAAGGTGGTACTACTTTTTCTGACAGTGATGGTGATAGCTTAAGTTATTCAATAAGTATCAGTCCTGCCAATAGTGATCTACGAGGTGATGGTCCGGTACTTAGAGGTTTTGCCACAGAGTTAGGGCAGTTTGAAATTAATATAACGGCAACGGATGGTAATGGTGGCAGTGCGTCGGATATATTTTTTATTGATTTTGAAAATACCAATCAATTTGCTCCATCGCTTGAAAATCCTAATAATGACCAGATCACAAAAATGGGATTGGCATTTGATTACGATACAAGCCAAGGCAACAGTACTTTTTTTGATTTTGATGGTGACACAATCACCTATACAGTCACCCTTACTCCAGCGATAGCTGGGTTAACTACCGATGGTGCAAGTATTAGGGGAGTAGCAACGGAATTAGCCACGTCGGTAGTTACGGTTAAAGCCAATGATGGGCGAGGTCTTGAAGCGGAAGATGTATTTACCTTAAGCAGCGTTGATAATTTACCGCCTCAATTGCAAAATCCCAATTTCGATCAATTTGGTGATGAGAATGTCCCCTTTGAATATGATGTGAGTCAGGGGGGAACCACCTTTGTTGATTTAGAAGGTGATGCTATTACATATAGTGTTTCGTTTGAATTTCCGATTGAAGGTTTAGTGGTTGATGGCCCAATTATTTCCGGTACACCAACATCGGCAAATTTTACTGTGGTCACAGTGACTGCAACTGATGCTCTTGGTAACTCATCTCAAGATGAATTTTTTCTGGATATTTTCTTTGATTTCAGTTTCCAAGGTGTACCTAACTTGCCAGACACAAAATTCAATTACGCCAATCCGGATTTACCAGCACACTTTACCGATCCAAATCATCCCTTGGGTAATGTTGTGGCTTTAGATAATACTCCAGCTTCTAATCCTGTGACTGACGCGGGAGCAACCTTAGGTCGGGTATTATTTTACGATCCGCGTTTGTCTAGTGATGATTTTATTTCCTGTGCTTTTTGTCATGAACAATCCATTGGGTTTTCTGACTTCGGTCAAACCAGTAGTGGGGTGGGTGGGTCTACCGATAGGCATTCTATGGGTTTAGCTAATGCAAACTATTATCAAAGTGGTAAGTTCTTTTGGGATGAGCGGTCTGCAACTTTAGAAGAGCAGGTATTAGAACCTATTATCAGTCCGATTGAGTTGGGTTCAACACTACCTGATGTAGTGGCCAAGCTGATTGATACTGATTTTTATCCGGCTTTGTTTAATGATGCTTTTGGTAGTGAAGAGATTACTTCACATGAGATTGCACTGGCGCTGGCTCAATTTATTCGGTCCATGAAGTCTTTTGAGTCTAAGTTTGATGAAGGGGTGCCAATTAACTTTAGTAATTTCACAGAGCAGGAAGCATTAGGACATCGCTTGTTCTCGTCAGATGCACCAGGCACCACGCGTACGGTTAATTGTAATGCCTGCCATACTACCTCAGCCCATATTGCAGATACCGTTCATAATACGGGATTGGATATAGAAACTAGTGCAGATGAGGGTGCTGGTAATGGGCAGTTTAAAGTGCCTTCTTTACGTAATATATCGGTGAGAGCACCGTATATGCATGATGGTCGGTTCTTCTCTTTAGAAGAGGTTATTGATTTTTATAATAGTGATGTACAACCGCATGTTAATTTGGATGAGAATTATATAGATACGGCGGGTAATGTTAAGGCTTTGAATTTGACAGATGAAGAGAAGGCGGCATTAATTGCGTATTTAAATACGCTAACTGATAATGAATTTTTAAGCGACCCGAAATTTTCAAATCCGTTTTTCTAAGCGACATCGCAGATGTCGTCCTAAACTGCGACCACCATGGACGGTGGAAGGTAGAATAACGCAGGAGCAGTTATCGAATTCAGGAACCAGGAACCTAAACAAAACCATGACTTCAATCTTCACACTAATAGCATTCATAGCAGGTTTTATACTTGCCTGCATCTTGCTGACATTAAAAAAAGCATTCGAAAAACTAAATCGAGAAAGCGAAATTGAATTTTTACAATTTGAAAGAAATCATAGAGAGTTGATTAGGGATTCGAAGGTTTATAGAGAAAGGATAGCAAAGCGATCAATTTTTTCGGCGCTTTTAGTTTTGGGCGTTTTGATGGCTTTTACTTTACTTGTTCCTACACTGGGATACCATGAATCAATGCATTTAGTACTAGTTGAAGATTTTAGTAAAGTTAGTTTGTGGAAATACTTTTTTATGTCACCAGTTCTAAAAGCAGCGCTTTGGCTTATATACATTATCTACGTTTTCGTCCTATGGCGAAGATATGCAAACATGAATGCTCATCAGAAGTTTCTTTATAAGATAGATGCGAAGATGATTAAAGCTAGGAAGAAGTTGGAAGGGAAGAAATGAGTAACAACGAAGCACATGCAACAAAAATCATTAAAGGACATCCATAATCTATATTTGTTAAATCACTAATTTTTACTATGCATTTTTTCAGAGTGGTATTTTTAGACTTAAATGGTAAAAATTCGTATTAAAAACACTAATAGAAGCTGTGTATTGAATTTTTGGTATAACAAGCACTGAGTTGGCCTCAGTTAGATTATTTATTTGTTATAAGGTTTTAGATTGAGAGTTTATTTATATTTTGGGGTTGTTTATGATGAAACCATTTGCGACCAAGTTTTTTAGTCACTTTCTTGATGATATCTATAGTGCCCGCTACACGCTTAAATCTCGCTTCAAAGTAAAGAGTATACCGTAATGTAGTCTAAATCTTGGGTGTCCTTAAAAGACTGCAATCTTACAAAACGATTCTGATGCATTGCTAGAAACATATCTAGACACACGCTTTGCAGCAAAGCTAGTAATTCTGTGAGTCAGCAAAAAAACTGCACTTGATAAAAAGCCATCAATAGTAACTGGACTAATGATGGCTCTTTATTAACAAGAATTGAAGCGTATCCAGCGTTAAGGAATGACCACTGTTACAGGAATACTGGGTTCAGAAACTTGACCATCATTATTGCGGGTAGCAACGACTACGCTATAAGTACCCGATGCATAGGATGATGCGTTCAAATCTACAGCCGTACCAGAGCTTGAACTAAACCTACTTGGTAATGGCTCACCATCAAACATTACCTCATATCGTTGGATATCGGGACTAGGGGAAGCCGTCCAATTAATTCTTAATCTTAACTTTCCTTTACTTTTATAAGTGGATGCGTCCAAATTCGTAGGCGGTAAAGGTTTCTCTCCTAACAGACTATTTACGGTTATATAACCGTAATCTCTCTCGTCAAAATGAACAGGTGAGTTTCCATCTAAGTCCTTAAGATCAACCTTAAATGAGGCACTTATGTCAGGTGTGTCATTAGTGTTAACGCTTACTAACACTGTTTTCGACTCACCCGCTGCTAGTGTGACGGTAGGCTCGCTAATAACGCCCGTGAGTAAACCTCGTAAGTTGGTGAAACTAAGCGTCCATGTTGTGGCTGGTGTACCAACGGCATCGTTATTTGTAATCGTGACACCATGTTGTGTTGCTTCGAATTGTTTTGCATATGTGCGAAAGCCTCCACCGTAAGCGCTTATATTAAAACTAGGTTGGGCGGAATCAAAGGTAGGCACTATTTGCACGTCGAAATTTACCCAACTGTTGTCTGCGGCACTAGCCGTTTGAGTGACGGTAATACCGCTTAACTCGTCTATAAATGATTCACCATCACTTAAGGTTTTAATATAGGCGGTGGTATTTCGTGGTGTTGCTGCGTCACCGCGGTGAACGCTGAGTCCTGTTCTATAACTACTGTTTAGATTAACGTCATAACCATAATCGTTTCTCACGGAAAAGTAGAAATAGCCGCCATCTTTTGCAGGGATCTTAAGGACTTGAGCATTCGCCGGCGTCTCTTGTCCCAGTACAAGGGGAGAAAGCGTGTAGTTACTTATACTGG
>CAJQOG010000191.1 GCA_905479875.1 uncultured Gammaproteobacteria bacterium
GATAAAGTTCGCGTACTTAAATTTGGTGATTATTCAACAGAACTTTGTGGCGGTACTCATGTTAATCGTGTTGGAGATATTGGGTTCTTTAAAATTACTTCAGAATCTGGCGTAGCAGCAGGTGTGCGTCGCATAGAGGCAGTTACTGGCAACGGTGCTTTACAGTGGGCACATGAAACTGATAATTTAGTTCAGACCTTATCTGGTCAATTAAAAACTAGCCGTATTGAGTTGACTGAAAAAGTACAAAGTCTTCTGGATAAACAACGTGCACAAGATAAAGAACTCAAAGCACTTAAGGCAAAGTTAGCTGGAGCTGAGAGCACGGACATGTTGTCTGAAGCTATTGATGTAAACGGCGTTAAAGTGCTGGCAGCAGCACTTGAAGGTGCTGACGCTAACGCCATGCGTGATGCAGTTGATCAAATTAAACATAAACTCGGTGAGGCAGTGGTTGTTCTCGCAAGTGCTACGGAAGATGGCAAAGTGCGTTTAGTGGCAGGAGTTACAAAAGCCACTAGTAAAAAAATTCAGGCAGGCAAGCTCATTAATGTGGTTGCCCAAGCGGTTGGCGGAAAGGGCGGTGGTCGTCCTGATATGGCGATGGCTGGCGGCACTGATGCCTCTGCAATTCCTGAGGCTTTGGCTTTAGTTGTGCCGTGGGTGCAAGAAAATCTTAGCTAAGATTTTCTTTTAGTTTTTTTATTCTCTGACTATGGCCTTAATTGTACAAAAATATGGTGGTACATCAGTGGGCTCAATTGAGCGCATAAAAGCTATTGCTGAAAGAATTAAATTCGCTAAAGATCAAGGTCATGATGTTGTGGTTAGCGTATCGGCAATGGGCGATAGTACCAATAAACTTATTGCCTTAAGCAGGCAGGTTTTTAGTGATAAAAATATGACTCAAGATTGTTCTCGAGAAATGGATGTTCTACTTTCATCTGGAGAACAAGTCTCAGCTTCTTTATTGGCAATGAGTTTACAAGAGATAGGCATTGCAGCTTGTTCACTATTAGGTCATCAAGTTTCCATACAAACCGATGCAAAGCATCGCCGAGCGCGTATTGACTCTATCGGTACAGAGCGTTTAGTTGAAACAATAAAGTTAGGCCAAGTACCTATTGTGGCTGGTTTTCAAGGAGTGACTTCTAAGGGAGATGTAACGACTTTAGGGCGCGGTGGTAGTGATACCACCGCTGTTGCACTCGCAGCCGCCTTAAATGCTGACGAATGTCAAATTTATACTGATGTTGATGGCATTTATACTACTGATCCAAGAATAGAACCGGGTGCTCGAAAACTTGACCAAATCACTTATGAAGAAATGCTCGAACTTTCCAGCTTAGGGTCACAAATTATGCAAACTAGGGCTATGGAGTTTGCTAACAAATGTCATATCCCAATTCGCGTACTTTCTAGCTTTAATTCCGATTTCACCACACAAGGAAACGGTACATTGATTACAAATAAATATAATGATGCAGAGGCACCACTTGTTGCAGGTATTACTTTTACACGTGACGAATCCGAAATTAATATCCGTAATCTTCCTGATATGCCAGGCATGGCCTACAAAATTTTAAAGCCGATTTCTGAGCAAGATATTGAAGTGGACATGATTGTACAAAGTGCTACACGTGATGGGCATATAGATTTTAGTTTCACGGTACATAGGGAAAACTTTGCTAAGGCCTTATTGTCTGTTGAGAAAACCTCACTAAATTTTGAGAATACGCTAATTAATAGCAATGCGCATGTGGTCAAGTTGTCAGTGGTTGGAGTAGGAATGCGTTCTCATGCTGGTGTAGCGACAACAATTTTTGAAGCGCTTGCAAATGAAGGTATTAACATTCGAATGATTTCAACGTCAGAGATAAAAGTCTCTGTTTTGATTGATGAAAATTTGCTCGACAAGGGAGTGCGCTGCCTGCATAAAGCCTTTGCTTTAAACCAAAAAAAAGAGACGTAAAGTAGTTTTAATTACCCATATAGATAATATCTTGTACTAAGCAGTATTTTTTTGCTACAAATTGACAAACAATCTATATACTACTCGTAAGCAAACATAGATTTGCAATTAGAGAAGTGATTAAGTTAAATGGTGATATAAAGGAGTTAGACAATGTTAATTTTGACTCGTCGAATCGGCGAAACAATAATGGTGGGTGACGAAGTAACCGTCACAGTTCTGGGTGTAAAGGGAAATCAAGTTCGTTTAGGAGTTAGCGCTCCAAAAACTATTCCTGTGCATCGTGAAGAGATTTATATTCGAATTAAGCGCGAAGAGGCTATTGCTTCTGCTACAGGTGGCATTTCTGATAGCAATGATGACGCTGATGGGAATACAATTACTTAATTTAAAAGCTATCTTTTTTATTATTTCAGTAAATAAGGCCTTTATTTTCGAATAAGGGCTTTATTTATTTTTAAGAGGCTTGTATCATGTGCGCCCGCTGGCTAGTGAAAGCTATAAAGATTGTATTCAAGGCTAGTGGGCTAAAGATTTCCGGAGAGGTGGCTGAGTGGTCGAAAGCGCTCCCCTGCTAAGGGAGTAAGGGTTAATAGCCCTTCGAGGGTTCGAATCCCTCCCTCTCCGCCAATTTAAGTATAAAGCCATCACCTTGTGATGACATTGTCCTTAAACCGGATGAGGGAATGATTGGAACCTAAAAAGACAGGGTTCGACAAATTTGCTGGGAACAAATTTGGACAGTCGCGAATTTGACTGCCCGAAGGGCGAGTATCACGACTATACGAGTCTATCCTTCCTTGGTTGTTTGAAAAATTAACATGACGCGGCAGGTTTTTTACTATAAAATGCCGCGCTTTAGATGGTTAAATATTAATTCGTAGATTAAGTTAACCAGTACCAAATACGCGCCCGTAGCTCAGCTGGATAGAGTACTCGGCTACGAACCGAGCGGTCGGAGGTTCGAATCCTTCCGGGCGCGCCAATACATCAAAGCCTCAACTTTTAGTTGAGGCTTTTTTGTTTGTCTTCCCGAAAGCATTCGAACAGCTCATCCTTGCTCGGTCTGTCTCGCACATCCATGTGCTCCGAGACATTCGCATATCCTATACTCACGCGCAATAGATCAATGCCGTGGCCATGTTTCCAAGTTTGAAAACATGTTTGCATTTACAATAACTTAACAATTGTAAAAACAAATCTCTATGCATTTCTCATCCAAAGATATTTCTCCAGCAACCGCTTATAAATTATTAACATCAACCGTGTTACCAAGGCCAATTGCGTTTGTTACTAGTATTAGTAAAGAAGGGCAACTCAATGCCGCGCCATTTAGTTTTTTTAATGCGATGGGCAGTCAGCCTCCTGTGATTGTTTTAGGGTTTGAACCAAATGCTGATGGTAGCCAAAAAGATACTCCAATTAATATTCTTGAAACCAAAGAGTTTGTGGTGAATTTGGTTAATGAAGAGCTATCTGTGCAAATGAATATGTGTGCGGCCTCATTGGCTGCAGAGGTTGACGAATTAAAACACGCCGATATTGAAACAGTTCCATCATTAAGTGTTACACCACCAAGAATATTAGCATCACCAGTTAGCATGGAATGTAAGCTGTTAAATAATATGCCTCTTGAAGGCGGAGGCCAAATTATTGTTGGTGAAGTGCTGCACTTTCATGTGCGTGATGATGTGGTTACTGGTTTGGAGCCACTCAGAATCGACATTAGTAGCTTAGCACCAATTTCCCGTTTGAATGGTCCACTTTATGGTCGAATAACAGACCAATTTACTATTAAACGTCCAAAGTGAATGCTCTTTAAATGTTAGAGAAAGCGAAAGACTATTGATTTAATTGTTGAATGTATTTCTTAAATTGACTCAATATTCTCACCAGCACACTTCCAACAATCAGAAAATTCTTTGCTAATATGCTCACCGCAATCCTTACATACCCAATCAGTTCTATCGTTTTGAGCGGTTAAAAATTCTAATATTAACTCTTTGGCGATTTCTATTTCTGACTCTTCAAAAATATGCAGTTCATTTTTAATTGCAATAGGTGGTACTTCGCCTCCAGCAGCACCGGAACCAATACTACTTTCTCCTTTATGCATACAGTCAATACCATTTTTTAATAGAAGAGAACGTAATTGATCAAGTTGTATAAAATTGTCGGCTGTAAATACTTTATGCATGACTATTTACCTTCTAAGAGTTTATTCATTTCTTGTATTACAACAGTAATACTTGAAAAGTCAGTTGCATTACTATCTTGCATGTTTTTTAGCATACTGGCAAGATAATTAATCCGCTCTTGATGAGTGCCTACCCATTTTTCAAGTTGGCTTAATTTAGCGGTTTTCTTTTGTGATAAAACTCTATTTGTTATCTCTTTATGCAATAGATATGTTTGGTCGCGTAAACTATTTCTAGCCATTGCTTGCCAGCGACCATTGGCTTTCAGATTGATAATGCTTTCTTGCAGCCAATTAATATCTAATGATTCGCTAATTTTGAAATAGGTTAAAGCAACTTCACTTACCTCTGCTTTTTGTTTTAGTGAAACGTCTACTATATCAAGAGCAGACTGCATAAAACGTGTACTAGCAATACGCTTTGCTACACGGTCTTTAAGGCCTAATTCAATATACTTTTCACGTAATTCCGAATAAGCCATTTTTTGTTCTTTACTTAATACTTTAGGAATTTGGGTATAAAGTTTTTTCAAACCGCTCTGGTATTTATCAATAACTGATTGGATATTAGTTTTTTCAGTAACTTCACTTAGCATCCAGCGAGTTGCGTGTTTGAGTAAATTGCTTGAGTCAACATACATGGCGTATTGCTTATTAGCAGGTACTAAGCCATCTAAACTCTTTATACCTTCCCACACTGTGGGTAATTCAAATACATCGCGTGCACTTAAATAAGACTTTATCAATACCGTTGTTGAAGTACCTGTTTCATCTCCCAAGCGTTGCATGAAGGCAGGGCCCATTCGATTTATAACGGCATTTCCCACTTGGTTAGCGATAATTTCTCGACTCAAGCGATGCTGCGGAATGTATTTGGAGTATTTCTTTTGTAAAGCTGTTGGAAAATAATTAATTAAATCTTTTTGTAAATAATTATCTTCAAGTACATCACTGACTAGTAGAGAATTAAATAAATCAATTTTACTGTAAGAAAGAATGGTCGCGATTTCTGGGCGACTAAGGCCATTACCTGTTTTTAAACGCTCTTCAACTTCATTTTCAGTGGGTAAAAATTCAATTTTTCTGTTTAGTAAACCTTTGCTTTCAAGATTGCGTATTACTCGCATATACTCACGAGTTCTTGGGAGGCCACGGCTTTCGAGTATCGATAAAGATAAAGCTTGCATATAATTGTTATCGAGGACTAAATCCGCAACATCATTGGTCATGCTGCCAAGTAATTTTGTTCTTTCTCTGGTTGTGAGCTTGCTTTTACTGGCCACAAGATTGAGCAAAATTTTAATATTCACTTCGTGGTCAGAGCAGTCTACTCCGCCAGCATTATCAATGAAGTCGGTACTAATGAAGCCACCATTCAGCGAAAATTCAATGCGAGACTTATGCGTAAATCCTAAGTTGCCACCTTCACCAATTACTCTACAAATTAGCTCATTTGCATTCACTCTTACATTATCATTAGCTCTATCGCCTACATCATTATGGCTTTCGGTACTTGCTTTTGCATAAGTTCCAATGCCGCCATTCCAGAGCAGTTCAACATTAGACCTTAGAATAGCTTTGATCACTGCTGTGGGTGTTGCTTTGTCTATATTAAGACCAAGCATTGCCTTAACTTCGGGACTAAGAGGAATTTCTTTGCTGGTTCGGGAAAATATGCCGCCACCTTTCGAAATTAATTCTGATGAGTAATCTTGCCAGGATGAACGCGGTAAATTAAATAAGCGTTCGCGTTCTTTATAACTTTTTTCTGTATCTGGGTTGGGGTCTAAGAAAATGTGCATATGGTTAAATGCAGCGAGTAGACGAATGTGTGGAGATAGCAACATACCATTCCCAAACACATCACCACCCATGTCTCCAATACCCGCAACCGTAAATTCTTCTTTTTGTATATCTTTAGCCAGTTCTAGAAAATGGCGCTTAACCGACTCCCATGCACCACGTGCCGTGATGCCCATTTTTTTATGGTCATAACCTACTGATCCGCCAGAAGCAAAGGCATCGCCCATCCAGAAACCGTATTCGTCAGCTACGGCATTTGCAGTATCTGAGAAGGTAGCCGTACCTTTATCGGCCGCTACGACTAAATACGGATCATCCTTATCTTTTCGTACTACCTTGGTAGGAGGGATGATTTTTTCGCCGTCTAAGTTGTCAGTTATATCAATTAAGCCACGAATAAAGTCTTTATAGCATTCACGCCCTTGTTCAAATGCACGGTCTCTATCGCCAGTAATTGGGTTGCGCACAATAAAGCAGCCTTTAGCACCTACAGGAACAATGACGGAGTTTTTAACCATTTGTGCTTTCATCAATCCTAATACTTCGGTGCGGAAGTCTTCTGGTCTATCCGACCAACGTAAACCACCACGCGCCACTTCACCACCACGTAAATGCACACCTTCTACTTTTGGTGAGTACACCCAAATTTCAAATTTAGGTAAGGGTAGTGGTAATTCATTAATAAATTCAGGGTTGAACTTAAATGAAATATACGTTTTGTGCTCGCCTTGCGTATCGGTTTGGTAATAGTTAGTTCGTAGTGTTGCTTTTAATGTATTGTAAAATGCACGTAAAATTCTGTCTTTATCGAGACTAGTCACTAAACGTAACTCTCTACGAACCTCGCTCTCAGCATCGCTAACTAATTTTTTACGTTTGTCTACGCTGATATTGGGGTCAAATAGCATCGCAAATAATCTAAAAATCTGACGTGCAAACTCTGGATGTTCTAAGAGTACATGCGTCATGTACAAACGTGAATAAGGTAAATTGGTTTGGCGTAAGTATCTTAGGTATGCACGTAATACGGCGACTTCACGCCATTCTAAGCGTGCATCAGTAACGAGTGTATTCAGTTTGTCATTTTCAGCCTGACCTCTCCAAATAGCGGCAAACGCCGCATGGAATGAATCTCGCATAGAGCGAAATGCAACGGCTTCTCCTTTAGCGTGAACGAGTTCAATATCTTGGATCCAAATTATTGAATCATCATCTAAATGTAATTGATATGGTCGCTCACTGATTGCACGGAAACCTAAATTTTCCAGCATTGGTAAAGCATCTGATATTGGAATAGATTGCTCATAACGAAAAATTTTAAAGCGCAATGAAGATGAAGGGAAATCAATAGGGCGATATAAGCTTAATTTAATATCGTTAGCTGTAGTCCCTAAAGTATCTAAGCGTTCAATATCATGACTGGCCTCATACGCAGATACGTCTTCAATATATGCATTAGGAAAAGCTTTACCATAGCGTTTAATTAACTCATCTGCTTTGGATAAGTCCATACGTTCAATCAAGTGTGCATGTATAGAATCACTCCAGGGTCTGGTGGCTTCACGAATTTTTTTCTCAATGGCTTTTCGTTGAAAATTAACTCGTTCATTACTTGGAGTCCAAATAACAATGTATACCCTAGCCAAGGCTGAACTGGAGATTTGTACTTGCGACTCTAGTTGTACACCACCTACAGCTTCTTTGAGAATACTTTCGATGCTTTCTCTGACTTCTGTATTGTAGTAGTCACGTGGCACATAAACTTGGAAAGTAAAAAATCTACTAAAAGCATCTCTACGTACAAAAAGCTTTACTCGTTTGCGTTCTTGTAACTGTACTAATCCAAGTGCGGCATCACCTAATTCACGTAAATTACTTTGAATTAATTCATCACGAGGATAGTTTTCTAAAGTATGCAATAGAGCTTTACCCGCATGACTGTTTTCACGTAGGTTAGACGCTTCTAAAACACGAGCAACTTTTTGGCGTAATAACGGAATGTACCTTGGGCTTCTTGAGTAAGCTACAGATGTGTACAAACCAAGGAATCGTTTCTCACCAATCACATTGCCTTTTTTGTTGTAAACCTTAACCCCAATGTAATCTAAATGACTATCCCTGTGAATAGTGGATAGGGCATTAGCTTTTGTTAGTATTAACAAGCCGCGCTGGTTAATTTGCTTTTGTGCCTCTTCACTACTTACCAAAGTGCTCACACTTTTTGGAGAATTTGCTTTACGTAAAATACCTAAACCGGTATCCACTTCTGAACTTAAAGTTAGTTTGCCCTTAGGTTTAGTTAAACTGTATTCTCTATAGCCTAGGAAAATAAAGTGGTCATCTAAAAGCCATTGCAAAAATTCTTGGGTCTCGTGTAAATATTGTGTTTTTAGTGGAGAGTTTAGGGCTTCAATATTTTCAGCAACATTCTGCATGGTTTCACGCATATTTTGCCAATCTTGGATTGCAAATTTCAAGTCTTTTAATGACTGAAGAAGTTTGGTTTTTAAGTTTTTAAGAGCCGCTTTATTAGTTTCCGGTCCGAACTCGACACACACTAATGATTCATATTGATCATTCTTTTTGTCAATACTATGAGTTCTGTCCGCAAACCTTACTAATTCACCCTTTTCGCGTTTTACACTTAAACGAGGATGAATTGTCAGATTTATGTTGTAACCCATGCGTTCAATGATTAGCCCGATAGAATCAATAATGAATGGACTATCATTTAATACGACTTGCATTATGCTACGTTTAGATTTCCATCCATGAGTTTCAGTTTCAGCATTAAAGATCTGAAGCTTAATTTCATTTTTCTTGCGTGATTGACTAAGCTGCCAATGATTGTGAGCCAGACCCAATAGTTTTTCAGTGCTGCGGTCTCGTAATTCGTCAGCTGCTATATTTTCATAATAAGCAGCAACAAATTTTTTGAATTTTTTAAAATCATTACCAGAATAATAGTTTCTAGCTAACTTAAAAACTTTATCCAAATACTGCGAGTGTAAATCGATCGGGCTGTTCGCCATAACGCTTTTCCTACAAAAAAGCCCATCGAATACTCGACGGGCGGTTTATTATTTGATTGTCTTAGTCATTTCTTTTTACTAAAAAGCTTTTTCTAAATCTTTAATCATTGCTGCTAAGAATTGGCATGCTTCGCCACCCGTAATACAACGATGATCGAAGGTTAAGGATAATGGTATACGCTTATGTGCTTCAATGCCACCCATAACCGCCACTACATCATGCCTTAATCCGCCAGTACCAATAATAGTTACCATCGGTGGCACTATTACTGGTGTTGCATAGCGTCCTGCCATCATGCCAAAGTTTGATAAGGTAATAGTGGGCTTTGCCATATCTGCCGGTGATACGGTACGATTCTTTGTAGCCACCTTAATGTTGTTTAGGTCTGCACGTAACTCTTGTAAATTTTTACTTTGTACATTTCTAAGAACTGGCACAATAAGTCCGCTAGGAGTGTCTACAGCCATCGCTACATCAACATGCTCATGCATGGTTCGTGTTCCATTTTCTGAATCGAACCAGGCGTTTAATTCAGGCGCTGCATAAGCTCCAGCTACAACGGCGCGCAGGATTCGGGCGCTTATGTCTTGGCCAGGAGCCCAGTAGTGAATATCGGCATCATCGAATAAAGTGCATTGTGAAACTTGATCACGTGAAGCGCTCATACTTTGATTCATAGCACGTCGTGGACCTCGTAAACGTTCAGCTTCGCCAAATACTGTATCGCTTGCAGGACGTTGTAAAACGCCACCACCAGGGAACTGTGAGGCCATACCAGCTTGTGGTGCCATTACATCTTGAGGTCGCGAGGCAAAAGCACGTAAGTCAGACTGTGTAACTTGACCAAATTTTCCAGTTGCTGGAACTTGTGCTAGATTAATGCCTTGTTGCTTTGCTGCTAAACGAATTGAAGGAGCCGCTTTAAATTTCCCATTAGTCGATTGATTTACAGCAGAACCACTACTTGCATTTGCTGCGGAAACTAAATTTTTATTTTTATTTCTATCACGTTTGCGTTTACTGCCAATGCGAACAGTTTCGACTAATTCAACATCGCTGGTTTGCATTTTACCAACTACTGTACCTTCGTCTTCTTCGCTATCGTCACTAGATTCCTCAACAACTACAATAGGCGCTTCGTTTGCGACATCTCCAGCTACCGTGAAATCCACAAGTGCCGAATGAGTTTTAACAATGTCTCCTTCAGCGGCATAAAGTTTTTTAATTACTCCATTGTGGGGTGAGGGCACATCAACTACAGCCTTGGCTGTTTCTACAGATACCATAAGTTGATCAACTGAAACGGTATCACCTTCGGCAACATGCCAAGTTACAATCTCAGCTTCAGGTAAACCTTCCCCTAAGTCAGGCAAGATAAATGTTTGGGTACTCATACACTGGCCTCCATGGTTTCTTTAACGGCATTGGTAATGCGCCACACACTTGGCATGTAATCCATCTCTAAACGGAATAAAGGCATGACCGTATCGTAACCTGTAACACGCTTAATAGGGGCACGTAAATCAAATAAAGCTTTCTCAGCAACTATAGCGGCAATCTCTGCTCCAACGCCACAGGTTTTAGCGGCTTCGTGGACAATAACTATTCGACCTGTTTTTTCTACTGATTCTAAAATGGTGTCTTCATCCATTGGGCTTATAG
>CAJQOG010000192.1 GCA_905479875.1 uncultured Gammaproteobacteria bacterium
CTCAAGGATTTCTTGTGGATCACTTTCGCCTGCCAACATATACGTATTTGTCATTCTTGGCATTGGAAGATGAGCATAAGATTGTCTACGACCGTTACCGGTTGGCGCCACATCCATTAAACGAGCATTCATTCTGTCTTGCATATAACCTTTAAGAATGCCATTTTCAATAAGTGTTGTGCATTGTGTTTGCTGACCTTCATCATCCATACTTAAAGAGCCGCGACGACCTTGCAAGGTACCGTCATCCACGATAGTGCAAAGACTGGATGCAACTTGCTCTCCAACTCGCCCACTAAACGCTGATGAACCTTTCCTATTAAAGTCACCTTCTAATCCGTGCCCGATTGCTTCATGCAATAAAACACCAGGCCAACCATTACCTAATACCACAGTCATAGTCCCTGCAGGAGCTGGAACGGCTTCAAGATTTACTAATGCTTGATGAATCGCTTGCTTAACAAATTTTTCTGGAAGATTGTTTTCAATCAACTCTTTATACGAATAGCGTCCGCCACCGCCTGAATAACCTGATTCTCTACGTCCATTTTGTTCAACAATAATTGAGACATTACAACGAATCAATGGTCGAACATCGGCAACCCACTCACCTGCAGAGTTGTTTACCATTATTACCTCATAGTTACCCGCTAGTGTGGCATTTACTTGTTGTACTCTAGAATCGGCAGCTCTGGCCAACTTATCAATTCTTTGCAGCAAAGCAACCTTGTCATCATCTAGTAATGAATCTAATGGGTTTAATGCTGGATACAAACTAGATGTGATGGCAATTGGTTTTGAAGATTTATATTCTAATTTGTGTTGTGCACTCTGACCTTGGCGTGTAATTGCCTGTGCAATAGCAGCTGAACGTTGTAATGATTTTAGAGATAAGTCTTCGCAATAAGCAAAACCAGATTTATCTCCACTGACAACACGTAAGCCTGCGCCTTGTTGAATGCTGTGCGAACCATCTCTGACAATACCGTCATCTAAAGACCAAGACTCACTACGTTTATACTGAAGATAAATATCAGCATCACTTGCGGCTCCCGAATGCATATCACCTAATAAAGAATCTAGAGATGCAATTTGCAATTCTGCAGGAGAAAGTAAAATTTCATTTGCAGTATTAATAAAGCTACTACGATCGATCAAAGCATTAGTCATAATATAATTTTTTAAAGATAAGATTAACGTGGGGCGATTGGAATTTCGGTTAAATTCCCAGGATTTGTACGTTCAATTTTTGGGCTTCCCCAATCGCCGTCTATTTTATAGAAAACTTGAGTAGCTTGTTTAAGTGGATTCTTAAATATCTCAGAAAATATCAATAGTGCCGCTCCTACACCTAATCCTCCGGCTAAGGCACCTGCAATGGGTAAGCTAGAGCCTAAGTCAGCTTGTACCACTGCTGCTTGCTCAAAATCACGTGTTGCCAAACCTACACGACCTACCACACCCAAATCAGCCACAGGACCACGCATCAACATATTATTGGTATATGCCTGTCCTTGGTGAATCGAAAAATCTGCACTTAACTCATCATACTGTAAACCAGAATTAAACACATCCCTGAAATCTAGAGACAAACGCTTAGGTAATTGGGCAATGCTCAATAAGGCAAGAAAACGTCCCGCACCTGGTTCAACTTCGCGTAAATCACCATTAAGTAACGTAAACGAAACCGATCCCGATACGTCTTGCAAAATATCAACAAATGGACTGCCCGGCCAATCAAGCTCTATCAAGGCGTCAGCACTTCTTGCACTAGCCGCAGGCGCGTAACCTAATTGTTTTAGTGTACTGGCCAAATCTTTACTACTAAGCTGTAAAGATACTAAACTGGTTTCGCCTTCAGTGGTTTTAAACCAACCGCCACTACCATTGATTTCAAAAGTAGAATTTATAATATTAAAATTCTCGATTCGAGCACCATTACTTTCTTTCTTAACTCTTAAACTAGTCTGCCCCATAGGCATGCTTGCAAGCTGAAAATCCTTTATTATAAGGCTAACATTAGGTATTTCCCGTGGGTCGAAACTAACTTCTTCAGTTTCATCTTCAGGTAATAGTAAATGGTATTTCTCCAAATTTGCTTCTATTAATGAATCCTCTAACCAAGGTCTTGGAAATTTGATATTCCCAACGACTTGAGAATTATTAATAGTAGCATTCCATTCATTAAGATCAGGCTCTAACAACACTTGCGTGTCAGGAAAGCTTTGTCCAATAGCATCAAGTCTTTTCAGATTAACACTTATTATGCCAATTTCAAGAGCTTCATTCGTCTGAGCTTTCGATTCATTGTTTAAAAAATCTAACCATTCATCAAAGTCTACATGTGAAAAATTTCCTAAAACACTTACCCGTGGTTGCTCAGGGTTAATTGAATCAAACAAACTTGCATTATCACCACCCACAATAGTTATTGAACGTAATGACCAGTCTGAATCAAGATTATTTTCTGTGGAATCAAAGCGTGCTTGTAGTAAATTATCACCAGCATTACCCGATAAACGCAGTTGTTGTCTGAGTGAAGGTTCAGAAAATTGCAAAACATCAATGTTAATATTCAGCGGCAGCAATGTATCTTCTGCTTTTTCAAATGGCGCAGGCAAACTCAGTCCACTGCCCAAAAGATTACTACGTAGCTTAATATTATCTATACCTACCCCAGCCTGACCACTAATTCTAACCTCAGCATCAACGGTTGAGTTTCCCGTCACATAGCTTGAGAAGTGATCTCCTAAAAATGAACCTAACTGAGCTTCAGTGTGTAATTCAATCATGGTAGCTTCATCTTGAGGCTTGATAGATGCCTCAATTTTTTCACCTTGGTAAATTGCACTTAATTCATCTGCATAAAAATCTTCTTTTGAAAAATTTAAGCGCCCAACTAAATTTAAGAAACTATCATCCAATGCATCAAGCTTTAGTTCATTACCTGAAAAATCAATCTGTCCATTCACCATAAGACCATCAAGATTGTCCAAGGGCAAAACTATGTCAATCTTACTTTGCGTCTCTCCTGTTACATGAATAGACTTTATAGCTTCACCAACGGACTCACGTAAGGGTGAAGTATTTATCCACTCTTTAGTGGCCTGAATATCTAAGGCTGTTTGAATACTTAAAGTCAGTGGAGAATTTCCTAAATCTTTAAACCCAGCCTGCAAAGGAAAGCTGGCTAACTCTCCAGTTTTGGCTACACTGGCGTCAATTTCAAAAGATTCATTTTTAAAAGTTAATTCTGCCTTTTCTAGCCGTACAGCAGGCCAGCCATCTGCGTAGTTAACATCCAAGTTATTTACCGTAAACTCAGTTAGGTACTCGCCTTTTTTATTTCGAAACGGGTAATCTTCTAAAGCGCCATTTAATTGAATTTTTGCATTATCTATAGTGCCACCACTAACCCTATCTTCTAGCCAGGTAACTAATGTTTCACTCATTACTTTTGTTGGATAGTAATACTTAATTCTATCCAAATTTTTTGGCTTGATATCTGCCATGACATCGACAATAGGGCTGGCGTCCTTTTTAATTAATACATCTAAATTTGTATTAATTAAAAAATCTGGGTTTTCAAGCATAACGCTGTCACTTGTTAAGTGCCACTGCTCTAGTTCATTTTTAAACTTAATATCACTAACAAACGTATCGATATTAATTTTATTCATGAATAAATCTAAATTTTCATATACCAAAGCATTAGAAGCGATATTTAGAACACCATGATTATCTTTATAATTCAATGCTCCAGTTAAGCCACTTAGACTAGCTGAATAATTAATACTAGGAATACTTAAGTTCTCAAATGAGAGCGTGGCTGATGCATCACTAAATGAGCTAGCTTTATTTTGAGGATTGTCTAATTCTAAATATACATCTTTAAGAATGCCTCTAACTTCTTGCCAAGCCACTTTTTTTGTTTGAAGATCATCTGGAATAAAGCCGCTTAATACCTCTAACAATGGCGCCAGATCAGTCAAATTAATATAATTGGTTTTTAACTCTGCAAGTTTAATATTTTTAACCGCTGAATCAACCTGGTAACTTTGAGTCATTAAGTTATTTATTGTTCGGTCTATTTCTATAAACTCTTGTTCGATCTTTATTGAGGTATTTTCTTGTTGCGACTCAACTGGAGTTTCTTTATTTATTGTTTTACGTTGAATCGGTACAATATTTTCAGTTTGTAACTGTGAAAATATTAAGCGTTTAAACTGGACCACATTATCATCAGGCCAATTAGAAGTCACTCCATCCAGTTTGATTTTATCTATACGAAAATTTGTTAGATCTTTTTCGTTTTCATATAAAAAACGAAACCCCAAACCACTGAGATGCTCTTTTTCTGTCACTGTATC
Source organism: uncultured Gammaproteobacteria bacterium (assembly GCA_905479875.1). Classification (GTDB taxonomy): domain Bacteria; phylum Pseudomonadota; class Gammaproteobacteria; order Steroidobacterales; family JABDMI01; genus JABDMI01. The sequence continues at coordinate 4,371 of CAJQOG010000192.1, forward strand.
TTTTGCTGAAGAGCGAGCCAATTCCATGCTATTAAAGCCAACCGTGCCATTCATCGCTTTAATACGCTGATCGGCATAGCGCATAAATACTTTAATATCTGATGAACCTTCAGAAAATTGTAACTTATTTTCAGGAGCTAACATTTGTGGAGTTTGCTGTCCAAATAATATAGGTTCAAAATTCGCCCATTGAGAAGTCAATTCAGCTAACTGCAGGTTTTCGGCCTCAAGAATAATTTGCCAAGAAAGGTTTTCATGTAACTCTGGATTAGGAGTAGAAAGTGTTATTTTTAGCTGATCAACCAAATTATCAGCTTCTCCTGAAATTTGTAGCCTGAGTAACTGGTCATTATTATTTATTTGTGTTGATAGATCGGCAAGTCTAATTTCTTTTTTTGTTTCATCATCTTGGTATACAAAATTGATATCTTGAAATTCGAATATACCTTTTGGATAATTAACATCAGTTTTAGCTTTATTTTGCAGCGCATCCTTTTCGATGTTTGATTGCGATGAGAATATCTTTCTAATTTCATTCAACTCAACACCATTAAGGTAAAAAGTTTTTTCAGGGCTTTTATTTAGAAAAAAATCAGCTCCCTGTAAACGTACAGATGAAACACCAACGATACGTGTTTTTATATATCTTTTAACATCTAAAACAACTTGAGCATTTTCAAAAGTAACCAACGTCTGTTTGGTTTCCGGGTGGTTAAATTCTAAACTATCGATTGTTACTTGAGGTCCAGACCAGCGCCAACGCACGCCAATATCCTCAACTTTCATACCCATGCCTAGACGTTGACCTAGTTTTTGGGTCAGTTGGTCTATTATTTGAGGATTAGCATCTATATAGGCACGACCAATGCCCACCAGAAGCGCCAACAAAATAATCAACGTTATTAGAATCAAGCCAAATGCTCTAATAATTTTTTGCATGACTGAGCGCTGCGCTTTTGCTTCGTCACGTTTACGCCTACGATGCTCGGACTTTGTTGTGTGAACTGTATTCATTTTACGATTAGTAGCGAGTACTAAACTGGAACCACGTCATATTGATCAGGCCGGTACAGTGATTCCACTTGTAAGCGAATAGGCTTATTAACATGCCCTTCTAATTCGCCCAGGCTTGCAGATTCCTCATCTAGCAGATGATCAATAACAATTGGTGCTGCTAAAATTAGTATTTCATTTGAATCAAATTGTTTATTCTGACGAATCACTTCTCTAAAGATTTCATAACAGACTGTAATTGGTGAACGGATTGAACCAGCACCCTCGCATGTAGGGCAATTTGAGCACAAAATATGACCTAAACTTTCTCGGGTACGTTTACGTGTCATTTCTATTAATCCCAAGGAACTTAGCTCACTCACTTGGGTTTTTGCATAATCATCTTCTAGTGCTACTTTTAGTACTGAAACAACTTGCTCGCGATGCGATTGAGATTCCATATCAATTAGGTCTAAGATAATTATCCCACCCAAGTTACGTAAACGTAATTGGTGAGCAATAGATTGTGCAGCTTCAAGATTAGTTTTAAAAATAGTTTCTTCTAAACTACGATAGCCAACAAAAGCTCCTGTATTGACATCAATCGTTGTCATAGCTTCGGTCTGATCAATAACCAAATAACCACCAGACTTTAAATGCACTTTGCGTTCTAGGGCTTTAGCAATTTCATCCTCGACATTGTATAAATCAAAAATTGGACGGTTATTTTGGTAATGCTCTAGAATAACTGCACGTTTAGGCATAAAGTCTTGCATGAATGATTTAGCTTGCTCATAAGCCACAACATCATCAATACGAATTCTTTCGGTCTGTTCATTTAATAGATCGCGAATACTACGCAAGGCCAAATCTAAATCTTTATGGACTAACTGCTTACTTGAACTATGCAAACCAGTTTCAGTTATAAACTCCCACTGCTTTCGCATATACAGCATGTCCGCGCGTATCGCGTTTGCATTTGCACCTTCTGCAGCGGTTCTAACTATGAAACCACCTAGATCAATTTCACGCAAGTCTTGAACTAATTTGAGTAAGCGCTCACGCTCTTCTTCATCTTTAATACGATTAGAAATTCCAACGCCGTTACCTTTAGGAAGAAAAACAACAAATCGTGAAGGCAATGTAATATAAGTAGTAAGACGTGCGCCTTTTGTTCCCATGGGGTCTTTAGTTACCTGCACTAAGATTTCACCACCCTCATTTACCAAGTTGCGAATATCTTGTGCCTGTTGGGAATACGCTGACTCTTCATCCACACCCAAATGAACGATATCTGAAGCATGTAAAAAAGCTGAACGCTCTAAACCAATATCAATAAATGCAGCTTGCATCCCAGGCAATACTCGAGAGACTTTACCTTTATAAATATTACCCACTAGGCCGCTGGTAGACTGACGTTCATGGAATAGTTCTTGCAAGACGCCGTTTTCAATTAACGCTGTGCGTGCTTCATAAGGGCTTACATTAATTAAAATTTCTTGACTCATAAGTCTCTTTTATAAAGTTTGAATATTTGCTGCAGCTAATAACTGTGCTGTTTCGTATAGAGGCAAGCCCATAATTCCACTGTAGCTACCATTAATATTTTTAATAAATTGTGCCGCCAAGCCTTGTACAGCATAACTGCCTGCTTTGTCATAGGGCTCATCGGTTTGTAAATATTTCTCAATTTCATCTGTAGTCAATTGTACAAACTCTACCCTACTCTCACTGACTATTGACTGAACAAGTGTGACTTCTTGCCCTTCATCTGCAGCCAACACAGCAACCGAAGTTAAAACTAGATGCTCACGTCCAGATAACATTTTTAGCTGTTTGCGCGCTGCGTCTTTATCAAAAGGTTTGCCAAGAATAAGCTCGTCGCAAATGACGCTGGTATCAGCGGAAAGTATCACTAATCTACCAAATTTCTTATGCTCTTCACGTAAGTTTTTATAGGCGGCCGCAGCTTTTGTCTCAGCCATACGCAGCACATAATCACTTGGACGTTCATTTGCATTAGGAGTTTCATCTATTTCGACAACATGTACATGAAACTGCATATCAATTTGTTGTAGCAATTCACGACGACGTGGTGATGCTGAAGCAAGTATTAATTGTGTGGTTTGCGTTGTTGTCATTTTAATACTCCTTATGCCCTGTGATACGGATGGCCATTAAGCAAGGTCCATGCCCGGTAAATTTGTTCTGCAAAAATCACACGCACAAGTGCATGCGGTAAGGTCAGTTTAGATAGTGAAATTTTTTGTTGTGCACTTGCTAAAAGTTTTTCACTCAATCCATCTGGCCCACCTATAAGTATGGCAATATCAGAACCGCTTCCACGCCAGTTTTCTAAACTTGTTGCTAATTGCCCAGTATCCATAGGTTTTGCAAGCACGTCTAAAGCCACCCGAAAATCTGAATTACTCAAATGCTTTTCAAACTGTTTTTCTTCGTCACGTTTAGCTTGTTCTGCTGAATAATTTTTCTTACTACGATTACCTAGATCTAATTCCACTAATTCCAGAACACATTCTCTGGGCATGCGTTTGGCATACGTGCTAAAACCCTCTTGAATCCAAGCAGGCATTTTTTTACCAGGACTAAGTATTCGTATCTTCATTTATTCTTCAGAGGCTTGCGCTTCTTTCTTTTGAGGCATAGACCACAGAGCTTCCAAGTTATAGAAGTCACGAGTTTCTTGTAGCATGATATGTACAACTGCATCAGCCAAATCAACCAAAACCCATTCTCCTTGACCGGCTTCATTGCCTTCAATGCCAAGAGGCTCTACCCCCGCCTCTTTTGCAGCAACTATCACTTTGCTTGCTAATGAACGTGTATGTCTATCAGAACGGCCGGTTGCAATAATCATCCGGTCGGTTACGGATGTTAAATTTCTGACGTTCAAAACTTTAATATCACCAGCCTTGTTGTCATCTAACGTTTGCTCTATTAATTGAGCGAGTTCTTCAGTTTGCATGTTGAAAATTATTTCTCCATATATTTAAAAAATTATTATTCACTGTCATCAATGTCTACTGCCGTATAACAATGCGAATTTAAAATGTATTCATTCACCTTATCAGGTAAAAGAAAACGGGTATTATTTCCTGCTTGAACCAAATCGCGAATACGACTCGATGCAATTTCTAATTGGGTTACAGCATGAATGTAAATACGGCCTGAGTGATGCCAATGCAATTCGCCTGGAAATGCAGTACCTTGATCCATTAAAATTTCTTTCAAACGTCCATCGGTTGGTTTTCGCCAGCCCGGTCTATGTGCCACAATAATATTGGCTAATTTCAAAATACGTTGCCACCTATACCAATTGGGTAGCCCCAAAAACGCATCCATACCCAAAATCAAACATAAAGAAGCATTTGGAAATTCGGCCCGCAAACTCTCCAAAGTATCAACCGTATACGAAGCACCCTTTCGTATCACTTCTCTATCATCTGCAATAAATCTAGGATGATCAAAAATTGCTATTTCAGCCATTTCAAAACGTTGCTGGGCATTAGCTGCCGTAATGCTTTTATGCGGAGGGTCGCCACAGGGTATAAAACGTACCTCATCTAAATTTACAGCTTGTTGTAACTCAAAGGCGGTACGTAAATGCCCATAATGAATTGGGTCAAAGGTACCACCAAATATTCCTATGGTTTTATTTGGATGAGAACCCGTTGTCTTGTGCTTAGTCATACAAACTACTGTGCTGTTCTCAATTGATTTGCACTACAAAAGTTAGTTTTAGGGCCCAAGCCTTTGACACTTTCAACTCCAGCAAGCGCCGCGATCAACAAGGACAATTCGTTCCAAGCGCTGCCACTACGTACTTTGCGTGGTTTTTGTCCTTTTATCACTCTGTCAATATCACTAGCGTGGTCCAAAAAACCATAAAGACTTGTTATGGAATGCAACTGTAAAGCTTGTGAAAAAGCTGCTGAGCGATTATCCCAGATCCCCACTCCTCGCATTGCAGTATTGAGATTTTTACCACCTTTATGAGCATGAGCCGCACCAATAAGTTGATGCAAATCTCTTAGAACAGCCCATAAAACTAAAATTGGCTCAGTGCCTTCAGCTTGAAGACCATCTAGGACTTTTAAAGCCCTACGTTTCCACCCATTAAGCGCCGCATCGGTTAATCGATACACATCGTAGCGAGCAGAATTTGCAACAGCTGATTGCACCTGCTTTAACGACAAATCTCCAGCCGGTACTAACAAACTAATCTTATCTATCTCTTGTGCAGCTGCTAATAAGTTACCTTCTACACGTTCTGATAAAACACGCACAGCATCTGTATCAGCACGCAAACCGTTTTTACGTAAACGTTCCTGCATCCAACGCCCAAGATGTTCAGGCTTGATAGGTCTCACATCCACAATAACGCCCGCTTTATCTAAGGCCTTGTACCATTTTGCAGAGGTAACGCCACGTTCAAGTTTAGGTGCAAGAATAATAAGGAGAATATCCTCAGGAACATTGCTGATTAATTCTGTTAATAACTCATTACCCTCTTTAGCAACTTTCCCCGTAGGTAAACGCAACTCAACTATTTTTTGCGTTGCAAACAGAGATAAGTTACCCGCATGCGAAAGCAAAGTTCCCCAATCAAAGCCACGCTCTGCAAAATACAACTCACGTTCAGTAAAACCTTGTGCTCTGGCTTTAGCTCTAATTTGGTCAGCAGCTTCTTGTTGCAAAAGCACTTCATCACCAGATATTAAAATTACCGAAGGTAAACCTTTATTAATATGGGATTCAACTTGATTAGCGTAAATCTTCATACGCGATGCATGTGTTTCATAGTTGGTTTAAAAATGGAGTTATTAATTTGAATAAACTTACTAATAAGCACGTAAGTCTCTACTAATCTGTAGTCAATTTCTTGTTGCGCTAAAGACCCAATTGGCGACAAATTACCTGATATTGTGCTGATTAGAATTATGACCAAGACCACTAGAGTTAATAATTCGTCTATGATACACCTATAAGCGTTAAATTACTTACTTTTTAGCTCGACTTATGTATGCTAACATCATGAAATATATGAACATTTTACATTTGAAGCAAATTTCAGCAAAGCTATTATATTGCTTAACACTAAGCCTCATGTTGCTATGGGGCTCAGCATGCTCATGGGATAGTCCCTATGAGAGGCCAAGCTCTGCAAATGCCCCTGTGAAAATTGAGACTATTCATGATTCATCCACAGGACAAAATATCCCTCAATTGGACAACAATACCCAACAGCAAATTATACAAAATGCTATCAATCAGATAGGTAGTCCTTATCAATATGGCGGTAATAATCCCAACGGATTTGATTGCAGTGGATTAGTGCAATACAGCTTTTCTCGTTCTGGCCTTATAGTGCCAAGAACCACTAAAGAACAATTAAAGTTTTTTACTGAAATCCCTCGCTCACAATTACAAGCTGGTGATTTAGTATTTTTTAGAATTGATGCTCAACAAATGCATGTAGGAATAATGTTGAATAATCAAGATTTTGTGCATGCACCGAGTTCAGGCAAAACAGTTAGTACAACAAACATGTCTAATCCTTATTGGAAATCAAGATTTTTGAGAGCGGCTAGATACTTCTGATCTGATTTCAAAACACCGTACACGTCTTCCCTGCGTAGGCAGGGACCCATTTACTGAGACGAAGTTTCTGGATTCCTGCCTACGCAGGAAAGACAGAAATTTTATTGGAGACTTTAAACTTTACTCACGCAATACAAACTGATATTTTTTATTTTCATCGATGAGCTTATGCTCTAGTAAAAACATTTGTGCATCTTGCGAATCATTTTCAAACCAAGCTTGGGTACTTCCTAAACGGAAAGAATAACCCCAAGCGTCCATATCTTTAAATAATTTTTCACGATCATACTCTTGTAATTCATCCGCCAAAATAATTTGCAAATAGCAGGTGGCATTTTCTTCAACGAAGTCACCTTTAGTATTTCCAATTGCATTTGTATGCAAATTCATACGTCGTTCTTGAGTCATGCAAATATAATGCCCGGCCTCATGCAGAATCGAATGGATAGGTGTATCGTAGCGTGCATACAGGGTATTTTTAATTAATCCAGCTTCAGAGTCGCCCCAAAATGAGCCAGGAATTTTCGCTTCATTTGAAATCAGCTTCATATCAAGTTGAAACTTATTCAGAAATTGGGCAATATCTTTAAGATCGAAATCTGCCAAAGTATGCATGGAAATATCAAATAATTTTTCTGAATTACTTAGCTAATTGGCGCATACGCAAAATAATACGTCGTGACAATTCGCGTTCTAATTCACGCGTTAAGCTTTCAGCTTCACGGCTTTTTGCAAGTACAGTGGTGTCATCATAAACATAGTTTCTGAGCAATACAAAATCTTCAGGTTCTAGAACATCTTCGCCCTCAATATTCTCCCAATACACTCTTGCACGTAAACTGAGTTCACGCTCTAAAGGACTACCTGCTGCTGATGCGGTCAATAAATTTTCTTCTTCGCTCACTCTTCGTAAGTCAACTATAAGAGCTGCAGCTCTAGATGAACTTGCCAATGGAATTTTCGCATTACGCATTTCTTCTTGCAAAATTGCAGCCAAATTTCTGTATTGTCTAGGCACTTTTAATTGTACGGGTGTCATTTCAGCTGGTAATTGAAAAGCCTGGCGTACTTGAAACCCACAAGCCGTTACTAAACTAGTGAGTAAAATAGTTATGAATATTTTTTTTATTTTCATATACTTCTCATTTTTTACTTTTTAATTTGCAACAATATTCACTAAACGTTTAGGCACTACTATTACTTTACGAACTGTTTTTTCAACCGTATATTTCTGAATATTTTCATGTGCTAAAGCAGCAGTTTCTATGCTTTCTTTAGAAGCATCAGCGGCCACATCCATCTTGGCTCTCACTTTTCCATTCACTTGAATAACCATCTCAAAACTATCTTGCACAAGGGCTGAATTATCAACCTTAGGCCATGCGGCATCAATGATTAATCCGTCCTCACCTAAATCTTCCCACAAAGCTTGAGCGATATGAGGAACAATAGGCGACAACATTAATGCCATGCTCTTATACACTTCTTGTTTCAAAGCTAAACTTTGCTCCGAATCATCTAAAGCTTGCGTGCCATTTGACAATTCCATTAAAGAAGCAATAGCCGTATTAAAAGAATACCGTCTTTCAATATCATCACCAACCTTAGCAATGGTTTGATGTAATTGTCGGCGTAAATCTTTTTGCTGGGCATTGAGCTCAGAAATATTTAAATCTGTTTTCTTACCTGAACTACTATCAAGATAAGAATGAACCGCACGCCACACTCTTCGCAAGAAACGTGAAGCACCTTCAACTCCACTGTCTGACCATTCCATAGTCTGTTCGGGTGGTGATGCAAACATGCAGTACAAACGCATAGTATCGGCGCCATATCTATCAATCATAGCCTGTGGGTCAATACCGTTATTCTTGGACTTAGACATCTTGGTCACACCAAAGTGCGTTAGAGCATTACCATCAGCATCTCTAAAGTTACTCGCCTTGCCTTTTTCATCGGTATCACTTTGCACTTCATTAGGTGCAACCCAAACTTTACCGTCATTCTCATTTTCGTAATAAAACGCATCGGCTAAAACCATTCCTTGAGACAGCTGACCTATAGTTGGTTCATCCGAAGTCACCATTCCTGCATCACGCATAAGCTTATGCCAAAAACGAAAATACAATAAATGCATAACCGCATGCTCAATTCCGCCAATATACTGATCTACCGGCAACCAGTAATTTGCACGCTCATCAACCATGCCTTGAGCACCTGGACTGCTGTATCTAGCGTAATACCAGCTTGATTGCACAAAAGTATCAAAAGTATCGGTTTCACGTTCGGCATCGCCGCCACATGTTGGGCATTTAACTTTACGCCAGTCTGGATCGTCTTTAATCGGAGAATTTACTCCAGTAAAAGCAACATCTTCTGGAAGTATCACGGGAAGATCTTCGGCCGGTACTGGTACTTCTCCACAAGCATCACAAAATATCATTGGGATTGGGCAACCCCAATAACGTTGACGAGATACACCCCAATCACGTAAGCGATAATTAATTTGGCGTTGGCCAATATTTTGCTCAACTAACCAATCAATCGCTTTAGCTTTTGCATCGGCTACGCCTAAACCGTTTAACCAATCAGAATTTATGGCTACTCCCTCACCTGTGAAAGCGGCCTCTTCAGAATGATCTTGTGTAGGTTGAACAGTACGAAGAATTGGTAAGCCGTATGCTTTTGCAAAATCCCAATCTCGTTCGTCTTGTCCTGGAACCGCCATAATCGCACCAGTACCATAGCCCATTAACACGTAATCCGCGATGTACACAGGAACTGGTGTTTTGGTAAATGGGTTAAATGCATAAGCACCCGTAAAAGCACCACGCTTAGTCATTGAGCCTTCTGCTAAGCGATCAATTTCAGAAGCATTAACTGTATCGTTTATAAATTTTGTAACCGTGGCTTTTTGTTCATCCGTAACAATATCAGCAACCAATTCATGCTCAGGCGCTAGCACACAGTAAGTCACGCCAAAACCAGTATCAGGACGTGTGGTATAAACTTCAAATGATTTATCGCCCACAAGCTTACCATCAGCATCACAAATATCTAATTTGAATTGCGCTCCTTCAGATCGTCCAATCCAATTACGCTGCATGGTTTTCACTTGATCAGGCCAAGCATCAAGTTTATCTAAGTCATTCAATAATTCTTCTGCGTAGGCAGTAATTTTGATTGACCATTGTGGAATAGATTTTTTAACTACTTCAGCATCACAACGCCAGCAGCGTCCGTCTTCAACTTGTTCATTTGCTAAAACGGTTTGATCATTCGGACACCAATTAATTTGAGAAACTTTGCGATAGACCAAACCTTTTTTATACAACTGAGTAAAGAATTGTTGTTCCCATTGATAGTACTCAGGCTTACAGGTAGTGAGCTCGCGCGACCAGTCATAAGCAAAACCCAATAACTTAAGTTGTGACTTCATGCTTTCAATATTTGCATAAGTCCATTTAGCTGGTGCAGTGTTATTTTGAATTGCCGCATTCTCGGCTGGTAGGCCGAAAGCGTCCCAACCAATTGGCTGTAATACATTTTTGCCTAACATGCGTTGATAACGTGAAATTACATCACCAATCGTATAATTGCGTACATGACCCATGTGCAATTTACCACTTGGGTAAGGCAGCATTGAAAGGCAGTAGTATTTTTCCTTAGTGGTATCTTCAGTCACTTCGAAAGACTTATTATCATCCCACAGCGCTTGCACTCGGGCTTCGATAGCGGACGGTTGATATTCGTTTTCTTCGTGATTGTTTTGTGTGGAATTTGGTGTGGAATTCATAGGACTTTCAATTACTAAGTTAGTTATTCGGTTGTTTTTTAGACTATCAGAAGGTAATGTCATCTGAAAACGTGGTTTAGCAGCACATTATCCTTGATAATGAGGCTTTACGCACCATATTAAGAGCATCAATTACAATCTTTTCAGGCCAAAGCGACTTCCCGCTTAAATAGCCCATATAAAAGAAGATTATTTACTCAAATTTGAGATTATTTTGAATCAAACAAAGCAAACCACAAACTCACAAACCAGTAATTTTGACGATATTGAGATTACTCAATCAGTAGCTGATAAAGCAAAAGCTAAAAAAGAGAAAATAAACTTATCTTCACTCTCACAGCTGCTGCGTTTTATTGCCCCTTATAAAGCACATTGGATTGGAGCAATTGTTGCTCTACTCTTTACAGCTGGTATTACCTTAGGTATTGGCCAAGGCGTAAGACTAGTAATCGATAATGGTTTTGTGACAGGCTCACCGGAACAACTCTTTCAAGCAGCGAGTTTATTATTTGTCATGTCGGTATTGATGGCGATTGGTGTATTTATTCGATTTTATTTGATGTCATGGCTAGGCGAACGTGCCAGTGCTGATATTCGCCAACAAGTGTTCGACCACCTAGTTACTCTACATCCAAGCTATTTTGAAACCAATCGTAGTGGCGACATCATGTCGCGTTTAACGACCGACACCACTTTGTTACAAACTATTATCGGCAGCGCCCTTTCTATGGCCTTACGTAATATTGTAATGGTTATCGGCGCAACTATTCTTTTGATAATTACTAATTTTAAACTGACATTAATTATTTTGTTATCAGTGCCTTTAATTTTCATTCCCATTCTATTGTTTGGCAAGCGCGTACGAACACTATCACGTGAAAGCCAAGACACGATTGCTGATGTGGGCACCTATGCTGGAGAAGTGATTCAGCAAATTAAAACTGTACAGAGTTATACCCACGAAGAAGAAGAAAAGAAAGCCTTTGGCAAAGAGGTTGACAACGCCTTTAGAGTCGCTAAGAAACGTATTGCTCAAAGGGCTTTTTTAATCGCTGCGGTTATCCTAATGGTCTTCGGTGGCATATGTGCAATGTTATGGTCGGGCGGTAATGACGTCATTAACGGTGACATGAGCCCTGGCGACTTGGGTGCTTTTGTATTTTATGCAATGTTAGTTGCCTCTGGAATGGGAACATTGTCAGAAGCCTATAGCCAGATTCTACAAGCAGTCGGTGCTACTGATCGTTTAATGGAATTAATGCATGCCGATAATGAAATCCTTCCTCCAGAAGTTATACAGCATATAACTAAGGACTTGAAACCAAGTTTACAACTTGAAAATGTAACTTTCAGTTATCCATCACGACCTGACATTCCAGCTTTACAAAATTTCAATTTGAATATTGAAGAAGGAAAAACTTTAGCATTAGTGGGCCCATCAGGTGCAGGTAAGTCAACTGTATTTGAACTGCTGCAACGTTTTTATGATCCTGAAAATGGACAAATAAGCTTTGATGGAGTGAGTCTGAAAGAGCTTTCTCCACAAGATTTACGACAACAAATTGCTGTAGTAGCTCAGCATCCTGCTTTATTTACGGCTGATGTCAGTCACAATATTCGTTACGGAAACCCTGATGCAACTGATCAAGAAGTAATTGCAGCTGCTAAAGCCGCTTATGCACATGAGTTTATTATGCAATTGCCAAACGGTTACCAAAGTTTCTTAGGCGAGCAAGGTGTACGTCTCTCTGGCGGTCAAAAACAGCGTATCGCCATTGCACGTGCAATCTTAAAGAATCCTAGAATCCTTTTACTTGATGAAGCGACTAGTGCATTAGATACTGAAAGTGAACATCAGGTTCAAAAAGCCTTAGATGAATTGATGTCGGATAGAACCACAGTAATTATTGCTCATCGTTTATCAACCGTATTACATGCTGATTCAATTGCGGTGATTGATGAAGGTAAGCTTGTAGCTCAAGGCAAGCATGATGAGCTGATAGCATCGAATGAGTTGTATGCGAGATTGGCGGAGTTGCAGTTTAAGACTGGGAGTTGATTTTCTCTCAATAAGAAAACAGTACTTCCTCGGCTATATTGAGGACCTCAGTATTAAGTGATTTAAGACACTAGGCCTTTGATAAGAATCAATAACTTATAAATCTATAAGTTATTGATTCTTATTGGATTATTATTGTAATTTTAAATCGTCTTGACATATCATGACATGTCAATTATATTAACCCTATGTCATCTATCAAAATCAGCTCAAAAGTAGAAAAGACCGAGTGGAATGCATTGCAAGAACTTGCTCGTGAATCTCACCAAAGTATTTCAGGTTTACTCACTGAAGCTATCCGCGATTACGTGAGAAAGCGTCGCGTACGTCCAAATGTGTTATCACACCTCGAAGACTCTATGAATGAGAATGAAGAGCTAGGCAAACTCCTTGCCAAATGATTCCGTACAATTTCTTTCACTTGATGAAGTCCTAGTAATTCATGAAAAATCGATAGAACGTTTTGGTGGCGCGTCAGGTATCCGTGATCACGGGCTTTTAGAGTCTGCACTGTTTCGACCACAAACCGGTTATTACAATGATCTTGTAGAAATGGCCGCTGCTTTGTTTGAATCATTAATACTTAACCACCCTTTTATTGATGGTAATAAACGAGTTGCATTTTTTGCTACGGATGTATTTTTGCGTATCAATGGCTGGAAATTTTCAATTAAAACCGATCCGGCCTATAAATTTTTAATTGGCTTATTAGAAAATAACGAATGCAGTTATAATAATTTATTGCCTTGGATTCGAGAGTCAATAGTAAAAACTTAAACTCAAAGAACTGTCATTGCGAGCGTAGCGCGGCAATCAGTTTGGGTACATCTCAGCATTTAGAGATTGCCACGGTATATCTTTGATACACCTCGCAATGACGAAATCACATACTATCAACAAACTCTAAAAACACTTGCTTGTGACGTTCCAAATCTAGGTCAGGCGACACAGCCACCCTAGCAATATAGTCTTTATCACCTTCTTTGGTAGTACCTTGTGTAGAAGTTGCCGGTATAGTCCAATAACATCCTTTTAACTGACCATAGCTCACGCAGTGTTTACTTTCATTAGGAATTTCTGTGATCATCATGCTGATGAGTTTATGATTCATGGCTCTTTTATAGGTTTCTTTTTCTTCAGCTGTTTTGCCTTTAGTCGGTAGATCTAGGGAAAATACCGATGGAGTGAATCCTTGGCTGGCTAATTCTTCTGATACAAAATTAATTTTAGCATTGGGTAAAGCATCATGAATAAAGTTTACAAATTCACGCGTATTCTTATAGGCATCGTCAATTCTTTGCAACATTGATGGCATTTGTGTAGCTAAAACTTGCATTTGTTGTGGTGTTGCTTGGTTATCGCATAGTGTTAAATGCTCTTGTATTTTTTGCATCAAAACTTCTGACTTTTTATTGCCTACACAATAACCCGCTATGCATTTTCCGCCACTTGGGAACTTAGAACCGCTTGAATAAGAAATGGTTCGCACGCCCGAAAGTAAATTATCATCACTAACAAATTGTATATTCGGGCAAAATGTTTGATCCAGAATAAATACAGGATCAACGGCAATATCACCATTTGGTGTTTTACGTTGTTTTTCTAAAGCCTCTTTCAAATTGTTAAGGTCAGGAACTTCAACTCTTGGGTTAGTTGGAATTTCTGCAATGATGTACGGCACGGCATCAAGCGCAGCAACTTTACTTAGAATAAGCTCAATGCCCTCTGCCATATCATTACCACCATCTACTGGTAAATCTAAGACTTCAACATTCTCTATACAGGCTGCTACTCGTCTTGCTTGATCATTAGTACCACCATAACAATTAGGTGGAACAATAATTTTGATGTCTTTGCCCTTATGCTCTTCAAGCGCAGTATGAACTAAGCCCATTAAAATCGCATACTGGATGGATAAGCCACTTGAAGCAACTAATGCTTTAGTATCTGTGCCTACAATGTTTTTAATTGATTTTAGTACGGCATCTTTGTTTGCTCCTAAAGCACTGTCATTATCATCAGACACCGGCAATCCAACTAAGACTCTTAATGCAAAATCGCAATTAGCTGGCGACATTGCAATAGTCTCACGTCGGCGCACATGTTGAATCTCTGACACATAAGCGTCAGCGTCTTCACTATCTACTAAAATAACACTGCCAGTATTTACATTAGTATTAATAAGAAAATCTAAATTATCAAATCGCTCAAAATGAAAAATATTTTCTTGTTCTGAAATGAAAACCGTACTCCCATTAAAGCTAGAAATATTTTCTGCATTCTCAACGCGCTGTAATTCAAAGTCATAGCCATAAATATTTTTTACGATTTCAACATCAAAGTCTTTTGGTAATTCACCCGTATAAAAAATATGTGTCTTTTTATTTATTAAGGAATTTTTACGCAAGATCGCTAAAAGTGGCATGGCTCTTGAACCAAAACTGATGACAGCTTTAGTATCTACATCATTCAAAGAGGCCACTACCCACTCGAGTATGCTCGACAAAGGATGTCCTAAACGAATGTAATCATAAGCGGTTGGTAAATTGGCAAGCGCTTCAGAATCAGCATTATTGCTTTTTTCTAAAACCTCAAACTGATCTATAAACTCTACTTTTGCTAAAGACTCGTTGTAGATATCGAGGCGATGAGTTGTTAAATTCAACCAATCTGAAGGCTGATTATGCAGGACGTCTTTAATATAATTAAGCATAATTTAGGTTTCAATAATTGTCACTAATTGGTAGGTCGATAATATACATAAATTGAACTGGTAGCTAGATATTCTTTCGGATATTAGCTAATACGATTTTCTCGTCAATAAATTCAACTAAGAGCAATCCAAGCACAATAATAAAAAAGCTACCAATGATACTAGCAAGACTACTATAGCCTTGCTCAAGCAAATACGCCTTAGCTACGAGATACAAAATTCCAGCAATAGCAATTACCGACAATTTGAGAGCCGTCCTCACAGCAACGGTAATGCTTTTGGCTTTTTTAATTAATGATTCAAGTTCGGAATCAGCAACTGCTGACAAACTTGGTACTTTAGTTTTTACTGCTTTAATTAAATCCATAAATTTCACTTTGAATAAGTAAATTAAATCTATTTTTTATATAACAATCGAACAATAATCAAAAAACCAAAACTAATTCCAATAATCATCCAATTACCTAACATCACAAAAGGTGTGGCGCCTTTTACGCCTTGCACCGTTCCACGTAAAACTTGTGGTTTGAATTGCTCTACGGTATCAACAATATTCCCTTTTTTATCAATCAACGCAGTAATGCCATTATTGGTTGAACGTAAAATTGGGCGTTCGGTTTCTAATGCTCGCATACGTGTTATTTGCAAATGCTGGTGTGGAGCCATTGAACCACCAAACCATGCGTCATTAGTCACATTCACAAGAATATTTGCTTCCGGTAGCATTGCATTAACCCTATCGGTATAGGCATCTTCATAACAAATAAATGCACCATACTTGATGCCATTAACACTGATTGGTTTTTGGTTTTTTGCTCCTGCAGTAATATTATTGCACGGCAAATTCATTTGGCACAGCAACTGGCGTGCAAATTCAGGTAGCGGAAAATATTCCCCATATGGAACCAGGTGACTTTTAAAGTACACCTGCTCTTGTGGACTATTAAATTTATCATCGACCAAAAACAATGAGTTGTAATCTTGTTTTTCACCTTGAGAATCAAACTTACGCTCTAAACCACCCACTAAAAAATCAATATTCGGGCCCAGACGAGCTAGTAATCCATCGAAGTAAGGGACTACATCCGATCGTAAACTAGGTATAGCCACTTCTGGCCAAACCATTAAATCAACATCAGAGTTTTCCACACTTAATTTAGCATACAGCTCCATAGTTTTTGGAAGCTGTTCAGGTAGCCATTTTTTATCTTGTGAAACTCCACCCTGAATAAGAGCAAATGTTTTAGCTGCTTGATAATCTTGAGTGTAATTATGTTTTAGAAATAAACCACCGCACAATAAAGTGAAAATTATAAAAACTACGGTAATAATTTTTTGTGTATTATCAACTCTATTAACATTTAGTATAAAAGCGATAAACAACACCCAAAGAAAAGTACAAAAATATACCCCACCTAAAGGAGCATACCCTGCTAAAGGCGTATCAAGGCTGAGATAGCCTAAATTTAACCAAGGAAAGCCGGTAAGCACCCAACTTCTAAACCATTCCATTAGCGTCCACAGAGAAGCAATTGTGAAAGCCCATAATAAATTTGAATTAATGCTTTGTGAATATTTAGCAATAAGAAAGGCTAGTAATGAAAAATAAGATGCCATCAGTGCAACTAGACCCAACATAACAATCATTGCTAACCACGTTGGGGCTCCACCAAAAGTTCCTACACTAATCGTTATCCAGTATGCACCGACTAGGAAAGCAGCGAACCCGTATATAAAGCCAAACATTGAGGCAGTTTTAGGGTTCTGGTATCGCCAAATAAAGATTACGCCTAGTACTGAAACTAAAGACAGTATATATAATCCATAGGGTGCAAAGCCGAATGGCAATAGAGCACCTAGTAAAATGCAAAAGATTTTTGGGAATTCAAGTAGAGGCTTACTTAAATTTTTATAAATAGGATTATTTCCTGAAGAGTCTATAGCAGCCGCTGACATTATCAGTCTTCAATCTTTAGAATTTCTGTGGTAATTGTTTTTTCGCCTAAATGACCTGAGCCATCTACGCGACTAACTTTAAGAGTGTGTATACGGCGATTATCAACTTTATAAACGTGGAAGAGGAACCCATCAAACTCTAATTGATCACCAATAATTGGCATGCGACCAAGCTGGGCCAAAACTAAACCACCAACTGTATCAAAATCATCATCAGCAAATTCAACATCAAAATGCTCATTAAAATCTTCAATTCGAGTTAATGCACGAACTGCAAAAAGATTATCACCTTCTTTAAGGATTTCAATATCATCAGGAATGTCATATTCGTCATCGATATCCCCAACAATTCGCTCAAGCACATCCTCTATGGTAATTAATCCTGCTACACCACCGTACTCATCTACAACAATCGCGAGGTGATTCCGGCTAGAACGAAACATTTTTAGCAGACTATTAAGACGCTTACTCTCTGGCACAAAGACTGGATTTCGCAAACATTCACGAATATCAAAACGCACTTCACTTTCATCATTCAGCTTTTCAGCAGCAAATTTTAAAAGGTCTTTAGCCAAAAGAATTCCAACAACTTCATCCTTGTCGTCTCCAATTACAGGAAAACGTGAATGGCCTACGTGGATAACGCTTTCTATAATCTCGTTCACCGGCATGTCACGCTCTAAGACAACCATTTGTGAACGCGGAATCATTACATCACGTGCTTGCAACTCGGCAACTTCAAGTACACCATCCATCATGTCACGCACTTCTGTATCTATGCGGCCATCAGCATGCGCGTCATCAATATCGCTTTGGAAAGAATCTGAAGAAGATGAATCAGACCCAGAAAATATATTTTTTATACGTGACCAAAGACCTGATTGTTCAGTTTCGATCACGCTTATCGACGGTTCGTCTGGCATTACTGCTCTCTTAGGGAATACCCTGTTAATCTACCTGATATGGATTAGAAAATCCAAGGGCTTTTAGTACTTCTTTCTCTTTGTTTTCCATTGCTTGACGCTCATCAAACTTAATGTGGTCATATCCCTGAATGTGTAGACACCCGTGAATCACCATATGTGCCCAACGATCCTCTAGTTCTTTTCCAAATTCACAAGCTTCTTGAGCCACAATATCAGCACAAATCACAATATCACCCAATAATTTCACCTCAGGTCCTATTGGCACTTCTGATGAAAAACTAAGAACATTGGTTGCACTATCTTTATTGCGATAGTCACGGTTTAATCTCTGAATTTCATCATAAGAAACAATACGTATTGTGATTTCAGTGTTTTGTTGAGTTGATATTTGCGCGGCATGTATCCACTGATTAAATGATTCATCAGTGGGAATATGGGCAGAGCTAACTATGCGCTGTATGTTAATTGAGAAGGACATAAAGTCTAATTAATCTAACGACTATTTGTCTTCTTGCATAGCTTGATAACGTTCATAAGCATATACAACACGTTGTACTAGTGGATGACGAACCACATCAAGTGCTTCAAAATGAGTGATACCAACGTTTTCCTCATCTTTCAAAACTTCCAAGGCTTCAAGCAACCCGGACTTAGTATGTTTTGGTAAATCAGACTGTGTAACATCACCGGTAACCACTGTATGTGAACCATAACCAATACGAGTGAGGAACATTTTCATTTGTTCACGAGTTGTATTTTGAGCTTCATCTAGAATTACAAAACTTTCATTCAAGGTACGTCCCCGCATAAACGCTAATGGCGCAACTTCAATGACATGTTTTTCCATTAACCGCTCTACACGTTCAAAACCTAAAAGCTCATACAAGGCGTCATACATAGGCCGTAAATATGGATCAATCTTGTCATTCATATTACCTGGTAAAAACCCTAAACGCTCACCCGCTTCAACAGCAGGACGCACAAGAACGATACGTCTTACCAAACCACTATCTAAAGCATCAACTGCACAAGCAACTGCAAGATAGGTTTTACCTGTACCAGCGGGTCCAATACCAAAATTCAAATCGCGAGTTTGAATTTGTAATATATAGCGTTTTTGATTATCTCCACGAGCATGAACTTGCTTGCGACGTGTTTTAATTGACACTTCATGACCAAGCTTACTTTTGTCATGATGTAAAGCTCCTTGGATGGCAAGATGTACATCTTCTGCGTCTAAAACACCTGTTGCAGCTTTTATGTATAACTCTTCTAATAAGTTTTTAACTCTAATTAAAGCTTTACGTGGGCCAGATAATGTAAATTCATTGCTGCGATTATTAATAGCAACCCCAAACTGATCGGAGATAGTTTGTATATTATTATCATACGACCCGCACAATAAACCTAAACGTTCTGAACTTTCAGGGACTAATAGAAAGGTAATTTTAGAATCTGTCAAAATAGTTTCTTCTTATTATTTATTTTATTAAATTGATAAAATTATGCGGCATCAGTAATTGAATTCGGCATGCGTCCACGTAAAGTATTACGCATAGTTTCAGTAATTACCACATCAACAAACTGGCCTATTAAATCTTCTGAACCATCAAAGTTTACCCAACGGTTATTCTCGGTGCGTCCTGAAATTTGGTTTTTATCCTTAACTGAGATTTTCTCAACTAAAACTTTATACGTTTTGCCTAGCATTGATTCACTAATTGTTTGGGCCTGCTGTGCTATACGTTGTTGTAATAATGATAAACGCAGCTTCTTGGTTTCCATTGAAACATCATCAGGCAAAGAAGCCGCTGGTGTTCCAGGACGTTGGCTGTAGATGAAACTGAATGAATGATCAAAGCCAACCTCAGCAATAAGATTCATAGTTGCTTCAAAGTCTTTATCGGTTTCACCAGGAAAACCAATTATAAAATCTGATGAAATACTAATATCTGGACGTACAGCTTTTAATTTACGAATTTTTTGCTTGTATTCAATTGCAGTATGCTTACGTTTCATTAACGATAGAATTTGATCTGAACCACTTTGCACCGGAAGATGAAGATAATTAGCTAGCTCAGGAACCTCGGCATACGCTTGAATTAGAGCGTCATTAAATTCAACAGGATGTGAGGTTGTAAAATGAATACGCTCAATTCCATCGACTGCTGCAACAAAATGAATTAGCGTAGCCAAATCAGCAATTGAACCATCATGCATAGGGCCTAAATATGAATTTACATTTTGACCTAAAAGATTAATCTCTTTTACGCCTTGCTCTGCAAGTTTTACTACTTCTACAATCACATCATCAAATGGACGCGAAATTTCTTCGCCACGAGTATAAGGAACAACACAAAACGTACAATACTTACTACAACCTTCCATAATCGATACAAAAGCAGTTGGACCATCAGCACGCGGCTCAGGTAAGCGATCAAATTTTTCGATTTCTGGAAAACTAATATCTACCACTGGCTTTTTCTTGGCTTTTGCTTCTGCTATGAGTTCAGGTAAGCGATGTAAGGTTTGCGGACCAAAAACAACATCAACATAAGGTGCTCGTTTAAGAATTGCCGCCCCTTCTTGAGAAGCAACACAGCCACCAACACCAATAATTAAATGCGGTTTATCTTTTTTCCAGTTTTTCCACCGACCTAAAGCTGAAAAGACTTTGTCTTGAGCTTTTTCACGAATTGAACAGGTATTCAAAAGTAAAACATCGGCATCTTCAGGTGTGTCAGTCAAGACCAAACCCTGATCTGAATTCAACACATCCGCCATTTTTTCTGAATCGTATTCATTCATCTGGCAGCCATGGGTTTTGATATAAAGTTTTGCGTTGGTCATAAATTTGTACTTATTATGCTTAGCTTAAATTAGCCGCACATTTTACCAGTTTTATGACTTAAACTCTCTGCTTAATATATTGACCTAAATTAATTTAATAAATTAAAATAAGTTATTAAATTCAATGACTTAAGCCTTTAAAATTCTTAGGACAATCACATGCTCTTAGATACTCCAATATGCAACTTCGGCTGGCAAGCTCCAAATTTTACTCTCAAAGACCCTAACGGCACGAATTTCACTATGTCAGATAATCTTGGTGAGAAGGGTGTACTGATTATGTTTATCTGTAATCACTGCCCTTATGTGCAAAAAATTACTCAACGCTTAGCCGAAGACACCGCATTATTAATGAGCGAAGGTATTAATGTTCTTGCGGTGATGTCGAATGAGAAACTCTGAAACTCGAGTTACTGAATTATTTAACGCGATGAGAATAATTACTGAGACTGATCATGGCCCTGTTGAGCAGTTTGCCAGTATGGGTTTTCGATAAAGTGGCAGTAAGGGCTAATTATCATATGAATAAAAATTACTGTTCAATCATACGATAGAAAATATAAAAAAACCCTTTTAACTTATATAAATTAAAAGGGTCTCGAATTACTAAACAATTAAGAATTTTATATGATTCAAAAAGGAATATCATCATCAAATGAATCAAAATCAGGAGCTGGACCACTAGGAGCTGCTTGTTTGGTTTGTGGAGCTGCTTGTTTATTATAATTTGATGGGCCTTGATTGCCACCATCCATTCCACCACCAGAACCACCACGACCACCAAGCATTTGCATCTCTGCACCAATCACTTCTGTGCTGTAACGATCATTACCACTTTGATCCTGCCACTTACGAGTTTGTAGGCGACCTTCAACATACACTTGTGATCCTTTACGTAAATACTCACCAACAATCTCAGCTAAGCGATTGAAAAACACCACTCTGTGCCATTCGGTTTTCTCATTCATCTCACCCGTGTTTTTATCTTTCCACGAACTACTTGTTGCGATACTGATATTCGCTACCATACCACCGCTTGGCAAAGATTTGACTTCTGGATCATTTCCCAGATTACCGACTAATATTACTTTGTTAATGCCTCTTGCCATGTTCTTTCTCCGAGCTTTTCGTTGGATTGACTTGTTGATTTATCTAGCTATACATTTTACCTATTTTCCACAAGCCTGCGAGCATCTTGTCAGAATAATCTGACGAGGATTTACTCACTCTGTAGTAAAAAGGGATGGACATATGCAAGATTGTGGTTTTTTCCCGCAAACCAGCAGGATGAGCATAATATTTCTCTGTTATCACTTGCCCATGAGAGCCAAAAGAGCGTATATTTGTAGATTGCCTTACAACTTCTAATTAAGGCCTTTTTCAAACTATTTTTACC
>CAJQOG010000193.1 GCA_905479875.1 uncultured Gammaproteobacteria bacterium
TACTTAGCGACAGTCCGGCGAGCAACGGGGATATCCTTTTCTTTAAGCATTTGAGCCAGTTTATTATCACTCAATGGCTTGTCGGGGTTTTCTGCATTAATCATTTCAGCAATAAGGCCTTTAATCGCTGTTGCTGAATGAGACTCTCCATCGGCATTGGTTATTTGTGACGAGAAGAAAAAACGCAGCGGAAACGTGCCTCGAGGAGTTTGCATAAACTTATTAGCCACCACCCGAGAGATGGTTGACTCGTGCACTGATAGAACTTCAGCTAATTCACGCATCATCATTGGTTGCATCGCTGTCTCGCCATCTTCAAGGAAACCCATCTGACGCGAAACTATCGCTTGAGACAGTTTTACCAAAGTTTCACTACGCATGACAAGCCCTTGTATTAACCAACGAGCTTCTTGTAATTGTTGTTTTAAATCCTCGTTTCCCTTGCCGCGTATGCTTTTTGCATAGTGCTTATTTACGTGGAGTTTAGGCATATTAGACTGATTTATTTCAATGACCCATTGGTTTAGATGTCGTTTAACTACAACATCAGGTACGACATGAAGGGTTTCAGTTTGCGCAAAGCTAGCAGCAGGTCTTGGGTTTAAATTTCGCACAATTTCAATACATTGGGCTAATTTTGATTCGGATGTGCGACATTCACGACGTAAAAGTTTGAGCTTGTTTTGAGCCAATAGATCCAAGTTTTGGGTAATCACTAAGGTAGTTTCTTGGCTGTCCTTAGGAAGATTTTTACGTAAAACTTGCAAGGCAAGACTTTCGGCTAGACTTGTGGCAGCTATACCAGCTGGTTCGCATGTTTGTAATTCTTTAAGTGCTTTGATGACGTCTTGTTTGGTAACTTTTTCATCAAAGGGTTTTACTAGTTCTTGAATATCGCTAATCGACTCAATTAACAGGCCATCAGAATTTAAACTGTCAATTAGATACTCAAAAATTATGCGTTCTACAAACGGACGCTGATCTAAATTAAGTTGCGTGCTTAGGTGTTCAAATAAAGTTTCCGTACTAGTATCTGCAAAATCTCGCATTTCTGGGAAATCAGAATTACTGCCTGATTTACTTTGTCCGTAATCAGTATCGAGTTCACTGGTAGGTACATCATCCCAAGAGTCCTCACTTGCAGGGTCAGATTCCGATTGCGCCTCTAGTTCAAGTGGAGAGTCATCATTTGAGTTTAAGTTGTCATCCAAAGATTCACGTTCGAGCATGACATTGCTTTCAAGCTGTTGTTGTAACTCAGTTTGTAAATCCATCACAGACATCTGCAAAATACGCAGACTGTGTTTGAGCTGAGGCGTTAACTTAAGTTGCGTGCCAAGCTTAATGTTTATGGATTGCTTAAGCATAAGTGAATGCTAACCAAGGATGATTTTTGTTGCTAGTCAAATGGGTTATTTATGTGGTTCTTGACTTTAATAATCAAAGTTTAAAGTCTTCTCCAAGATATACTTTTTTCACTTGCTCATTGGCAAGTACTGTTTCAGGAGTACCTTCAGCAATTAGCTGTCCTTCACTTAGTATATAAGCGCGGCTGCAAATGCCTAAAGTTTCTCGCACATTGTGATCGGTAATTAAAACGCCAATGCCACGGTCTGTGAGCTGGCGAATGATTTTTTGTATGTCAATTACTGAGATGGGGTCAACGCCGGCAAAAGGTTCATCAAGCAAGATAAATAATGGATCGGCAGCAAGTGCTCGGGCAATTTCAACTCGTCTACGTTCTCCACCAGACAAGCTAATTCCAAGGCTGTCGCGGATATGGGTAATATGTAGTTCTTCTAATAATTCTTCGAGTTTACTTTCACGCTTGGCGCGTGAGAGGTCCTTGCGTGCTTCTAAAATTGCGTAAATATTATCTTTGACGCTAAGTTTTCTAAATACTGATGCTTCTTGAGGTAAATAACCAACACCAAGACGTGCACGTGCATGCATTGGGAGTTTGGTAATATCTTCGCCATCAAGTTGGATTGAACCTGAGTTTGGGCGAACTAATCCTACAATCATATAAAATGTTGTGGTTTTTCCTGCTCCATTGGGCCCGAGAAGGCCTACCGACTCACCAGCAGCAATTTGCAAGGATACACCTTTCACTACATCACGAGTTTTGTAGCTCTTTTTTATATTATCGGCTTTTAAAATGCTTGATTGGGCGCTGGCTATCATGCTTAATTTTCGCTTTCTTCAGTGTTGTTTTTTTCTGTTTTACTTGGGGGCTCAAAGATTAGATGAACTCGTCCATCGCCTTTGCCTTGGTTGTCTGCCTTTAAACGCTCCGCATCTAAGTCGTACTCGATGTGTTCGCCTTTTAACTCATTGCCGTCTTCAACTAATTGAGCTTCACCATCAAGTGTAATCATACGCGTATTTAAATTAAATGAAATATTATTCGCTTGTCCATTTGCTTTGCTATTTTCTCCCACCAGATAACGAAAACTCACAGGAGAGCCAAGCAAAGTAAAAGATTGTAATTGGCGTTCAGCTAAAGAAATTTTTGCTTGATTAGCTGAAATATTCATACCAGTGTTTTCTATATTGATATTGCCACTTAATTCCCATTCGTTTTCAGAAATCGAAAATAAACTATCCGCAGTTATAGTTACATCGGCTTGCTTTATGACAACATTTCCAGTGAGAGTACAGTTTTCTAAGTTGGTGCCACAGTCAGAAGAATCTGCATTAATTTCTAGTGGTGAATCTTCAGCAGCAGTTATACCCAATGACAATATGCCAAAAAATAAACCTGTACATATGGTTTTGGTAATTAATAATAAATTTTTCTTGATAGGTAACATAATTGCTCTCAGCTATAGGCAAGCTTTAAGGTAAGAAACGTATTTTAACGCGCGAGAGTAGTTTAATGCGTTCGTTTTGCATATCCAGTGTCATACCCTTAGCCGTTATAACTTGCTGGCCTTTAATGGCCCTAATTGAATCTTTAGTACTTAGCACTTGATTTGCAATATTGTAGTTTAAAGAGTTGCTTATAAAGCTAGTTTTGTTTTGGTCTGGCTGAGAGGCTATTACATTTCCGGAAAAACTGATAGTCTCTCTTGATGCAGGGAGAATAGCGTTATCAGCTTTTACAATCCAATTGCCTTGTGCGTGATAGTTAACTTGGATGTTACTTAAATTTAAATTATTACTCGCTAAATCTTGTTCTATTTTTTCAGCACTAATGGTGTACTCAACTTGACCCTCTTTATTATAACGGGTGAGTTCGGCGCTATCTAAGTAGTATCCTGGAATGGATTCTTGTGATTGCAGGTTGTTAATTATTTCAGGCTTTTCTTCTTTTAAGAGTTGCCAAAGTCCGGCCGCAAGTACAAGCAGGATAAGTGAAAAAATTATTTCTCTTGTATTCATTAATATTAAAGTCGGGTATTCAAGATTAGATCACAGACTTCACGCACGGCGCCTAACCCGCCCGTTTTTGAGCTTATCCAGTCAGCCTGATCTAATACAGCAGAAATTGCATTTGCAGGAGCAAAACCGATGGCAACTTCTTGCATTGGTGCTAGGTCGGGAATGTCGTCACCCATATATGCAATGTTGTTTTTTGATAGTCCTGTTTTTTCTAGTAAATCTTCAAAAGCAGGGCGCTTGTCACTCTTGCCAAGATAGGCATGTGTAATTCCTAAGTCACTTAAACGAACTCGAAGAGCTTGGCAATCGCGTCCAGAAATTATGGCTACTTGAATATTGTTACGCATTAGTTGTTTCAGGCCATGACCGTCCAGTGAATGAAAAACTTTCAGTTCTTCACCATTTGGGCCGTAATGTAAACGGCCATCGGTTAGCACACCGTCGACATCAAAAATTACCATTTGTAATTCAGTTAATTTTTCTTGGAAAGTTGATTCACGCATATTTACATTAACCCTGCTTTGAATAAGTCATGAATATTTAAAGCGCCAACTAATTTGTTGTCATCTTTAACTAATAGTGCAGTGATTTTCTTTTCTTGCATCATGTCAACTGCTTCGGCAGCTTTATCATTTTTTTCAACACAAACAAACTCTTTGGTCATTACGTCATCAATCAAAGTGTTGTGTATATCAATTTGTTCATCTAAGGTGCGACGTAAATCGCCGTCGGTGAAAATGCCGATTAACTCTTGTGCTGGATTTAATATAGCGGTCATGCCGAGGCCTTTTTGAGTGACTTCCACTAAGGCGTTACTCAAGGATGATTGTGATGCAACACTTGGAATTTGATCCCCTGTACGCATTATGTCACCAATGGTGAGTAATAGACGACGACCTAAACTGCCTCCTGGATGCGACAATGCGAATTCTTCAGGAGTAAACCCACGTATTTCCAATAAAGCCACAGCTAAGGCGTCGCCTAAAGCTAAAGCGGCTGTGGTGCTAGCCGTTGGCGCTAAGTTTAATGGACAGGCTTCTTCTTTAACACTTGCGTTTAAATGCACATCAGAATATTTAGCCAACATAGAGTTAGGATTACCAGTCACTGCAATCATCGGAATATTACGTCGGGTAAAAATGGGTAATAGGGTAAGTATTTCGTCTGTTTCACCGGAGTTTGAAAACGCAATTAACACATCGTTTTCACTCAGCATGCCTAAGTCGCCGTGAC
This sequence comes from uncultured Gammaproteobacteria bacterium, assembly GCA_905479875.1. Lineage (GTDB taxonomy): Bacteria > Pseudomonadota > Gammaproteobacteria > Steroidobacterales > JABDMI01 > JABDMI01. Next base: position 4,618 of record CAJQOG010000193.1, read on the forward strand.
TAGCTTCACCTGGATGCATATAAAATGCGGGAGTGCCAGTACTGGCTAAGGTCGCTGCTGTTTTGTTGGCAATATGTCCTGATTTACCCATTCCAGTAACGACCACTTTGCCTTGACAATTTATACAAAGTTTACACGCCTGAGTGAAAGAATCATCCAGATTATCAGCTATATTTTGAATGGCCGCTTTCTCAATAGAAAGTGCTTTTAGTGCATGTTTTATGGCGTCGCTAGTTGGCATAAGTTTAGTTCTTTGTTTAGCTAATAATTGCAGCTGTACTAATGGTTTCAGGCGCTGCTAGAGATTGTAAAACGATTGTTACTATATAGGCTACATATATACCGAGCAATATAAACCCATGTCCACGATTTAGAGAGCCTTCTTTTTTATCACCGCGTGATTGCCATAAACAAAAAGCAAAAAGCAGGCCGGTGATGAGTAACATTAAAGTGTAATCTCTATACATCAGCTCTTGAGAGATAGTAAGTGGGCTCAGAGTTCCTGCAATACCAATCACAGCAAGTAAATTAAATACATTTGATCCAATAACATTTCCCATGGCTAAGTCAGGCTCACCTTTAAGTGCTCCTGCTAATGAAGCGGCTAATTCAGGAAGACTTGTACCAATGGCTACGATGGTTAAACCAATAACGGCATCAGAAATTCCAAAACTGCGAGCTACAAATGAACTGCCATCAACTAAGATATTGGCGCCAATCACTAAAATAGCTAGACCAAACACGCTCCAAAAAAGAGCGGCCTTAAAGTTTATTTCGACTTTTTGGTCTTGTTGATTGAGGGTATTATCTTTTGCAGCAGTTCGTTTCCCATCAACAACAATCCATATCATGAAAAAAAGTAACCCTATTAGCATTAAGGTGGCCTTAAAGCGTGTTAGTTCTAAGTTATACAACAAGACAAAAACGCCCAACATTACAATCCATAAGATTGGAAATTCTTTACGTAGGGTCTGTGATTGCACAACCAAAGGAATAATAAGAGCTGTAGCTCCTAAAACCAAGGCCATGTTTGCTATATTAGATCCAATGGCATTGCCAAGTGCGATACCAGGGCTTCCTTTTAAGGCTGCGCTGGCAGACACCAACATTTCTGGTGCAGAAGTACCAAAAGCAACAACCGTTAAGCCAATCAGTAAGGTAGAAACATTGAGAGATTTGGCAATATCCGAGGCACCCTCTACAAAACGATCAGCTCCATAAGTTAAACCAATTAAACCGCCAATGATTTTTAAAACTGCAATTAACATAAATTCTTCTTGCGATAAATGCGTGTTTGATTGAAAAAACATCGAAAGCACACATATTTTACAAAATACTTCCTTAAGATGCGTGAGACAGATGAGGAAAGCTTCTAAACAGCGTATGATACACGCTTGCACCGATTCAGGCTCTTAAATAGTATTAATTTAAGTGCTTGATGTATTTACTAAAAGATGAAAAATATGCACAAAGAACTAATACAAGAAATGATTCAAACTGGGCTGCCAAGCGCTGAAGTCCAGGTTTTAGGTGATGATGGGCAGCATTTTGAAGCTGTTGTGGTGAGTGATACGTTTATTGGTAAGCGTTTATTGCAACGTCACCAACAGGTGTATGCGTGTTTGGGAGAAAAAATGGGCAATGAAATACATGCTTTGCGTCTTACGACATTAACTCCTGAAGAAGCTGAAAATAAATAAGCTATTTCTACATAAAAATATAAATAATTTTAGGTTGAGTGAGATTGGATAAACTACAAATTACTGGTGGCACACGCTTACATGGCGAAGTGAAAATTTCTGGTGCAAAAAATGCAGCTCTACCAATTCTGGCTGCAACTTTATTGGCAGAAGGCGTTTCTTTTATTGCCAATGTTCCACATTTGAAAGATGTCACTACAATGATTCAATTGCTTGCCAATATGGGCGTGGATCTTAGTTTAAATGAACAGCAAACCGTTGAGGTGGATGCCAGTGTTCTCGCAACAACCGAAGCTCCCTATGAATTAGTTAAAACCATGCGTGCGTCTATTTTAGTTCTTGGTCCATTGGTGGCACGTTTTGGACAAGCTAAAGTTTCCTTGCCTGGAGGCTGTGCCATTGGCGCAAGACCAGTCAATTTGCACGTTCAAGGTTTACAGCAAATGGGTGCTGAAATCGAAATTAAGGACGGTTATATTCATGCGAGCTTGCCCGATGGGCAAACTCGTTTGCAAGGAGCAACTATCGTTATGGATACCGTAACAGTAACTGGTACAGAAAATTTAATGATGGCGGCTGTATTGGCCGAGGGTGAAACTGTATTAGAAAATGCAGCACGTGAACCTGAAGTCATTGACCTTGCTCATTTGCTGGTAAAAATGGGCGCTGATATTCAAGGTGCAGGAACTAGCACTATACGAGTCACGGGTGTTAAAAAGCTTAATGGTGTGAATTACTCAGTTTTACCTGATCGCATTGAAACGGGTACTTATTTAGTTGCTGCCGCTACCTCTGGTGGCTCAATAACTGCCAAAAAGACTTGCCCTCAACACCTTGAAGCCGTATTGCAAAAGCTTGAAGAAGCTGGCGCTGAAATTGAAGTGGGTGATGATTGGATTCGTTTAGACATGCAAGGTAAACGCCCGAAAGCTGTAGATATTCGTACCGCTCCTCATCCTGCTTTTCCTACGGATATGCAAGCACAGTTTTGTGCCATGAATTGTATTGCTGAAGGCACTAGTATTGTCACTGAAACTATTTTTGAAAATCGTTTTATGCATGCGGTAGAAATGCAACGCATGGGTGCTGACATTCATCTAGATGGCAATACTGCAGTGATTAAAGGTGTTGATAAACTTCAGGCTGCTCCAGTTATGGCAACAGATTTACGTGCTTCGGCAAGTTTGGTTATTGCTGCTTTGATGACTGA
>CAJQOG010000194.1 GCA_905479875.1 uncultured Gammaproteobacteria bacterium
TTTAGGCAAAATGGTTAAAGCAAATTTACGTGATGTTTTAAATGCGTTTGCCCGTTCAGATGGAGAAGCAGCACTTAATGTGATTAAGGGTGATGATGAAATTGATGAATTTTACGAGAGTCTCTTACGTGAACAACTTACACATATGATGGAAGATCCACGCCAGATTAAAGTTAGCATGGAGGTTATGTGGGTTGCCAGAGCATTGGAACGAATCGGTGATCATGCCAAAAACATTGCTGAACACGTGCTGTATTTGATTCTTGGTCATGATATTAGGCATTTGGAAGTTGGTGCTCATAAAAATTTCGAAACTTTGGTTGAAAAAGTACGCAATAAATAGAGCAAGTTGCTGATTTTATTGTTTATTTTGTATTTTTTGTATTGTCATAAAACCGTAATATAACTCACCTATACTGCACGCAATTACTGGATTAACCAGTGTTGATTGTCTTTTGGAGAGCCATAAAAAATGAAAAAATCAATTTTGAAATTAACCCTTAGTACTGCCTTATTAGTAGCCACTGCTGCTAATGTTCAAGCGGCTGAAAGTCGTGACTACATTAGTGTAGTAGGTTCATCGACTGTATATCCATTCTCGACAGTAGTTGCCGAACAGTTTGGTAAAACTACTGACTTTAAAACCCCTAAAGTAGAATCAACCGGTTCTGGTGGCGGTTTGAAATTATTTTGTGCAGGTGTTGGAACTAACACTGCCGATATCACAAACTCTTCGCGTCGCATTAAAGCTTCAGAAGTTAAAATGTGTGCTGAAAATGGCGTTGAAGAAATTATTGAAATTAAAGTTGGCTATGACGGAATCGTTCTAGCAAATGCTAATTCTGCTCCTGATTTTGAAATATCACGTAAAGATATTTTCTTGGCTTTAGCCAAACAGGTTCCAAACCCAGACGGCACTGAAACTTTAGTTGAAAATCCCTATGAAACTTGGAAAGACGTAAATAGTACGCTTCCAAATACCAAGATTGAAGTATTAGGACCACCACCTACTTCGGGCACACGTGATGCTTTTGCTGAGCTGGCTTTAGAAGGTGGTTGTAAGAAGTTTGCTTGGATTGCTGCGATTAAAAAAACGGATAAGAACAAATATAAAGCGGTTTGTCATAGTGTTCGTGAAGACGGTGCCTATGTTGAAGCGGGTGAGAACGATAATTTAATCGTACAAAAGCTTGAAGCGAACCCTGCTGCACTAGGTATCTTTGGGTTTAGTTTCTTAGATCAAAATGCCGATAAAGTTAAAGGTTCATTGATTGACGGTGTTGAGCCAAGCTTCGAAGACATCGCATCAGGTGAGTATCCTGTATCAAGATCTTTATTTTTCTACGCTAAAAAAGCACACGTTGGTATAGTGCCAGGTATTGCGGAATTTTTACAAGAGTTCACTAGCGAAAAGGCTTGGGGTGAAGAAGGGTATTTGTCTGAAAAAGGATTAATTCCAATGCCAGCCTATGAAAGAGGCTATGTAGCAGCTACAGCTAAGTATCTTGGAGCTTTAGATCCTCAAGAAATAAAATAATTTTTAGTTCAATTAGTTTACTGAACTATATAAATTAATTAGGATGGTCACAGTTTTTGTGATCATCCTTTTTTAGCATATTTAATACACACATTTTAGAGTACACATGACAACAACCAGTATATTTCTTTGCTTAGCTCTTTTAGGATTTGGCTTTTATTTGCTAGGTCGCTGGAGAGCAATGAATGCCTCGGTGATCAGTGGGAAGTTACACTCTTTGCCAAGTTTTCATGGTGCTTATGTAGCTATGTGTATGTTTGTACCTGTACTGGTTGTGATTATCGCTTGGCTTTTGTACTCTGGTAATTCGGTTGATCAACAGTTATTGAATGCGGCGCCGATAGAGATTCAAGAAGCAGGACAACTCGATCAAACTAAGTATTTGTATTCAATTATTACGCCCGCGGTTCAAGGACTGGAAGTTAGTGACTCTGCTTTAGCTGCGCAAGTGACTAATTTTCAAGAGTTGACTAAAAGAAATAAATTAATCCGATTTATTTTAATTCTTTTAGCCGCTGTACTTGGTGGACTTTGGGGATTATTGAAGATAAAACCAGATTTTCGAGCACGTAATCAATTTGAAAGTGGTGTTAAATACTTATTAATGGCTTGCTCACTTATTGCTATCTTAACCACGATAGGCATTGTTTTATCTGTGTTATTCGAGTCAATTCGGTTTTTTAATAAAGTCCCATTGCATGAGTTTCTTTTTGGTACTCAGTGGAGCCCACAAATTGCAATTCGTGCAGACCAAGTTGGTTCATCTGGTGCCTTTGGTGTTATACCTTTAGTTACTGGAACATTACTCATCGCAACGTTGGCTATGTTAGTAGCTGCACCTATTGGATTAATGGCAGCAATTTATTTATCAGAATATGCGAGTAGTAGAGTACGTTCTGTTGCTAAGCCAATGTTGGAAATCCTCGCAGGTATTCCTACTGTAGTTTATGGTTTTTTTGCAGCCTTGACTGTAGCGCCTTTTTTACGTAATTGGGGTGATTCAGTTGGTTTAACTATTTCTTCAGAAAGTGCCTTGGCCGCAGGTGTCGTTATGGGCGTGATGATTATTCCTTATGTTTCATCACTATCTGATGATGCGATTAATGCTGTACCTAACAGTTTGCGTGAAGGCGCCTATGGTTTGGGCAGTACAAAATCTGAAACTATTAAACAAGTTATTTTTCCTGCTGCATTGCCAGGTATTGTTTCAGCACTATTGTTGGCTGTGTCACGAGCAATTGGTGAAACCATGATTGTTGTGATGGCAGCTGGATTAGCTGCTAACTTAACGGCTAACCCATTTGAGTCTGTGACAACTATAACGGTACAAATTGTAACCTTATTAGTTGGTGATCAGGAGTTTGATAGTCCTAAAACTCTGGCAGCATTTGCATTAGGCTTATCCTTATTTATTGTAACTTTATGTTTAAATATAATTGCTTTACGCGTAGTACGTAAATACAGAGAACGTTATGATTGATTCAACTGCCGGAAAAAATACTAATAAAACGCTTAAAAGTTTTAACGATATTCTTCCTGTTGAGGAGAAGACGCGGAGACTTAATGCACAATTGAAAAAACGTCATCGTAAAGAAATGCGTTTCCAAATGTATGGCGTTATAAGTTTACTTTTAGGTTTTCTTTTTTTGGTGGTTTTCTTTAATAGCATAATCAGTAAAGGCTATACCGCTTTTCAACAAACATTTATTTCTTTGGATATAGAATTTGTAGAGGATATTGTTGATCCTAAGGGTAATCGTGATGCTAAAGAAATGCTTCGTTCAGATTATTCGAAGTTGATTAAGGATGCTTTGAAAAAAGAATTTCCAAGTGTCAAGAAACGCAAAGATAGAAAAGCACTGAATAAGTTAATTAGTTCTGGAGCAGTTTACAAACTAGCCGATTTGGTCATAGAGAGCCCCGAACTCATCGGCACAACACAGACATTATGGCTAGCTTCAGATGATGAAATTGATTTATTGATGAAAGGTCATATTGATAGAAACTTGCCAGAATCTGAAAGACGAGTTAAGGATAATTCTATCACTTGGGTTGATGAACTCGTTGCACAAGATAGGGTAGTAAAACGCTTTAACCATACATTCTTCAATTCTGGAGATTCAAGAGAGCCTGAGCAAGCCGGCATTATGGGAGCAATAAAAGGATCGTTTTATGTTCTTTTGGTTACTATTTTATTGTCATTCCCAATTGGCTTAGCAGCTGCTGTTTACTTAGAAGAGTTTGCTCCTAAGAATCGTATTACTGATGTTATTGAAGTAAACATTAATAACCTAGCAGCCGTACCATCTATTGTGTATGGTTTATTAGGCTTAGCGGTCTTTATTAATTTCTTTGGATTACCCCGATCTGCGGCCGTAGTGGGGGGATTGGTTTTGAGTTTACGAACCTTACCTACCATTATCATTGCTAGTAGGGCAGCGATTAAGGCTGTACCTCCATCGATTCGCAGTGCGGCCTTAGGTGTTGGCGCTTCCGAAATGCAAACGGTTTACCATCATGTTTTACCCGCAGCACTTCCAGGTATTTTAACCGGAACTATTATTGGTATGGCTCAGGCTTTGGGTGAAACGGCTCCCTTACTGATGATTGGTATGGTGGCTTTCATCGTAGATATTCCACAAAGTGCCATGGATCCAGCAACTGCTTTACCAGTGCAAATATATTTATGGGCTGATAGTCCCGAACGTGCATTTGTGGAAAAAACCTCTGCAGCTATTATGGTGCTTTTAGCTTTCTTAACAGTAATGAACTTATTTGCTGTTTATCTACGTAAGCGTTATGAAAGACGTTGGTAAACTTTAGTAGGTTTTAAAATTTAAATAGATTATTTAGTACAGCAATAAAATAGGTATTAACATGCAAGACAAAATTGAATATGGCAAAACTGTTGGTGACGTATTCGTGGAAAATCCTCGAATGTCGGTACGTGGCGCTAATGTATATTATGCTGACAAACAAGCTATTCATGATGTCGATTTAGATATCGCTAAAAACCAAGTAATTGCTATGATTGGTCCTTCTGGTTGCGGTAAATCGACTTTCTTGCGTTGTCTAAATCGCATGAACGACACTATTGACATTTGCCGTGTAAGCGGTGAGTTCAAACTGGATCAAGATAATATTTATTCAAAAGAGATTGATGTTGTACCATTACGTGCCCGTGTTGGAATTGTTTTTCAAAAGCCTAATCCTTTTCCTAAATCTATTTATGATAATGTTGCCTATGGACCACGAATTCATGGTTTAGCAAAAAATAAAGTTGAGCTTGACGAAATCGTTGAAAATAGTTTGCAAAAAGCAGGTTTATTTGACGAAGTAAAAGACCGACTACATGAGTCAGGAACCGGCTTATCTGGTGGCCAACAACAACGTCTTTGTATTGCTCGAACTATAGCGGTTGGGCCAGAAGTAATATTAATGGATGAGCCCTGTTCGGCGCTTGATCCAATTGCCACAGCAAAAATTGAAAACCTAATTGATGAATTACGTGAGAACTTCACTATTGTTATTGTGACTCATTCAATGCAGCAAGCGGCTAGAGTCTCGCAACGTACGGCTTATTTTCATATGGGCCATTTGATTGAAGTTAATGATACTGAAAAGGTTTTTACTAATCCTGAGCATAAATTAACAGAAGATTACATAACGGGTCGTTTCGGATAAAAAATAAGCAAGCTCGCCTAATGTGAGTCCAATTCTGGGTCTAATAATTGTAATAAAAATGTAATATATATATTTTATTAGCTATACTGCCGTAATAATCAAATCTCACCCACGAGCTTTGATTTTTTCTATTTTAGAATTTAGGAATATAGCATGAGTAATTTTATATCTAGTATTTTTGGTAAGTCGCCAATTGCCCCTTTACAAAAGCACATGCAAGTCGCAAATCAATGTGCCAGTAAGCTCCCTGATTTTTTTGCCGCCGTAGTTGCCGAAGATTGGGAGAACGCTACAACACTTCAAAGTGAAATAAATGATTTAGAGCACGAAGCTGATGAAATGAAGCAGGATATCCGCTCGCATCTGCCTAAACATTTATTGATGCCTGTGCCACGCATTGATTTGTTAAATTTATTATTAGAGCAAGATAATATTGCTAATACAGCTAAAGATATCTCAGGTTTAGTTTTAGGTCGCAGAATGCAAATTCCTGCAAGTTTTCGTAGTGATTATTTAGCCTTTCTTTCCAAATGTTCTGAAACAGCCCAGCAAGCATCTCGTTGCGTTAAAGATTTAGATGAGTTGTTTGAAGTAGGCTTCAGAGGGCCAGAAGTAGAGCTGGTAAATAATCAAATTGATAAATTAGATCAACTTGAATCCGACACTGATGATATGCAGTCAGCGGTTCGTTCTGAACTCTTTAAAATTGAAAAAGAGTTACATGCTGTAGATGTCATGTTTTTGTATAAGCTTATTCAAACAACTGGCGATATGGCAGACACCGCAGAACGAGTAGGTCGTCGTTTACAAATGCTTTTAGCTAAATAAGCTAGTCAAAACTAATTACAAAATTTAAAAATTA
>CAJQOG010000195.1 GCA_905479875.1 uncultured Gammaproteobacteria bacterium
CATTAGAATAGAAAGTGCTGGATTCTAGAGCGTCGCCAATAAGCGAAGCAAAAACTTCTGTAGTGTAATCGGGCCAACGGGCAGAGGCATAATGATTGAGATGTGCATCGGGTTCTAGAATTAAAATCTTATTAGTATCAAGTCCAGGTGCAGCACTTACCGAAACAGAAATAGTTCTTTGTCCAGAATTGGCTGCCTCGGTTAAGTAAGGCTTAAGTAAATACACACGTTCTGGTGCTTGTTCGCTGCCTAGATCTACTAAGGATGAGCAGGCACTTAGGCTGCTTACTAGTAAAATTATTCCCACATTTTTAAATATTCGTTTCATTGTTTGTCCTAAGAACTAAGCCTAATTTTCTACAATCACTGGAGCGCTTTGTGGTTTGTATATGAGTTGAGAAGGATTTTTACGGAAGTCCGCTAGCAGTTTTTCTAATTCACGCACGGCTACTCGCGTATCGTCAAGAAGCTCTGGTGTTTGTGCTAAGCCTCCTGACATAAAGGCATCAATATTAGCTTCATGTTTTTGTGTCCAGTCATCCAAACGCGTGGTTACTTTTTTAAAGCTCTCAGTGGCTTCATCCAAGTTTTTCATAGCTGCAAGCAAGTCGGGTTCACCTTTTGCAATGGTGCCTTGTAATTGTGTTGTCGTTTTTTCAATATCGCCGAGAATACCTTTTAACTGTGTAGGTAGTTTAGCAATAGTACTTTCTTGGGCGGTTAAAGTGGCGGTTAAGCTTTCTATATTTGATAAGGAGTTGCTTAATGCCATTAAATTCTTATCATCTAAAACTAAGTTGGCTTTGTCAAAAACTAAATTGGCATTATCTAAAAACTCAACTAATCGATTAGTTATTTCAGGGCCGCTAGAGAGCAAGGCACTAAGGCCAATATCTCTTGTTGGAATAATAGGGTACTTAAAACCATCCTGCGGAGCAAGAGCATTGGCAGGTATTTCTTTATCTTCAGCAAGACTCACAAAAGCCACACCAGTAACACCTTGGAATGACAAACTGGCAAAGGTGGATGTATTGACTGGAGTGGATTCTAAGAGCTCTAAATTAACCTGCACACTGGTTCCATTAGTGATATTTAGCTGCATATCGGTCACCTGACCCACTTCAACACCTAAATAACGTACGGGAGCACCTACACTCAGGCCGCTGATATCACGTTGGAATAATAAGCTATAGTCTTTGGTCGATTCATTGGTGCGTCCGCCTGCAAACATTAAACTTAGCATTAATAACAAGCCAATGCCGGCGGTTACAAAAATACCAACTTCCAAGTACTTATTCTTTCCGTTCATTCTTTAAATCCTGATTTTTGTGCTCGAAGTGCTCTAGGGTTACCAAAATAATCCTTAATCCACGGATGGTCTGATTGAGTGACTTCCGCTGGAGTGCCTATGATAACTTGCTTATCAACCAATACAGCAATTCTGTCACAAACATCAAATAAAGTATCTAAATCATGGGTAATCATAACAATGGTCAAGTCTAAATTTGAGTTTAAATACTTTATTAAAGCACCAAACTCTGTGGCGGCAATTGGATCTAGTCCAGCTGTGGGTTCATCCAAGAATAGTATATGCGGCTCTAAGGCCAATGCTCGGGCTAAAGCAGCTCGTTTAATCATACCGCCTGATAACTCGGCCGGATACTTGTTAGCCGCCTCTAAAGGTAAGCCAACCATATTAATTTTTAGCTGAGCCAGCTCACTACGAGTTTGACTATCCATATCTGAATGTATAGAAATAGGCAATTCAATATTTTCTTGCACGGTTAAACCAGACAGCAGAGCACCTCCTTGAAATAAAACACCCCAATCTCTTATATGACTTTGCTCATGGTATTTGATTTCTCTGCCACGTACGGTAATGGTTCCACTATTAATACGATGCAAACCAAGAATACTTCGCATCAACACAGATTTGCCGCTACCTGAACCACCCACCAAACCTAAAATTTCATCTCTATAGATATCCATAGATAATTTATCATGGATACGCAAAGCACCAAATTGATTAACCACGTTTCGAATTGAAATTATGGTTTCCATTAAATTCCAAGCCCAGAATAAATAACCGCAAATACACCATCGGCAATGATGATAAAAGCAATAGATTGAACAACAGCAACTGTTGTTAAACGTCCAAGTTCTTCAGCCGAGGATTTAACTTGCATGCCCCGAAGTGTAGAAACACAGGCGATTAATAATGCAAAGACAGGAGCTTTTGAGAGGCCCACCAAAAAGGTAGTTAGTCCAATGCCGCTTTGTACGCGTTCAATAAATTGAATGCTACTAATATCTAAAACGGTAACACTCAGTAGCATCCCGCCAGCTAAACCAGCTATATCAGCGATAACCGTAAGTAATGGTAAGGCAATGAGTAAACCCAGTACTCTAGGAATAATCAATATTTGATCGGGGTTTAAACCCATTACTCGCAGCGCATCGGTTTCTTCATTAATATTCATTACACCAATAGCTGCTGCAAATGCACTACCTGAACGACCAGCAACCATAATGCCAGCAAGCAAAACACCCATTTCTCTAAGCACTGATATGGCAACCAAATCGACCACAAAAATTGAAGCACCAAATTTTTGTAATTGTATGGCACCTTGATAAGCCATAACCACACCCATTAAAAATGAAATGAGCACAACAATTGGGATGGCTTTGATGCCGGTTTCACTAATTTGTCTAATGGTTTCTTTAAACATTAACCGCGACGGATTTTTAGACCCTTGAATAAGTGAATTAGCAACTTGCCCTAAATCTTCAACTCCACTACTGGCTCTACGGCCTAGTGTTTCAAAAAATCGCCGCAGTCGGTTTCTAAAGCTATTGTCTCTAGCCTCGATTGGTAGCTCGCCAGAATGAGCAACATCATTAATATGTTCTAAAAATTTAAAGTGAGACGCTTTAAAACCTTTAAACTCTAGGTCTAGTCCTTGGTCATTAAAGTCTTGATATTTTTTTAAGAGTACCCAAGCACCGGCAATATCAAGTTCTACAAGGCCGCCACATGCAAAAGTAATTTTAGAATATTTAGTGAGATCCAGATTATCCAAGTCTAACTCTAAATCTTTGACGTTAGCAAATACCCAATCGCCTTTTAGGCTAACTAAAATTGAGTCGTCATTCTCTTGAGTTTCAAAAAATGCTGTATGCATTAGACTTTTGATATCGCTTTAAAATTTAATGAAGAATTACACTTACAGCATACACTGTGTAAAGTGAATAAAGAAGCTTAAAACTTTGAAACCGAGGGAAAATGGCAGAGGATGATCTGCGTATCAAGCTTATTAAAATATCCAAAAGCCTTGATACCAGCAAAACCCAATATCATATGAACCTATAAGTATTACCTTAAATCACTCTGAATGTCTAATGTTAACTCTATGGCGTGAATTGTTTCAGGCAATTCATATGTTTTCTTACATCCAATGTAGGCAGAATCAGCAGGTAGTATAAGGTTTAAGACAGTTAGCGTGGCTAGAAGCCAAACATTAATATATTTCCTAATGGATGACCTCAAATGCCGTAGGGTATGCCTGTAGATTGTCTAAAATAATCAAGGCCAAGAACGGTATCTCTATACATATTAATAAATTTGCATTTAAGCCATGCACCCAGTATATTTGATCAACACATCAAGCCACTAAATACTAGGTAATCAAATGATTCTTTTCGGTAACAATAAAGGTTTGACTAAAAGCATAGAAAAGGGTGATTTTCATTGTCCCAATTGTGATTCTGTTCAGAGCTTTGATTTAAAAAGTGTACGTCGATACGTCACGCTTTATGAGATACCCGTTATTCCAAGAGAGCAATTAGGTGAGTATGTAGAATGCCTGGTTTGTTTGGATACCTACAAACCTATAATTCTAGAACCAAAAGTTAATCTTAGCCAAAAAGAGTTTAAAGCCGAATACCATGCGGCTATAAAAGAAGTCATGATTCGCATGATGATTGCTGATGGAGAAGTAAAAAACGCTGAAGTTAAAATGATGCAAACCATTTATGAAAAAGTAACTAAAAACTCCATTCAAGCTGATCAACTTAGAAGAGATATTATTCAAGTTAAAAGTTCGACCGATAATTTGAGTACTAGTTTATTACGTTTGCAAGGAAACTTGAATGACCTAGGTAAGGAGTTTGTTATCCGAGCGGCTTTTTATGTTGCAATGGCCGATGGAGACTTCGGGGAATCAGAGCAAGAGTATTTAGGAAATATTGGAAATGACCTAGGAATGACGCCAGCACATTTTCAAGGTGTTATAGCAACGGCTTAGTGGTTTTGATAACAGGTACAGAAACGCACAGAGTAGTTTCCTGCCATAAAAACTATGCACTATATAATTTATATAACAAAGCCCTAATCATCCTAACAATCAAAAACCAGCCGAATTCTAAATATACCAAAATCCTCACCTTGATTGGGGACCTCGTTTATTCAACGACTGAACTCAAAGCAACCATTAAAGGACATGCATAATTTTTATTTGTTTTCGAGGTGGATGGTTAATCACATGGTAAAATTCACATCTCAAAACATCTCGATAAATTAGAGAATCTAATATCTTACCTTGAGGAAAGTGTTGGGGTAAAACTATTTCGGGACTTATAAAAACACCGTTTATAGACACACAATAAATAACTTACAACCCAAGTAGTATTTATCCTTCAAATTATCTTCGGATGGCTTCATTCTTAACTTCTCAATGGAAAAATCAAACATCAAACCTAATAGTCATTTTGCTAAAGAACTTGCTGAATTATTAAAACCAATTGAGCAACAAAAGGGTCAAAGGCTGAAGCTGATTATCCATGCGGGTACTCCAAAAACCGGTACAACAAGCTTACAGACATACCTGGATAAAAACCAACGGAAGCTTCGAGGCAAGGGGATTCTCTATCCTCATAACCTAGAAAAGCTACAAAACCCTACCGCACCCAAACACCAATGGTTCGAGAAAAACTTAGTTACAACACACTTAAAGTACTTCCTAGAAAACTTTAAAAACATAATCGCACAAGTGTCACCTGAAACCCACAGTATTATATTGTCTTCAGAAGGTGTTTATAACTATTGGTGGGATTTCCCAGAGGAATCAAAAAGTATTCTGAGCGAACTTAGTGAATTATTCGATAGCGAAATTTGGGTATGGTTTCGCGAACCATTCACTTTTATTGAAAGTTATTACAAACAATGTATTCGTAACCCTCAAATCGACAACAACGCTTGTTATGGTAAAGATTTATCTTTTTCTGAGATGTTAGACATCAAATGGTTTTCGCAACATTTAAATTATCAAGGCTTTGTTGCCGACTGCCATGCACTATTTGGTGAAAATAAGGTTTCAGTATTTGAATACCAAGGCGATGTTGTACAACAAGCTATTCAGAAACTCGGCCTCGCAACTCCTCACGACAATCCAACCACAAGACAAAACATAAGCTTGAATAATGCTTCAGTAGCCTTACTAAGAACCATAAATCAATTTAGCCTTAAGGCAAAAGATAAAGAACTCTTAATGCCACACTTGAAAGAAATTAATGACATCCTCAGTAAACAAGAAACACCATCTTTGATAGATGAAGAGTCTAGGAAAAGAGTTATGGAATTGGCTAGGCCAATTAATTTTTCAAGAACATAAGCATTTATAGAACTACACACAAGCCTTATTTTGACACTCACGAAATAAACTAAAAGCTAAGTAGGATTAACCTTATAAACCATTCTTTCTGGTAGAATTGGGCAAACCACACAATTCATTAAATCTAAATAACAATAAATACTTACTTACAATTTGCTCACCACTTATTTTAGTAAAAATATTCGTGATACAGTCTGCCAATAGTAGACGCTTATTTATAGTAAAAATCTAGAATACCTATGAGAGTTAAAACGCAAATAACCTAAACCCAATGACCGAAGAAAACACAAAAATACAATTAACCCCACAACAAGTCCGAGTGCTTGGTTGTTTAATGGAAAAGCATCTTGCTACACCAAAAAACTATCCTCTCTCAACTAATTCATTAGTCTTAGCCTGTAACCAAAAGACTAATCGCGAACCCGTGATGAATTTAACTGAAGGGCAAGTAGGACATTTAATTAAGGAATTAGTTGAGTTGAATTTAGTTGGAATTGATTATGGTTCCAGAACTAATAAAATTTCACATCGAGTTAATGGCAAGCTAACTGAAAATCGTAAAGAACAAGCCATTATGTGTATGTTAATGCTACGTGCACCTTTAACCTTAAATGATATTAAAGCTCGTACTGACCGTATGGTTCAATTTGATAGTGTTAATGAAATTCAAACAATAATAGATGAATTAACCAATAAAGCTGAACCGTTAGTCATAATCATCCCAAAAGGGAGTGGCCGTAGGGAAGACCGATATACACATTTATTATGTGGTGAACCCGATATTGAAGCAATCTCTCAAAGCATAAGCAAAGAGGTTTCGTCTACAAGAAACGAAGAAAGCCA
>CAJQOG010000196.1 GCA_905479875.1 uncultured Gammaproteobacteria bacterium
GTTTAGTATTTCGAAGTTTGTTTTCATTGGTAAATTTTCCTTATCTCTGACAACGTCCGAATCACCAGCGTAGGCTGGTGTCCAGTGCCTTTTGTACAAAGGTAGTAAATCACTGGATCCCAGCCTGCGCTGGGAATACGATGAATATTAGTTAGGGATTAATTAAGTAGACTATAGCAGTCGCTCTTGAATAAACTCACCAATCGCCACAATCTCTTCCATACATACTTGATGTTGCATTGGATATTCTGTCCAATTGATGTTTTGCCCATGCGCTACTAAAAAGTCATACGAGGATTTGCCAAAAGCATGTGGTACCACTGGGTCTAGAGTGCCATGAACCATCATTACTGGTGTATCTTTATTTTCTTCACTTCTTTCATTAGCAAAATCATCATGCAATGGCATATAGGTCGAGAGCGCAATCACACCAGCTAATTGATGTGGGAAGCGTAAAGCGGTATGCAGTGTAATAGCGCCACCTTGTGAAAAGCCTGCCAAGAAAATTCTGTTGTAGGCAATGCCTTTCGCGTGTTGCTGTTCAATAAGGTCAACGATTAAAGCTGAAGTCTCACGAATACCTTTTTGGTCTTGTGGGGATTCTCTATCCAAACTAAAAATATCGTACCAAGCTCGCATAACATAACCATTATTGATGGTTACAGGAATCATGGGCGCATGCGGGAAAATAAAACGTATGCCTAATGAGGCTGGTAAGCCTAATTCAGACACTAGTGGTACAAAATCATTTCCATCTGCGCCTAAGCCGTGCATCCAAATAACCGCAACATCTGGGGTTTCATTGGTTTCTTTAATAATTAGTTCTAATTTTGTGCTCATCGTTTACTCTTTAGTGTGCTTGTTCTCTGCTCAGGTGGGTTGGAATGACGTAGTGGGGTACAATTCATTTTTAGCTTTCGTCGTGTCAGAAAGCATTTATCGGAATGCAGTATAACGAAATGAGTTTTCTTATGTCATCTGTTCAAAAAATATTCATGGCTTCAGTCGCCTTTTTACTCCTTAGCGCCTGTGGTCTAAAGGGAGATTTATATTTACCTGAGGCTGAACCGCAAGTGGTTGATACTCCTACAGAAGAGGTTAAAGTTGTCGAAGAAAGCTTAAACCCAGACACTGTTGAAACAACCCTAGAACCAATTAAAGAAGAAAGTCCAACGCCATGAAAAGAAATTACGATTTAGTTTTAGTAGACGGTTCTTCATATCTGTATAGAGCCTTCTTTGGAATGCCGCCACTGACCAGCTCAACGGGTGAGCCAACAGGCGCAATTTATGGCGTGACTAATATGCTATTCAAGCTGATGGAACAGTATCCTTCAGAGCAATTCGCGGTGGTGTTTGATGCCAAAGGCAAAACCTTTCGCCATAAAATGTACGACCAATACAAAGCAACGCGTCCACCCATGCCCGATGATTTGCGAGTACAGATTGATCCATTACACAATGTAATCCGTGCAGCGGGCTTACCGCTTATCATCACCCCAGATGTTGAGGCTGATGATGTAATTGGTTCATTAGCAGTTCAAGCCAGACTGGCAGGTAAAAGAGTTCTGGTTTCAACTGGCGATAAAGATATGGCGCAATTGGTTAATGAGGATATTCACTTGATTAACACCATGAACAATGTGTTGATGGACCCAGCGGGAGTGGAAGAAAAATTTGGTGTGCGCCCAAATCAGATTATTGATTACTTAGCATTAATGGGTGACAAGAGTGACAATATCCCAGGTGTGCCTAAAGTTGGACCAAAAACTGCAGTTAAATGGTTGGCCCAATTTGATAGTGCCCAAGGGGTTATCGAAAATGCTGATTCAGTTGGCGGAAAGGTCGGTGAAAGTTTACGAGAAAATATCGATATGTTATTGCTTTCTAAAGCCTTAACAACGATTAAAACGGATATTGATTTTAGTGAAGACCCTGTTCCTCTCACGCCAAGTGAAATGGATAGTAATGAGTTACGGGTTTTATTTTCGGAGTTTGGTTTTAAGTCATTACTTAAAAAGATTGAAGCAGGCAGTTTGGGTAAAAGCTCAAATACTTCAAGTGTTAAAACCACCAAAGTGACTCCTTCTACAGAAGCAGATTCAACGGCATCAGTTGAAGCCCCTTCAGTAACAAAATATCAAACCATTCTTAACTATAAAGAATTTGAATTCTGGTTGCGAGATTTACAAAACTGCAATGAGTTTGCGTTTGATACCGAAACTAATTCTCTTAACTACATGCAAGCCGATATTGTTGGGGTATCTTTCGCGATCAAAGCCGGTGAGGCCGCGTATATACCTTTTATTCATAGTTATGAAGACTCTCCCTTGCAATTGAATAAGAAAACGGTTCTTGGTGCATTAAAGCCTTTATTAGAATCAACAGAGATTAAAAAAATTGGACATCATCTTAAATACGATGCACATATCTTACGGGGTGAAGGAATACATTTGCGTGGGATCGGCGACGATAGTATGTTGGCTTCTTACGTTTTGAATTCCACCTCAAATCGTCATGATATGGATTCGGTAGCCAGTAATTATCTTGGCGTTGACACTATTCACTTTGAAGACATTGCTGGTAAAGGTAAAAAGCAACTGACCTTTGATCAAATTGATTTAGAACAAGCAGGGCCCTACGCAGCTGAAGACGCTGATATTACTTTACGTCTTGCACAAACCATTCGCGCACAATTAAAAGAGATACCCGAATTAGAAAAAGTCTATCAAGACATAGAAATACCATTGGTTGATGTACTTACCGAAATGGAACACACAGGAATTATTCTAGATAAACAATTACTTGCAGATCTTTCTCATGAGTTTGGTGAAAGCATGGCCGAGCTGCAAACAAAAGCTTTTGAGTTGGTAGGGCATGAGTTTAATTTGTCATCACCAAAACAGTTACAAGAAATTTTGTTTGAAGAAATGGAGTTACCAGTAATTCGCAAAACGCCCAAAGGACAGCCGTCAACAGCTGAAGATGTTTTACAAGAACTGGCAGTTGATTATGAGTTACCACAAATAATTTTACGTTTCCGTTCTTTAAGTAAATTGCGTTCAACTTACTCAGAAAAACTTCCAATGCAGATTGATCCTGATACTGGGCGTGTGCATACCTCCTATCATCAGGCCACTGCAGCTACAGGGCGTTTGTCTTCTTCGGATCCCAACTTACAAAACATACCGATTCGTTCACCTGAAGGACGACGCATTCGCCAAGCCTTTATTGCGCCTAAAGATCACGTGCTGCTTGCTGCGGATTATTCACAAGTTGAATTACGCATCATGGCGCATTTGTCGCAAGACAAAGGTTTAGTAAATGCCTTTGCTAACGATCTTGATGTGCATTCGGCAACGGCCTCTGAAGTTTTTGACGTAGCACTTGAAGAGGTTAGTAAAGATCAACGTAGGTCTGCTAAAGCCATTAACTTTGGTTTGATTTACGGTATGTCCGCATTTGGTTTAGCTAAACAATTAGGTATTGGCCGTAAAGAAGCTCAAACGTATATTGACGTTTATTTTGATAGATATCCAGGCGTTAAACGTTATATGGATGAAACGCGCTTGATTGCAAGTGAACAAGGTTATGTTGAAACCGTCTTTGGTCGTCGTTTGTATTTGCCAGAAATTAATTCACGCAACCATCAACGCAAACAATATGCAGAGCGTTCAGCGATAAACGCACCGATGCAAGGTACTGCTGCTGACATTATTAAATTGGCCATGTTAAAAGTTCATGACTATTTAAAACCGCAACAAGACAAGGCTATATTACTTATGCAAGTTCACGATGAATTGGTTCTTGAAGTGCATAAGGATGCGCTTTCTGAAATACAACCTAATGTGATTGAGTTGATGACTAATGCGGCCACGCTAGATGTGCCGCTGAGAGTTGATGCAGGAGTAGGCGACAACTGGGATGAAGCTCACTAAGTTATTGATATTATTTAATATAATATATTGATCTTGAAATGGGAACTAAGTAAGAAAAAGACCCTCAAACTATTAAGTGCAGAGTCTTCTCTGTACAGCTCGCCTCCCTCCCTGGGCGAGCGTGCCGGCACCCCAAAAGCCGGTTGCCTACTTGGCCCCAGATTCGTCTGGGGCTTTTTTATTGGGCTGCTTTTCCTCCATTACTGCGTTAAAACTTTTCGTTTAGCTCGTTGTTTACTTTAGTAAACGCCTCGCTACCCTCAAAATTGTGCCTTGTACTGAATAAAGATCAACTCCAATAAACTAAGCAGGCGCTTAGACATGTTCCGAATCCTCTTCTTTATAATCCATTAAATCTAAAATTTTCTTTTGGGCTTCAGCCACACCTTGTTTGTCCAATGAAGAAAACAATTGCACCGTCACGTTATCGCCAACTTCACGTCTTACTTTTAGTAGAGTGTTTTTGGCTGCGCCGCGTTTTAGTTTGTCGGCTTTAGTAAGCAGGATTAAAACTGGCATTTCAGCACTTTCAGCCCATTCGAGCATTTGTAAGTCGAAGTCTCTGAGCGGGTGACGTACATCCATAATTTGAATCAAAGCTGATAGGCAATTACGCTCCTCAAAATACGTTTGCATAAGCTGTTGCCAATCTTGTTTCATTTTTGGAGGAACTTTGGCAAAACCAAAACCAGGTAAATCGACTAGACGAGTATTATCAGTCACGGAAAAGAAATTAATCAGCTGTGTGCGTCCAGGTGTTTTAGAAGCGCGCGCTAAACTTGGCTGTTCGCAGATCGAATTAATAGCGGAAGACTTGCCAGCATTGGAGCGTCCAGAAAAAGCCACCTCGGCACCAGCATCCGGTGCAAAGCCTTTTAAGGCTGCAGCACTGGTTAAAAATTGGGTTTGTCTGAGAATTTGTGAAGCATTTGCCATGTTTTACCTAAATAACTCTTAGTGAGCAGCGTTTTGGAGATGGATAGTGTAAAATACCAGCCACAAAAGAGATAGCGGTGCGTTGATTTTATTATTAAAAATTAATCCTGCTGCTAGCTCCACTCCAGAAACAAGCACTTAGTCCCTCATTACAGGGTGTGCCTGGGGTTTATCGAATAGATTTTATACATAGGTTCTTTTATGAAAGCCAATAGCATGACCCGAAAAATTACGCTTGCTGCTGTATTTAGCGCAACATTATTCTTAGCAACAAGCGCTTTTGCCAGCGATTCCAAAGCACATGATGAACATGCTGAAGAAAAAGTAATGCATGTTGCAAAAGTTCCATTTGGTGATCCAATAGCTGGTGCAGCTAAAGTTGCTACCTGTGCGGCTTGTCATGGTTCAGACGGCAATAGCGCTAACCCAGAGTGGCCTAACATTGCTGGTCAACACCCTGAGTACACTTATGAGCAGTTGAAAATGATCAAAGACGGCTCGCGTAGTGCGCCGTTAATGGCTGGTCAGTTAAATAATAAAAATGATAAGGATTTAAAAGATATCGCTGCATACTTTGCTGAAAAGGAAAGTAAGTCAGGCGAAGCTAATGCCGATACTTATACACTGGGTCAAACTATTTATCGTGGTGGCAATACTGAAACAGGCGTTCCTGCTTGTGCGGCCTGTCATGGACCCAGCGGTAAAGGCAACCCAATGTCACTTTATCCAGATATTGCCGGCCAACAAGCAGGTTATGTTCTTAAGTCTTTGAATGATTATGCAAGCGGTAAGCGTAATGCTAATGCCCAGCAGAAAATTATGAAAGAAGTTGCGGCGCTAATGAGTGACGCTGAAAAAGAAGCAGTAGCTTCATATATTCGCGGTCTATAATTAATTTCAAACTTAAACGAGCAAGGTTCATCGAATGACGATTAAATTTAAAACTTCACTGCTAAGCTTACTTTTTCTGGGTATGGTCACAACGGCTTGTTCGGCAAAAGAAACGACAGCCACAGAATTGACTAAGTCTGAAGCTACTGAAACTACAGCAGAAGCGGTTGTTGAGCAGGTCAAACCAGAAGAATCTGTTGATGAGCGTTATAAAGCTTTATTTGAAACATCAAAAGAAGCGGTAAGGCTAAGCCTAGAAAGCAATCCAGATAACTTTGTTGCTGGTACTCATTACGATGTGTTTGATTCTCGTCAGGAATTATTAGGTGATGGTGAAAAAATTGAAATCGTTGAATTTTTCTCATACGGCTGTGGCCATTGTTTTAATGCCGAGCCTTATATGCATGCATACGCAGGTCAAGTTGCTGACGACGTAGATTTTAAACGCGTACCAGTTAGCTTTAACCCGTTTTTTGAAAAATTGGCCAGAGGTTATTATGCCGCTGAAGCGCTAGGGGCTTCTGAAGCTTCACATATTGCATTGTTTGATGCTTTACACATAAAGCGTAAACAGTTCAACTCGGTGGAAGACATTGCTGATTTCTACGCTAGCTATGGTGTTGATAAAGAGCAATTTGTTAAAGCGTTCAATTCATTCAGTATCAATGCACAAATTGAACGTGATAGAAAGTTGGGTCAGGCGTATCAAATTACTGGTGTACCAACCGTAATCGTTAATGGCGCTTATAAGACTGGTGGAGTTAAAGCTGGTAATTACAGTACATGGTTTCAAATCTTGGATTCTCTTACTAATTTAGAAAGAGAAAAGTAGTCTGCTGAATAATTGTAATTTGTCATATTCTTTAAGGCTTTTTCATTAAAACCAGTTGCTCTTTGCGGCTGGTTTTTTTATTGGGGAAATCACTCACTAGCTGCTAAAATGAAACTAACTTTAGGTTCTTTGCTCTATATTGTATTCATATAAATTTAATCTGGTATAAATCATGTTTCAAACACAATCAATCAAACTCACGTCTTTAATATTATTACTTTGTATATTTTCTTTGAGTGCGTGCTCTAAAAAAATCGATAGCTCAGAAAATAATTCTGCGGCACAGTCGACAAATTCAACACAGAAAGCAGATAAAAGACCTGAGTTAGGACAGAATTATCAAGCGCTGTATGCAAAGGCTAAAGAAAATGTAGCTAACGCCTTAGCACGTAACCCGAAGAACTTTATTAATGGTACGCACTATACAACTTTAGCTGGACAACAAGGTTTAGTCGGTTCAGGAGAGAAAATTGAGATAGTCGAGTTTTTCTCTTACGGCTGCCCAGCTTGTTTTGGAGCTGAGTCATCTATGCATGCCTATGCTGAACTTTTGCCAGAAGACGTAGAGTTTATTCGTGTTCCAGTAAGTTTTAATCCTCAATATGAAATTTTGGCGAGAGGGTATTATTCGGCTAAAGCCTTAGGGGCAAGCGAAGAGGCACATATCGCTTTGTTTGATGCTATCCATGTTAAGCGACAAAATATGTATTCAACAGCAGCATTAGCAAATTTCTACTCTGCCTATGGTATCGATAAGGCTACTTTTAAGAAAACGGTTAAGTCTTTTAGTGTTAATGCTTTGATTCAAAGAGATAAAAATTTAGCACAATCTTTTCAAGTTAGTGGAGTGCCATCAGTAGTTGTGAATGGTAAATACCTTACTGGAGGTCGTAAGGCAGGAACGATGGACGCTTGGATGCAGATATTGGATTTTTTAGCTGATAAAGAACGTGTGCAAAAAAAGTGGACCACCAAATAAATTTAATTTTAAATTTCCAATAAAAAAACCGATTTAAATAATCGGTTTTTTTATTGGAAATAGATTTTAGTTAATTAACTTTAGCTTAATATTTGTCGTGTGCCTTCATATGTAATTTGCCACGTTCCATCGGCTTGCTTTTTCCAAAATTGCTGCTTTAAAGCTTTGCCTCTATAGTTATCGCTGGTGTAGTGCTGAACAAAATCAACTTGCACCATATCTTGCTCTCCAGGGTAACCATAAATCACGGGCTCTTCTACTTTCACTTTTATATATTTTTTACTTGAATTAACTCGGCGTTTATAACTGGACCAAGTCGTAATATTATGTGATTCAGTTTTGAACTCTGTTGCGTAATGCTTTAAGTAATTTTTGTTATCTTGGCTTTCCCAGTCTTGACGCCAAGCTTCTAAGCTTGCCAATAAAGTACTCTGAGTTTGTTCTGTAGATTGAGAATCTACCCAGTTATCGTTTTCAGCAAAAATAACGGGCATGCCAATTTTTAAATACTCTTCTAGTATTTCTAAGTCTTCATTAGGTAGGGCTACACAGCCATCGCTATCTTGTGGTGGGCGACTGTAAGTTGCACTCGTTACGCCGTGCAGCCAGATGCCATCTCCGGTACGAGCTTGTAACTTATCCCAAGCATTTGGGTAATTAATAGGAAATGCAACTGGTCCGTATCTATCTTCTAGCTCATCATCTGTGAGCTTAGAAGTAATTGAGTAAACACCAAGAGGAGTTCTTTGGTCGCCGCGTACTTGTTTACGAGTGCCCTTTTTGCCTCCAGAAGCATAAAAGTCATGTTGCAGGCTTAAACTACCATTCTTATCTTGTTTGAATAAAAATACTCTGGATAAGCCTAAATCTGCGTACACAATAAAAGGGTGGTTTCTATCTGGTTTGATTAAGCTAGAGGGTAATTTCCCTTTGAGTGATAGACGTACTTCATTCCACTTGATGCGTTGTTTGGCTTCTGCCAGAAGACCATCCAGTGAGTGTTGATCGCTCTGACCTAAGGATTGCATATTTAAACTAGAACCTGAGCGTGCATTTAATATATCCGCATACAAAAGTTGAGCTAGTTTGAATTTTGGACGTTGTTCTATTAGTGGTTGAAGCGAGGCTTCCGCAGAAGATAAGCGACCTTGGCGCATATCCATAAGTGCTTGAACTACAGTATCTTCGGGATCAAGTAGATTGGCATGGCTTGGGAGGCTGCCTAGCGTGGTCACTGAAGCAACTGCAAGACAACATAAACTCGATTTAAGCATTTTATAATTTGCACGCATTATTTAGAGATTAAACTCAGGTTGGTATATCAGTTATACGTTTGTAATATCTATTTTTTACAATGGTTTAGATGTTTCTGATTGAATTTTCCAAGAGCCTTCAGTATTAACTAACACAAGCGTTTTTTTCACGGTGTCTTTGTAGCCATCCGATTGATAATCTTGAACAAATTCAGCAGTTACAGAGCCATCAGAATTTGTTCGGTTTTGTAATTGGCTAATATTCACAATAACAAAACTTGGTGCTTGTAAGCGCTCAGAACGATACTTTGCCCAAGCACTACGAGAACTTCCATTAGGTGGTCTAAAGCTTGCCGCATAATGATTTAAGTAAGCATCAATGTTTCGACTTGACCAGTCTTCGGCCCAGCTTAATACTGCGGTTCTAACCTCAGGTGAGGGATCAGAAAATGGCTGCGATGAGATGGTTGATGAGCTTACTGATTGAGTAGCGGGTGTTGCTTCTGCAAGACTATTTACCTGTGCTTGTAGAGTGGTGCGTGCAGAAGGTGGTAATAGAATGTTGTCGATCATGCTGAGTTTTATTTCAACTGCATTGCGATTAGTTGGCGCTAAGTTGAGAGCATCATTGTATGCAATGCTTGCTCTTTGGGCATAAATGTCGCCAAGATTTTCATAGGCGGTAGCATAAGATTTATTGGTTTTAATGGCTGCACGTAAGGCGCTTTCGGCTTTGTCAAACTCGCTTTTTTCTGCAAATAAAACGGCTAAGTTATTATATGGCTCAGGAAGCTCCGGGAAATCTTTGGCAAGATTTGTGTAAACCACAATGGCTTCATCGTTACGGTCTAAAGCTTGTAATGCAACGCCTTTTAAAAAACGTGCTTCGGCGCTATCGGGCTTCGCAGAAATAACATTATCGAGTTCAATTAAGGCTGAATCAATTTGACCATTTTGGAACATATTCTTGGCGGTATTAATATCTGCATAATTTGCGCTAGTAAATAAACAGCAGCTTAGACCTACCGCGGCCAAAAAAAAGTTAACTTTCTTAGGGGTAGTTGATCTATGAATATTATTTTTGTTTTTTATTGTTGGCATAGAAATAGTCACAAGGTTTTTGTCCATGAGTCAGTCAGTAAATACAATATTTATATAATAATAACAAAAACTTAAGCTGCGCGGGAGTTTAAGACTTAAAAATACCCTTTATCAATATATGTCTCTTTAAAAGATGTTCTAAAATTACGGTGTAATTTTGGTGCGCCTGACAGGAATCGAACCTGTGACCTTCGGCTTCGGAGGCCGACACTCTATCCAACTGAGCTACAGGCGCGGAGTTGATTCATTATTCTTGAAATTTTGCGAATTATACTCGCTGTCTTCACCTGTATTGCTAAGTCTTGATAAAAACTCAGAAAAAAACAGTCTTTTTATGAGTTTTCGAAATAAAAGTAGAAAAATTTGTAGCAAACTGGAATTGGAGTCATCTAGTGAATTACTAAATTTAATGATTATTGTATTTATCGTGAAATGCTATGTATAAAGATTCTACAGCTAAGTTTTAAACTTTTGCGCATTTGCAACGCTTCGGCGTTTTGATATGTTTGTTGTAAACAAATGTGTCGTACAGGGTATAAAGGTAACGTATGAAACAAATCGCCTGATATGTTGAGCTTACTTTATGCACAAATTATAGTAAATAATGGATGTGATTTATGGTTTAAAGCTCCAAAAACAGAGTATTTTAATATTATTGTTAGGTGTGCAAAATCTTTAATCTTAAAAACAAGAAACCCTAATAAAACTAGGTTTTATTAGGGTTTCTTAGTGAAAAAGATCATTCTATTTATAATACAAATGATAATAACAACCGCCTTTAATTAAAAGAAGAAATGGTATGACAAGCTATACATGCTGCGTCGCAACATATATGGAGCGAGTTTTATAATTAATCCTTGATTGCTATGCAAAAAATAGACAAATTTTTAATGTATAAAAATTGTTTCAACGGATTTGTTTTGAGCTTAAGAAATTTATTTGCTGATTAGTAATGAATGAGGTATCTTTCTTCGCTCTCATTTAAGAGCGAGAAATCGAGAGTACGCAAAAGTATCTTTTTGTAAGTCTTAATTTTTTGCTACATTAGAAGAATAAATTAAATATCATTTTTATAGACATCCACCATTAAGAGATTGAGAACATGCAAAAATTTCTGAAATCCAGTGTACTCACCGTATCGCTGCTATTAATAGGTTCATCTTTCACCGCGGCTAATATTGATCAGCTGATCAGTGCCGGCGAAAGTAGACTCAGTCAAGCTGCTTCAGCGCAAAAACGTATCGTTGCCATGGCCGATGAGACTGATAATATCGTTTCCGAGTACAAGCAGACACTTAAAGTGGTCGACGGCTTAAAAATCTATAATGATTTGCAAAATAAACAAATTGCTAACCAGGAAGCCGAAAAAGTAAACTTACTTGAGTCTATCGATAAGGTTGGTGATATTGAAAACCAAATGACTCCGCTCATGGTTAAGATGGTTTCTTCACTTAAAAGCTTTATTGAGGGCGACGTTCCGTTTTTATTAGGTGAGCGTCGTAAGCGCATGAGTGATCTTGAGGGTATTATGGAAAATCCAAATGTCACTGATGCTGAAAAACTTCGTCAAGTACTGCAGGCCTATACCATCGAAACAGATTTTGGTAACACTATTGAGCGTTACACAGGTAAATTAAACTTAAATGGTAATGATATTCAAGTTAACTTTTTAAGAATTGGACGTTTATCTTTATCTTATCAGTCCGATGACGGTTCATTGACTGGTGCTTGGAATCCTGAAACGAAAGCTTTCGAAGAGCTTTCCGCAGCTGATTACAAAGCACAAATTGGTTTTGGTCTTAAAGTTGCAGGTAAAGAAATTTCTCCGGATCTGTTCATCGTCCCTGTTCCAGCTGCACAAGGAGCTAAATAATGAAAACTACTAATTTATTAAAATCAATTTCTACCGTGGCAATTACTGGTGTATTGGCATTAGGCATTGCAACAAGTGCCTCTGCTGCTGAGGCTGTAAATCTTGATCGCCTTATGGATCAAGTTCGTCAAGGTAAGGCTTTAGACAGTCAAGATAATTCAGCTCGTATTGCTGAGTTCAGAGCGGATCGTAATAAACAACAAGGTTTGTTAGCAACTGCTAATAGTGCAAAAAACGCACAAGAAAATGAATCTGCTAGATTGAATCGTTTATTTGAAGCTAATGATGTACAGATTATTGATTTAAATGAAAAACTTGATCTTCGCTTAGGTGATTTGAAAGAGTTATTTGGTGTTTTACAGCAAGCTTCTGGTGATGCGAAGGCCGGTTTTGATTCTTCAATTACATCAGTTCAGTTCCCTGAGCGTGAAGCTTACATGGCTGACATCATGACCAAGATGGGTCAAACTTCTAAGTTTGCTTCTGTTAGTGAAATTGAGCAGTTTTGGGCTGAAATGATGAATGAAATGATTCAATCAGGCAAAGTGGTTAAGTTTAATGCTCCAGTCAACTTGGTAGGCGGAACAACAGAGAGTCGTGAAGTCACACGCTTTGGTGCATTTAATGTTGTATCTAACGGCAAATATTTAAAAATGTCAGAAGATCGTAAAAACTACATTGAATTACCTCGTCAACCATCAAGTCGTTTCCTAGGTAAAGTTTCTGGTGCAGAAAGCTCTACATCAGGTCTTTCTCCACTAGCGGTTGATATTACACGTGGTGGTATTTTAGAAACGTATACAAGAAAACCAACTTTGATGGAAAAAGTTAAAGAAGGTAAAGAAGTTGGCTATGTAATTATCGCATTAGGTATATTGGGTGTGCTTTTAGCTTTATGGCGTTTCATTTCATTAACAACAACAAGTTCTGCGGTTAAACGCCAAGTTAAAAATATCGGTAAGCCTGGTAATAACCCATTAGGTCGCGTACTTAAGGTTTATAACGAAAGCGCTGACGCTAATACTGAAACATTAGAGTTGCGTTTGAGTGAAGCTGTTCTTAAAGAAACACCAAAGCTTAATAAGATGCTAGCTTTCTTGAAGATTATTGCAGTGGTAGCTCCGCTATTAGGTCTTTTAGGTACAGTGACTGGTATGATTAATACGTTCCAAGCTATTCAGCTTTACGGTACTGGTGATCCAAAACTTATGGCTGGTGGTATTTCACAAGCTCTGGTTACTACAGTATTAGGTCTTGTTGTTGCTATACCTATGGTATTCCTACACTCGATCGTGGCGAGTAAAGCTAAAGGCGTGAGCGAGATTATTACGCAACAAGCTGCTGGCATGATTGCTGAACGTGCTGAACAAACAAGTTAATCCTACTAATCATTTAACTGGAGTTAATAACAGTGGATAAACTTTTTTATTACATACCAGCATTGGATTCAATTCGGGGCTTTATCGAGCTTGGTGGCCCCGTTTTGTACTTTATTGCACTGGTCTTATTCATTATGTGGGCTTGTATTATTGAGAGATTTTTGTATCTCAGAACGGTACACAAAAGAAATGTAGAGAATGCGGTTCGTGTTTGGAAAAATCGTGAAGACCATGGTTCATGGTATGCACACCAAGTACGAGAACGCATTATCTCTGTAGTGTCTCAGGGATTAGATAAGCGAATAGACATTATTCAAACCTGTGTTGCTTTGTGTCCGCTGCTGGGACTACTAGGTACAGTTACAGGTATGATCGCTGTCTTTAGTTCAATGTCAGATTCTGGCGCAGGTAGTGCAAGAACTATGGCGGCAGGTGTATCTCAGGCAACGGTTCCAACCATGGCGGGTATGGTTGCAGCGATCTCTGGAGTAGCTGTTGCTTCTTATTTAAAGCGTAAAGCACAAGCTGAACGCGAAGAATTAGCAGAACATTTGGAACTTGCTGACTGGCACGGGCACTAATAAGTATCAACTGCTCATTTGCGGGCAGTTTGATTAAATATTGAGAAAATCTTAAGGTTATCTTATGCGTAATTTTGGAAAAGCAAAGCAAGACGAAGAAACAGAGATTGATATCACTCCAATGTTAGACGTGGTGTTTATCATGTTGATCTTTTTTATTGTTACAGCAACATTTGTTAAAGAAGCTGGCACTGATGTTTTTAAACCTGAAGCGAAATATGCTGAGCCAAAGAAAACGGCCAATATATTAATAGCCATTGATGCTCAAGACCAGGTCTGGATTGATGGTGCACCGGTTGAGGTTACTGCCATTGCTGCCAACATTAAGCGCTTAAAATCTGAAAATCCCAAAGGAATGATTATGATTCAAGCGGATAAAGATTCAACTCATGGCAAGCTGATCGAAGTACATGAGGGTGCAAAAGCGGCGGTGGGACTTGAAAATGCCAATGGCTTAGAAATTGCTTTATCAACAGAGAGTGGCTGAACGTAAATTAGCAATTTAAACTGAACAAGTAAGTATTAAATAATTAGGTAAAACAATGCGTAATAGATTTGGTAATTTAGACGACGAAGAAGAAACAAAAATCGATATTACTCCGATGCTGGATGTGGTATTTATTATGTTGATTTTCTTTATTGTTACTGCAACTTTTGTAAATGAAACGGGTTTAGATTTTAATAAGCCAGAGGTTCCTCTTAATCAACCAGAGAAGCCAAAAGATGATAAAAATATATTAATTTCTATCCGTGGCAACAATGATATATATGTAAAAGGACGTAAAACAGATTTTAGAACTGTAACTGCTAACATTAAGCGTTTACGCTCAGAAAATGCTGATGCTGCTGTGGTTATTCAAGCCAGTAAGGCTTCTAAAAACGATACTATGGTACAAGTTATTGATTCGGTTTATGCCGCTGGTGTTTATAACCCAATTATTACTAATCCAACTGAATAAAGGCTTGTTGAGGTCATTAAAATGTCAAATGTTTTATCAAAAGAATTAGCAAATAATGGCGGTATTGGTACCGGAGGTCGTTTGATTTCAGGCGCTATTGTTGCTGCTTTAGTTGTAGGTATCCTTTTTTGGGCTATGCAATACATGATTAAAATTGGAGCCAAGGCCGAAACTGATGATATTAGTTTCAAAATGCCTGATTTTGTGCGAGCAAAAGTCATTGAAAATGAAGTTCAAAGACGCAAGCCGCCTAAGAAGCCACCACCACCAGACAAGCCGCCAAAACAACCACCGCCGCCAAAACTTCAAAATGTTAAGGCGCAAGCAGCCGCTATTTCTGTTTCGGCCGCCCCAGTAAATACGGATGTTGCATTAAGTGATAGTGGCTTTAGTGTAGGCAATATTGGTGAAGGTGAGTATTTACCAATTGTTAAGATTGCACCCATCTATCCTCCACGTGCACAAGATCGGGGAGTTGAAGGCCACTGTACTGTCATTTATACAGTGACGTCTAATGGTGGTACAGCAAATATTCGTGTTGATCCAAATGATTGCACTAGTAGTTTATTTCACCGTGCATCAATAAAAGCGGCTGAGAAATTTAAGTATAAACCTACTGTGCGTAATGGCGAAGCCATTGAAGTTCCAAACGTGAAAAACCGCTTTACATACACGTTCGATAATTAAATTAATTAATTTAGATATTAGTTTCACGTAGAGACATTGTTATGAAAAAAATTATATCAGTACTTCTTACTTCCGCTGTTCTTGCCTCCGCATCCTTCATTGGCTTGCAGCAAGAAGTATACGCAGCTGAAACTAAAGAAACTCAAGCGCTAAGCCCAAAAGTGGGTAATAAATTACTTGAGCTACAAGAATTAGCACAAAACAAACAATGCTCTAGTGCTATTTCAGTAGCCCAGGGGATGCTGGGTTGGAAAAATCTAACTGGTTATGAAAAAGTTCAAATTTATAACTTTATGGGCTATTGTCATTACAACACAGATAATTTGGTTGCATCAACACAAGCTTATGAAAACGTTCTTGCTCAGGGAGCTGATGCGCCTTTAGGGATTCAGCAAAGTATCTTACAAACTATTAGTTCTATTTACTTGCAACAAGAAAATTATAGTAAAGCATTAGATTCGATTGCTCGTTTAATGCGTATCGTACCTAACCCAACTGCAGAATTATGGGTGCTAAAAGGTCAGGCACATTATCAAGCGGGGCAATATGGCCAAGTAATTAAGCCTATTGCACGTGCTATAGATATGTATAAAGCACAAGGTAAGAGCCCGAAAGAAAATTGGTTGCTTATGTCACGTCATGCTTCTTATGAGCAAGGCGATTACAAAGCGATGTCAGATTTCATTCGTGAACTAATTCGTTACTATCCAAAAGACTCATATATTCAACAATTAGCAGGTGCTTACAGTCAGTCTGGCGATAATCGTAAATTTCTAGTATTAACAGAGATTTTGTATGAAGGTGGGTACAAAACTGACGCTGGCACTATCAAAAATTTGTCTCAATTATATTTAATGGAAGATGCACCATTCAAGGCGGCAAAATTACTAGATAAAGAAATGCAATCAGGACGTTTACCGAATGATTTGGCGAATAAAAAATTATTAGCTACCTCTTGGTTCCAGGCGCGTGATGATGATAAAGCTATACCGGTTTTAAAGTCGGCCGCAGACCAATCTAGAGATCCAGAACTGTATATTCGTTTAGCTCAATCTTACATGAATGTTGGACAGTGGAAAGAAGGTGCAATCGCCGCACAAAGTTCGATTGATACAGGCGTAAAGAACAGACAAGCTGCATATACCATGTTGGGTTTATGTAACTTGGAATTGAAAAACCTTACTGCAGCAAAAGGCGCTTTCCAAAACGCTGGTGGCAGACAGTCGCGAGCTTATATCAAATATATTGAAAAAGAAGTTGAGCGTGTAGCTCAATTACAGGCCGATTTAAATGTTAAAGAAAAGGTTATTGAGAAGAATGAACTTTTAGAAAATACAGAAGTAGAATAAATATTTTCAAATGAGTCTTTGATATTAAAAACCCAGCGCTAAGCTGGGTTTT
The DNA here is from genome assembly GCA_905479875.1 of uncultured Gammaproteobacteria bacterium. Taxonomy (GTDB): domain Bacteria; phylum Pseudomonadota; class Gammaproteobacteria; order Steroidobacterales; family JABDMI01; genus JABDMI01. Next base: position 16,810 of record CAJQOG010000196.1, read on the forward strand.
TTGGTTTTAGAACTAATTTAATGTAAATGTTATTTAATACTAGCAATGTAACCCTTTTCAGGCGGAGGAGAATTCTTTAGTAGATCAATATATTTTTTCTCTATCTCTTCAGTACCTTCTAAGTTTTCTAGCTCAATCCACTGTTTGGCTCTTTCAATAAATTGACTAAGAGCGGTTGAGTACAATTTAGTAAACTCTACAGTTCCTAGACGTTGAACACATTTTTGAGCCTGAATTGGAGCAAAGAAAAATTGACCATGTTTTGTAGCATCTTCTTCATCTTCTAAACGGTCATTTTGTACCGCACCAATTAGTGAAGTATAGGCATGTTTATCGCCCAGACCGTTTGCTATCTGCTTGAGCATTTTTTGGTTGCCGGTAAAATCAATAATTGTGGTTCGTTTAGAGTTATCTAATTTATCCAGTTCAGAGTAATTTATTATTTCATCATAAATGTCTAAACCGTTTACAAAACCAACATTTCCTGAAGAGGTTAATGCAACAATACTAGGCGTGTAATCTCCAGCTAGTTTGCGTTCATGTAAAACTGCAGCTAAGCCATAAGCCGTTTTGCTAGAGGCACTAGTAATAAGTATTTGTTCAGCACCAAAAGAATCATTCTCTTCTAAGAAATCATTAAGCAAGTACGAAGTTATAAACAGCGGTTTGTATAAAGACAACATCGCTTCGTTTTCTAATTTATAGCCAATATCAGTGCTCACATTAGTGTAATGGTCATATAAAGGGTTATTGCTTACACGGCTGGGGTTTGCGTCAACGAAGCCATAAGGATTAACTTTGCTAGGCTGTACTAAAACATGTGAGCTCATTGGGTAATACCCATAAAAACGATCACCTATCTCAAAATTAGGATGTTTGCTCGCAATCACTTGCCCAAATCCCCAAACGGGTAAAAGTGAGTGCTCTTCATCAATAGGGAAAAAATTCCAATACTTAAGCGAGTTTCCAGTTACAGCATAAGTAATATTGTTTGAAGAAAGACTAAAAATATCTAGTTTAAGCAGTACACTGCCATCCGACATATCATCGGTTGTAGGCTTTTTATAGTCAATAACTTGAGTTTTTGAAATATCACCACGATTAATTTTGACAGCGGAAATAGTAGGCATAGCTAGTCCTTTATATGAGATTTAAAGATAATGCATAATTATAGTGGCTTTAGACAGTAAAATTTATTTATATATTAATAACTTAAATCAATAAAACTAATGATGGATATTGTTACAGCAGTACTAATTTAAGGGTTTTAGTGTTAAATCTACTTTTTGCAGTCGCACAAAAGCGTTATAATGACTGGATTAGATAACCACACATGAGTGAATATTGTGAACGAAGATCAAAAACATGACCGCGAATTTATGGACACCTTTATGCTTATTTTGGGCTTCCTAATAGCATTTACCTTCTTTATTTTTGTATTAGCCAATGTTATTTCTGCCAAACAAGATGAAGTAATCCAAAGCAACCCAAAGGCGCAAGAGCTTAAAGCTGAGCGTCTAATGCCAATTGCTACAGCCAAAATGGCTAAAGTAATTGATCCAAATGCTCCAGTAATTGAGGTTGTAGCTGCACCTATTAATGCTCAAAATATCTATGATGGCGCATGTGCTGCTTGTCATACAGCAGGTATCGCCGGCGCACCAAAATTTGGTGATGTGGGCGCTTGGGCCGACAGAATCACTCAAGGTGGCGAAACTTTATATGAGCATGCAATTCAGGGCTATCAAGGTGAAGCCGGTTATATGCCAGCTAAAGGTGGTCGAACAGATTTAAGTGATGAAGAAGTAATTGCTGCTGTTGATTACATGGTTGAGAATAGTCAGTAAGTTTCTTATTTGTAAGTTTGTAGAAAACGCAGCCTTGAGCTGCGTTTTTTTGTTTAGATGATGAAAAATTATGACAGTTTTATTACAAGTTGTTATTTGAGTCTCTGTATAAGCCTTTTATGCTTTATATTCTTGAATTATTCTAATCTTTTAAATGATGGTGATTTCGATGAATCTAACAAATAAAAAGCTTAAAAAAACATTAGGTGTAGTTTTATGCATTGCATTAATTGGTCTTCAAGCTTGCTCAGATAAATCTGCTTCTGATGCAAAAGCGCCTGAACTTGAGGCTCAACAAACAACTTTACCTAAAAATATATCTAAGAAAGTAGCTGAAGTTAAAGAGGCAATGCCTAAAGCTAAATCACTAAGTGAAACATATGTACATGGCTATGCTGATTTTCTTGTTAAGAACATAAGTACTGGCGCGGAATGTACCCAAGTGCGAGATTCAGTTAAGAACGTGCTTAGTAAATTTGAAGCTTCTGCTGAGTTGAGTGATTCTGCAATTTCTTCGGCTGTGAATCTATTGGATGCAAGTATGCAAGAAGCAAGCGAACGTGCGTGTGTTATTAGTTGATTTTTTAATGGGGGTAATAAAAGTAATCTAAGAAGCTCTAGTTATTCACCCAGCTAACATCGCTTCAATATCAGCCATGATGTCATTATTCATTTCTTGACGTTCTTCTTCAGGCATTTCGCTTTTACCTTCCCAATAAATACAGTCTTCAGGAAGTTCTTTTAAAAACCGACTTGCTTCAGTGGTAGACGTTTCACCAAAACGAACCCGCTGTAGCGAATAACTAATGGTTAATTCAGCTTTGGCACGAGTTATTCCTACATAAGCTAAACGACGTTCTTCTTCAATGCTATCTTCATCAATACTATTTTGATGCGGAAGCACACCTTCTTCCATTCCAACTAAGTATACGAATGGAAACTCTAGGCCTTTAGCGGCGTGTAGAGTCATCAGTTGAACACGACCAGACACTTGGTCTTCTTCATCTTTTTCCAAGGTATTCATTAAAGCAAGATGATTCAGTACATCGCCTAGCGTATGTTTTGTTCCTTTATTAAGAATATTACGAATCCAATCGAACAACTCAACAATAAGTAATTGTCGTTTACGGCCTTGGTCTTCATTCTTAGCTTGTTCTAATGTCCAATCTGAATAAGCCGTACGCTCTAATAAATCATCTAAGACTTGTTCTACATTACCCGAGTCGGCTGTTTGTTTTAAATCACTCATCAAGCGACTAAACACTTGTATGCGCTGACGTGGGGCAGCTCCTATTTTGTGGTTCAAGGCAGGATGCATGCAGGCATCCATTAAGCTGCAATGGTTTTCTTCGGCCACTGCATGAATAGCTTGAATCGTGGTATGTCCAATTTGTCGACGTGGTGTATTCACGATACGTAAAAACGCCATATTGTCTTCAGAATTAGCCAATACTCTTAAATACGCTAGTAAATCACGTACTTCCGTTCTATCAAAAAAAGAAGTTCCGCCACTAAGGTGGTAAGGAATCTGATGATGACGTAGTATTTTTTCAAATAGTCGTGCTTGATGGTTACTACGATACAAAATGGCCATGTCATGATATGGAATAGATTTAAGCATGCGTAAATTTTGAATGCGCCCAACTACGCGCGATGCTTCATCTTCGGCATGTAGTGTTGGCATTATGTATACGCGTTCACCATCGCCTTGTTCAGACCAAAGATTTTTTTCAAAAACATGAGCGTTATTCTTAATAAGCTCGTTTGCCGTTTTTAAGATACGATTTGATGAGCGATAGTTTTGTTCCAGCTTAATAACTTGTAGTGCTGGATAGTCTTCCTTCATCCTGAGTAGGTTTTCTGGCTGAGCACCACGCCAGGCATAAATAGATTGATCATCATCACCAACTACAGTGAAGTGGTGAGTTGATTTTTCACCAGTTTTGCCAATCAAGGCTTGCATTAAAGCGTACTGAGCGCCATTAGTGTCTTGGCATTCATCTACTAATAGATAGCCCAGCTTATTCTGCCAAAAAAATCGAGTATCTTCATTTTCTGTTAGCAGTTGTACTGGCTTAGCAATCAGATCATCAAAATCAAAAGCTTGATGTTGAATGAGTAATTGTTCGTAATCGGCATAAATTGTTGCCGCACTTGCTTGCAAATTATTCTCGGCTTGACTGAGAGCCTCTGCAGGTGAAATTAAATTTGATTTCCATGCTGAGATGGTCCATTGCGTTTGCTTAAGCAAAGGGTCATCCCTGTTTAATCCAGGCATGAGTTCTTTTAGTGCGTTAGTGGCATCTTGTGCATCAAAAATACTGAAATACTTTTTACGCCCTAAGTCAGCTGCATGCTCACGCAAAATAGTTAAACCTAAGCGATGAAAGGTTCCAATAAACGGCTTGTCTTGTACATTTTTAAGAGTTTTTTCTAAACGCTTTTGCATTTCCTTTGCCGATTTATTGGTAAAGGTAACGGCAAATATTTTTTCAGGTAAACAATATTTAGTCTGAATTAAGTGACGAATTTTTTCTGTGATTACTCGAGTTTTACCACTGCCAGCACCAGCAATTACCAGACAAGGCTTATTGGATGTATAAACTGCTTTTGCTTGTTGTGGATTGAGCATTAGAAATTTTCAACAGAGGATGGGTTTATTGACAAAAGCAGTATGCTCAGAACAAAAAGCGATTGTACAGAGATAGCACTCTATGTTTTGCTTATAATTTGTTAAGATTTAGCTAAAAAAATACCAATTTAGCAATTATTTACTATGCTTTGCTTACAGAACAAGTTATGCTCACAATTCTAAATATAAGGCCTGACTAAAATTCAGGCAATAATGAAATATAATAGGGGTTTAAAATGATCTTAAAACAAAACGGTAAAACCGGTTTAGTTACTCTTGCAGTTATCCTTGCGGCAGTGCTTTTCTTTTTATTTGGCACGCAAACGGGTAAAGATTTAATGTCTGGTGCTAAAGACGTTACAGAATCAACTATGGATAAAGCAGGCGACGTAGCTGGTGCAGCAGGCGATATGGTAAAAGATGGCGCAGAAGCTACTAAAGATATGGCTGGCGACGCGATGGATAAAGCTGGTGAAATGACAGATGCCGCTGGTGACATGGTAAAAGATGGCGCTGCAGCAACTAAAGAATTAGCTGGCGACGCGATGGATAAAGCTGGTGAAATGACAGACGCGGCTGGTGACATGGTAAAAGATGGCGCTGCAGCAACTAAAGAATTAGCTGGTGAAATGACGGATGCCGCTGGTGATATGATTGAAGGTGGTGTTGATTCAGCAAAAGAAATGCTAAAGACTGATCCAGATGCATTAGAAGAAGCAAAAGACATTGTTGAAGAAGCTGTTGAGCCTGTCGAAGATTGATTATTAAGTCGTAGTACTTTTAGTACTTCAAAAAACCGAAACCAAATGGTTTCGGTTTTTTTTTGCATTTACGTTTTGTAACTAAAAGTCACAGTGTAAAGAAAACCTATGTATAGAATCTATGCTTTACACATTATTGCTGGAGAAAGTAACCAGCATAGATTAAATCTTAACTGGAGAACATTATGGATCTTAAAAATTTAGCAGCCTCACTATTGAAAGACAAGCTTGGTGCCGATATTGATACAAGTAAAGCATCTGAAGCACTAGAAGGCTTAATGGGCGGCGGTGGTCTTAGTGATCTCGTTGGTAAATTCACTAATAGTGGTTTAGCTGAGCAAGCAAAATCATGGTTAGGTGATGGCGATAATGCTGAAGTGTCAGCTGATCAAATTAAAGAAGCTTTAGATGTTGACCAAATCAAAGGCTTTGCCGATAAATTAGGTTTAGATGAGGGTGGTGCAGCTGATGCTCTTTCAAACTTTTTACCTGGTTTAATTGATAAAGCTAGTTCTGGTGGTGATTTACTAGATAAAGTTGGTGGCCTTGGTGGTTTAGCAAATATGGCTAAAAAGTTCTTCTAAATTAATATTTAATTTGGACAGTAAAAACCGAAGCTTTTGCTTCGGTTTTTTGTATCAAAGATGAATAACTCCATCAACTCGGGTACAAGCCTGCCCGCCAACCCAAACCATGGCTTCATTATCTTTTGATAGATAAACTTGGCCCTTGCGCTGCATGCATGTGCCTTGGCTGGCAATATAAGAATTAGGCGCATATCCACTGTTCATTAACCATTGAGCAGCTGAGGCGTTTAAGCTACCTGTAACTGGGTCTTCTACTAAAGTGCCATTTTGATTATTGAAAAGTGCTCGTAATTCAAATTGAGATTCGCTATTTTCTGGGTACGCACCAATTACACCAAGATCAAAGTGATCCTGTGGATTGGATTTTGGCTTTAAGTTTAGTACTTGTTCAGCTGATTGCAGGAGAATTCCCATCCAACCTGGACCATTATCAATCCAGTTAGAGGCTTTGATATCTGAGCGTGCAATTCCAAGGATACGACAAGCCATTTTCAAATCTGAATCAGAAACCTCACCAGATCTAGTGATTGGCGGTGCAGCGAAAGATAGCATTGAATCTTCTTTATTAATCTTAATTAAACCCGCGCCACATTCTTGGATAATGAAATTATGGTCTTTTTGCTTTCCGCCATTTTCCAACCAGGCATGACAACTGCCAATAGTAGGGTGGCCAGCAAAAGGCAATTCCCCAGTTAGGGTGAAAATTCTAACTTTATAATCAGCATCAGGATGTGATGGTTTTTGTAGAAAAACACTTTCAGATAAATTCATCCAACGTGTGATGTGTTGCATTTCTTCAGTGGATAAACCATCGGCATCAAAAATTACCGCTAAAGGGTTTCCACTAAAAGCTTCTTGGGTAAAAACATCTACAGTTTTATAAGTATTAGGCATAATAATTTCAGGCAAAAATAAAGGTACTATTTAAGCACCTTTATAATGATTGGTCTAGTTTAATAAGTAATCAAAAAGGATTAAGTGTATAGCCTTGTTGTTGCAGTAAGGCATGTGCGGTCATAGCAGATAGTGATAACTGCACTCCTTTTTGTAAATCCTTCATTTCAATTTCATAATAAGCTGCACTCTGTCCACATAAAAAGATTTCAGTTCGGTTCTTTAATAACTCTTTAATTAAACTGTGATTAGGATTGCTGAGGTCAAACTTGTTCTGATATGACTGGTTATTTAAGAGGTCATTAGATGCTTTGCCATGTACTACTAAAGCTAGATTGATACTTTCTGGCTTAACACCTGCACGAATATGCATATTAATAAATCTGGCCAGGCTATTGATTGATCTATTCGGTTTATCTGTATCGCCTTGTTTAGCAATATCAAAAACCACATTAAATTTTTGCTCTTTCTCAAGTTTTTTTGTATCTGTAACAATGGCGTTTTCACCAAAGCTCTCGATGGCAGGACCAGGAGTAAACTCTGAAGCAAGCGTAACTTGTAAAAGAAAAATTGTAATTAGTAATGCAGCGATTTTTTTAAAGTTCATATTATTGCCACTAATCAAGTTAAAAATTTAATAGTCTGTTTAATCATTTTCTTCACTTTAGGAGTGTAGGGCGGGTAGAACATATGTGTGGTGCTAAATTTGTCGCGTAATACGCTGCGCTCATGTGAAAATGCAATAAAACCATAATCCGCATGCGCTTTGCCGATGCCGCTATTGTTTACACCACCAAATGGTAAGTTCGGGTGTAGGAACTGCAGCATATTATGGTTAATCACAGCATCGCCCGAACTGGTTTCAGTAAGAACTTTATCGATATTAATATTATTTTTACTGTAAATGTATAAGGCTAGTGGTTTAGGCTTAGCATTAATGTAGGCAATCACTTCATCCAAATTTTTATAGCTCATGACAGGAAGTAGTGGACCAAATATTTCTTCTTCAAGAATTTTAGAGTCACTAGCAACATTGTCTAATACGGTTGGGGAAATGAAATTCTGATCTGAATCCGTTAGCCCGCCATTAATCAAACTAGCGCCTTTTTCAACCGCGTTGTTAAGCAAACCGTTAACTCTTTCAAAGTGACGTTCATTCACAATACGACAATAGTCAGGATTAGCTTTAATTTTTTCATTATCTCCATAAAGACTTTGAATATTTTCTTTAAGCAGTGCAACAAATTTATCCTTAACCGATTCATGTACAAATAAGTAATCGGGTGCAATGCAGGTTTGGCCATTATTAGTGAATTTGCCCCACATGGTATTTCGTGCTGCTTTTTTCAAATCTGCGGTCTCATCAACAATGGTTGGGCTTTTGCCACCAAGCTCTAAGGTTACTGAGGTTAAGTGTTTAGCTGCCGCTGCCATAACAATTTTTCCTACCGCGGGACTGCCAGTAAAGAATATATGATCCAGCGGTAAAGAAGTTAAGTGCTCAGAAACTTTGTAATCACCTTCAAAAACAGCAACTTCATGTGTCTCAAAAACTTCTTCAATTATTTCACGCATTACCGCAGACATGTTTGGAGTCAATTCAGAAGGCTTAACCATTACAGTATTACCCGCTGCTATAGCCGTTAACATTGGGCCAAAGGTTAAGTTGTATGGGTAATTCCAAGGTGAGACAACTAAACAAACCCCTTTAGGTTCATACATAATTTTGCTAGAAGTACCAAACGTTGTGAGCGAAGGCATTACCTTTTTAGGGCGCATCCACCGTTTTAGACTGCTTTTAATGTGAGCGAGCTCGGTACGTACAGCAAAAATCTCAGTGAGATCAACTTCGGCTTCAGTTTTACCGTAATCAGCTTTCGCAGCGGCATAGAGTTTATTATTTGAGCGATTAAATACCGTTTCAAAACGTTTTAACACAGCAAGTCTTTGCTTATAAGTGCTTTTACGTAGCTCTAGTGCGTGCTTTTGTTGTGCGGCAAATACTGTATTGATAGTTTCGTTACTATTTGGCATGTGAATAATCCTCTGTGGATATTTTAATATTTAAAAATTAAGTGCTAGCTATAATTAGGTCGGCAGCTTTCTCAGCAATCATCATTGTTGGTGCATTAGTATTGCCGCCAATTAAAGTCGGCATGATTGAAGCATCAATTACACGTAAATTTTCTAAACCATGGACTCGACATTCGTGATCAACGACATCCATACTGGTATTGCCCATTCGACATGAACTAACCGGGTGGTAAACCGTATCGGCACGTTGACGGATCCAGTGAATTAATTCATCGTCACTCATGCTTGAGTTGGTATAAACCTCTTTACCAGTGGTGCTTTGCAAGGCTGAGCTATGCAGTATTTCTCGAGTTATTTTATAACCATTAAGCAAGGTTTCTACATCAGCGTCTTCTTTAAGAAAGCCAATATCTATAGCGGGGTCAGCAAAAGGATCATTAGAGCTTAAGCTAACAGAACCACGGCTTTTCGGTCGTAATACACAGGTGTGACAACTAATGCCATGCCCTAAGTGTAATTTTCTTCCATGATCATCCACTATACCGGCTACAAAATGTAGTTGGATGTCTGGACGACTTAAATTTGCATCAGTTTTTAAAAATGCTCCAGACTCAGCGTAGTTAGAACTTAATAAACCGGTAGACGATTTACGATAACGCAGCATTTCTTTAAAAACGGTTGCAGTTCCAGACGGAGATATTCCTATGGATTGTTTATTGGATGACTTATGCACCGAGGTGTAGTCAGGGTGATCTACTAAATTTGCTCCAACTCCAGGTAGCTCATGTTCAAGCTTAATATTGTGCGGCGTGATTTTATGTTCAGCACCAATACCAGACAGTAGAAGTAATTGTGGTGATTGGAACGCACCAGCTGCTAGTAGCACTTCTTTATTAGCCGCAATATTTATTTTGTTTTGTTTATGCTGTACATCTACGTTTGTAGCGCGCTTGCCTTCTAAATTGATTTTTGTAGCTCTTGCATTAGTTAAAACAGTTAGATTAGGACGGCTTTGTATTGGATCTAGATAGGCTTTAGCGGCGCTAAAGCGATGGCCATCTTTTTGTGTTAGTTGATAACGCCCAATACCTTCTTGGCTGCTTCCATTAAAGTCTGTATTAACTGCATGACCTTGTTCTTTGCCTGCTTGAATAAATAATTCATGGATTGGGTTATTGCTAAAACTATCAGATACGTTTAAAGGTCCGTTTTGACCATGTAACTCATTATCAATTTGTTCGTTGTGTTCTGATTTTTTAAAATATGGCAGCACATCTTTAAAGCCCCAGCCTGCATTTCCTCTATTTTCCCAGTCATCATAATCACTTTGATGGCCACGAATATAAATCATGGCGTTGATTGAACTGCTGCCGCCTAGAGTTTTGCCGCGTGGCTGGTAAGATTGACGACCATTTAAAGCCGCTTGAGGTGATGTTTTAAATCGCCAATTATATTTGCGACCTAATAATGGAGTGCCTCGCATAACTGGGAGTACAGCTGCTGGTATTTGAATGAATGGAGACTTATCAGAATGGCCTGCTTCAAGTAAACAAACTGTTGTATTAGGATCTTCAGATAGTCGATTAGCTAGTACGCAGCCGGCTGAGCCTGCTCCAATGATTATGTAATCAAATTTCAATGTTCCAAATCCTTATTTAGTTGTTGTAATTTTTGATTTTTTGAATTAATCTGAACGTTCAGTACAATTTAATAGAACATGCAATTTAAGGTAAAGACGGCTTAATAGCAAGTGAATTAAGCTATCATGCGAAATTGCTAGAATAAATTATTCTGCTGCGCCGCAACAATAATAAAGAGAAATTCAAATAATAAATATGGTTTCGCAGTCAAAAAAACAAACACGTGGTATTGAAACTCGAGAGCGTGTACTGAATGTCACTCAGCAACTAATTGCTGATCACGACTTTCATTCGGTGACTTTAGATCAAATTTCCAAACATGCCGAAGTCTCTAAAAGCAGTTTACTTTGGCATTTTAAAAGTAAGGAAGAGTTACTTAGCGAAGCCGCTTGTATGCTTTTTCAAGATTTAGAAAGAGCTTTGGCCTTAGAAAAAGACGATACATTAAGTTTGCAAGAAAAATTAGATTTCATTATTACTAATATTGGTCAATACTTTGAAGTCATGCCAGAACCAAAAGGCGTTTTAATTAGTTTGATTTTTAATAGCCAAATTCCAGAAGAAATAAAAGAAAGTATTGATTCCTACTGGGAAAATCATGTTGATACCTTGGTAGACTTCCTGTCTTATCCAAAGAAAGCGTTTCCAAGAGCAGCAGCGAGAGCCATTCTTGATGTAATACATGGTTCTTATGTGCATTGGTATTTACATAAAGATGAGAAATTTTCTCAACGTTTAAAAAATAGTTTTAGATATATGCAGTTCAGTTAGAAAAGTGGGGGGGTTAGAAATAACTCGTAGTATTAATTTTTTATAAAATTACGGTGATAATAAATGCGAAAAAATAAAGCCATACTAAAAGCGACAACATCAGCATCTTTATTGGTGCTAATGGCGATGTCGACAACAGCCTTTGCGCAAGAAGATAGTGCACGCGAGGTAGAGCAAATAACGGTTACGGCGACAAGGCGTGTGGAGAGTATTCAAGACGTTCCAATTTCGATTTCTGCGTATAACGCGGAATTTATTGAAGATTCAGGTGTAACGGATATTCGTGACGTGGCTCTATATTCACCTAACTTTACTATTTCAAGTTCCTCACAATTATCTAATAACCGTATCGCCATTCGTGGTGTAGGCTCAGTGGGTAATTCTGGTATTGAGCCAAGTGTGGGTGTATTTATTGATGGTGTTTACTATCC
>CAJQOG010000197.1 GCA_905479875.1 uncultured Gammaproteobacteria bacterium
ATTCCATTTTCACAGCGGTATGCCTGTAAATTTGGAATAAAAATATATCTAAAAATTCAATTCTGCTTCAGTTTTATACATCACCTCACCACCAATAATAGTATGCGTTACATGAGTATCAATAATGTTCTTGGGTGCTATGTTAAAAATATTATCACTTAGGATAACCAAGTCAGCTAACTTACCAACTTCAATGCTACCTAAATCGTTTTCTTGATAACCTGCATACGCATTATTAATGGTATAAGCCTTAACTGCATCTTCAACACTGATTTTTTCTTGTGGGACCCAACCGTCAGGGTTTTTATTGTCTAATGTTCTACGTGTAACCGCTGCGTATATACCCGATATTGGATTAAGTGGAGCAACATACCAATCAGAACCAAAACTTAAAGTTGCATTAGCCTCTAATAAAGACTTAAAGGCATAAGTAGTTTTAATTCGTTCTGGCCCAATTCGTTCTTCGGCCCAGCGGCCATCATCAATGGCGTGGAAAGGGTGCATAGATGGAATCACTTCAAGTTCGGCAAAACGACTAATGGCTTCTTTTGATAAGTGTTGTGCATGCTCAATACGAGCTCGAGAGCCTTTTACATTGAGCTCTTCGAAAATATTTAAAATCTCATCGTTAGTTTTATCGCCTATACCATGAATAGCTAGCTGTAAACCTAATTCATGGGCTTCTTTAATACTTTGTTTGAGTGCGTCCATTTGCATCAATGCAAAGCCACAAGTGTCCAGTGAGTCAGTATAAGGTTCATAAAACCATGCCGTGGTACTTCCTAATGAACCATCAACCAATTCTTTTACACCGCCAAAACGTAGCCATTCATCGCCTTTGCCTTCAGCTTTAATTTTCTCTGCAATTTCTTGTCGCATAGAAATATGTGGGAAAAAGTAAGTTCGGATTTTTAGACGTCCTTCGGCTTTAGCTTTTTCGAATATAGCGATGTTGTTCCATGATTTAGCATTTTCACTCATATTATGAATTTGCGTAACGCCATTTTTTAAAGCTTCGGCAATTCCAATATCAAAAGTCAGTGCATTTTTCTCATCAGTTACCGGTGGTAAAACTGCAAGAATTAAATTCAATGCTTTATCTTTAATAATACCTGTGGGTTCACCATTTTCATCTCTAAGAATAATGCCGCCTTCAGGGTTTGCTGTGTCATTAGTGATTCCTGCCAGCTCTAACACTTTAGAATTGGCTATTGCCATGTGCCCATCAGTACGCATTAGAAACATCGGAATTTCAGTGCTAATCTCATCCAGCCAATCTTTATGCGGCAACTCTCCACCCCAAGCTTCATGATCCCAAAGCCCACCCGTAATCCATTCGTCTTTAGGGGCAGTGGCCGCAAAGTTTTTAATAATCCCTAAAAAATCTTCAATAGTTTTAGAGCCGTAAGTATCCACACTCACCAATGAATTCGCACCATCCATAAAATGCGTATGGTTATCAATAAAGCCAGGAAGAACAAGTTTTCCTTGTGCATTAATAATTTTTTGAGCTTGATATTGTTCTGTTAATGAGGAATCACCAACAGCAATTATTCTCGAGTCTTTAATTACAATGGTATTCGCCCATTGTTGATTAGGATTTCCTGTCCAGACTGTGGCATTGCTAATTATTTTGTCGGCTGATTGAAGGGTTTGTTCATTATTGTCTTCCGAGCTACAAGACATAAGAAGGAGTGCGATGAGTGCTATTTTTATTATTTTTATTATTTTCATTAAAGGTTCTCATGTTCACTTGGCGCTAAAAGGATCTGATTATTCGAATGTAGGGCTAACTCTAACATAGTGCGAGTTTTAGTGACCTTTCTTTAGGCTGGGTGATAAGTAAATGCTCTAAAGTATTAATATGTTAACCTTAAAGTGCTATATATCAATAATTATTAACTACAAGTTGAATAATATGATGCTAAGCAACATGATGGCCTCTGTTAAATAAATTTAGCCGTAGGAGGCGATTATGAACATTTTTAAACGATTCACCACAACTGTTACTGCTTCACTTGATAATGCCGTTGGTAATCTTGAAAACCATGACGCGATTATCGAAGCGACTATTAAGCAAACTAAGCAGTCAGCCGCTAAAACTAAAGCTCGAATTAATACACTTCGCCAACAACTACATAGCTATGAAAATCAATTAATCGAAGCACAGACACAACATACATTGTGGACAGAACGTGCACTTAAGCTAGCTGATGCTGATGAGAGTAAAGCACTGGAATGTTTATCACGTCGCAACCAATGCCAAGAATCAATAGCTAGATTCACGACTCGTATTGAGCAACAGAAAAATCTTATCAATGACGTAAGCACTAATTTAAAAACTTTACAAAACAAACTTGATGACATGAGTCAGAAACATAATCTCATGCGTTCACGTCAAGCAGTGGCTGATGTGAATAGAGCCGTGCGTCATGCTAGTAATACCGAAACAGTTAATGATACTTTTGAACGTTGGGAATCTTTGGTCCTAGTAAACGAGACAACAGTTGATAGTGATTACGATCCACTAGATGCTGAATTTACTCAGCAAGAAAGTGATGCCGATTTACTTATGCAATTATCTGAATTAAAAGCTCAAAATAATAAAGAGGAGGAGTAAGTATGTCTACTTCAATAACCACGACTCATCAAGGATTGCAAGATGAGCATCCAAAATATAAATCTAGACAAGATATATTTGAAAACCAAGAACAGGTAATTAGTAATGAGCCAACTATTTTCGCTAAGCTTAAGAATATTATTTCTGTATCTGAGTTACTGCGTCTTTTCGGTGCTTGTGCTGTTATTGCCTCTATGTCTTTATTTTTGCTTAACGGTTGGACCGAAGGCAATGATATTCAACGTTATTTAAAGTTGCTAGCACAAACCGGCTTGCTTACCCTAGCTGGCTTTGCCATGAGTTATGCCTTAAAAGAAAACAAAGGGGCAAGGTTGTTCTTTGCTCTGGCTCTGATATCTGTGGTGGCTAATTTCGCTATTCTTGGTGCTCTAACCTATTCAATACTGCCTTTGGATAATGGTTTAATTGATTATCCATCCATGGTTACCTGGACCGTTGTTAGTGCCACTAGTTTTTTGCCTGTGTTTATAGGTGCGGTTATTGCTTTAATGGTACTTGCAAGATTTAGTTTTAGTATTTTTGCACGTAAAATAGCAACGCCATTAAGTATTAACTTTTTAGCGATGAATGCTTTATTACTTATACCAGTACGTAGTTCCGTATTAGTTAGTGCGATTGCAGTTATTGGTTTGTGGGTCTCTAGCATGCTAGTTAAAAGACTTAGTGCAGATGAAAAAATAGTATTTACTAGGGAAACAAAATTTGCCCTAAGCTTAATGTTTGCACCGGGTTTATTAATTATTGCTAGGGCAGTGAGCTTATACAGTGTTGATGAAGTGATGTTGGTATTGTTAAGTGGATTAGCTTATGCGTTTTTAAGATTTTCGGCTAGTAAACTTAGTCAGTCACCAATTGCTAAATCTTTAGTTGAGATCATGCTGTTTTGTACAGGGTTTGTTTTGGCGCTTAGTGTGGTTACATTATTACCACGTTCAGTAGAAACCATTCATGGTTTAGTGTTCTCGATTGTTTCAATAGGATTAACGCTTGATCAAATGCATCGAACAAGCAGTGCTAAATGGAAGCAAGCTATCTTAAGTATTACTACTTTGGTTCTTGTTGGAGTTAATTTGACTTTAGCTTTATTTGAATATGATATTTTTGTTCAGTTGATCAGTGTTGTAGCTTGTGCCGCTTTATTCTTTATAGCTAATCGTTATGCTACTGCTGAAAAGCCTAATAAAGTGAGTAAGCTTACGTCTAGTCTTGGTGTATTGGCTAGTGTAGGTATTCTAATTATTCACTTTGTTGACATGATTAATTTGGGTAACTGGATGTTGATTGGTTTATTAGGGGTTAGCTTAATTGTTCTAGGGTCTTTGTATGAAAGATTTGGTCTGTCATTAACGACGGCGAAAGTTTTGCCTGAGGCTTAAGGAGTCTAAGAAAACCCTCTACTATTTAAATGATAGTGGAGGGTTTTTAGTTTGTAGTGAATACCTTTCTTCATTGTTTTTTCCTCTCATAGTTTATACTGAATTTTTACTATGAAAAATGTCTACTCTTCTCAGGCCTATCAATTGGCTCAATGGATTAACATAACTTTTTTTGTAGTAATAGCTTGTTTAATAATTACAATATGTGTATCTTATACAGATAAAAATTTGTCCTAAGTAACCGATTAAGAATCGCATGTAAAGCTTGCTGGAGGCGACTAACGTTGCGCCTGTTGACTAAAAATAATAAGTGATAATTTGAGCTATGAGAAATCTCCCAACACATTTCTTCATTACCAGCGGCATAATATTAATCTTAGCCTGGTTTTTTTACGCAACAATTTTTGCCGGTATTCCGTATCAGGACCCAACTCCGAAAATGTCCGCTAGATATGTGTTTCACTCTAAGATTTCAAATATCATTCTAGCACTCGGGCTTGTCTCATTGCTTATTGGTGTAGTCGGCGGAGCTTCAAAATTTTTATTGAAAAAGCTTGGAAAAGGCACGAGTCATATGAATGACTAGCTTGCGAATTTTCCTAGTTAGGTTGGGCGTTGTTTGTTAAATGTGTTTTCACTTGTCAGGATTATAAATACCATCAATAAGTGACAGCAGTATTGCTTTATGTCGTGGAAGATTAGTTACAGTATCTTTAGCAGCAACAAGATTTCCATCCAATCGCATACTAATGTAGCCATGAATCATTGACCATATCGCAATGGCGTCTGTTTCGATGTCTACACGGTGGTTCACTCGGTCTTGTCCTAACAATGAAAGCAGGGCTGAATAGACGCGTTCCATTTCTTTATCAAGTGAGGGGTCGTCTTGATCAACCAGATCTCGTTGCCAGAGTAATTGATAGCGATTTGGCTTGTCGAATGCAAACTGAAAACAGTTTTCAGCGAAGGCTTGAATAGCTTGTTCTGGTTTATCCGATAAATCAGTTATCGCTTCTATGGTTAGATCAGCCAGGTCGGCAAAAATTATTGTAGCGATTGCAGTCAACATGGCTCCCCTTGATGGGAAATGATTGGCTGGTGCAGAATGGGCCACGCCTGCATTACGCGCTACTGCACGAATAGTGACGCCATTAACTCCATGAATATCAAGAAGTTTTAATCCCTCACGTAGCAATTCTGCACGTAAATCACCGTGTTTTTGCCCAGCGGTTCGTTTCATTTTAGATTTCAAATAGACACCGTCCATATTTTTAGTTAAACTGACACTGTCCATTTTAGCATGAGCTATATTTTATCTAAGCTTAATCACCGTTTAAGTAGAGCTAGACCAAAGCATCGAGCTAAATGCTCTATTAATTTATTAACAACAACGAGTAATCCAATGAATTCAAGTTACATTATTTGGCCTGTACTGGCACAAATTCTTCTGACTCTACTGATGTTTGTTATGCTTGGGCTAAGAAAAGCAAAGGCAGTAAAAGCTGGTGAAGTAAATCGCAAGCTGGCGGCCTTGAACAATCGTGAATGGCCGGAGGATGTGGTCAAGGTTTCAAATAACATAACTAACCAATTTGAAGTGCCTGTGTTGTTTTATGTACTCTGCTTGGTTCTCTACAGTATTAATGATGTAGGTATGTTTGCTATAGTTTTAGCATGGTTGTTTACCTTGAGTAGATATGCTCATGCCTACGTACATATCGGTTCTAATTATGTCCCTATGAGATTACGACTGTTCTTGCTTGGGTGCTTCCTAGTTATAGCGATGTTCATTCGAGTAGCTTGGGTCATGGCCACAGGCGCCGTTATTGCATAGTGCTCATTGACCAAAAGAGTAAGAAGAAATGAAATTGAAAATATTTTACCTAACTTTATTTCTAACAGGCCTCATGACAACAGCTTGTCAGTCGTTTGGACCTGAAGTGTCTTCACCACCACCTTCTTCATTGTTTACTGATACATGGAATAGCGGTATTGATAAATCTGAGCCGAGTTTTCATATTCAGAATATTGATGCAAATACAGTGGTTTTCAGACAATCTTTACGCACCACATTTGAGGCGCCATTTATTTATCTGCTTTTTGGAGAAGACCGAGCTCTTCTGATTGATACCGGCGTTGAAGGAGGAGGGCTAAGAACAGAGGTCGATAAGCAAATTGAACAATGGTTACTTTCTAATAAACGCAAAAAAATCCAGCTTACTGTTATGCACACACATGGACATGGCGACCATATTGGTGGCGACAGCAGTTTTCAAGATCGTCCTAACACTGAAATAGTTGGTCACACACCAGAAGCCGTTTCTGATTTTTTTGGCATTGCAGATTGGCCTTCAGAGTCAGTGACTTATGATCTTGGCGCTAGACTTGTCGAAATATTACCAACTCCTGGTCACCATCCTGCACATGTGATGGTCTTTGATTCGGCAACGCACATTTTATTTACGGGCGACACTATTTATCCGGGAAGAATATATTTTAAATGCGGCAAGTTAGATGCGTTAACTAAAACCATTGATAAAGTCGCGACGTTTGCAAAAACGCATAATGTCCAATGGTTTCTTGGAGGCCACATTGAGATGATGGCAACGCCAGGTGAGGTATTCCCGCAAGACAAAAAGTCACGTCGTGGAGAGCATCTTCTTGAATTGCCAGTATCTAATCTCAAGGACTTTCAGGCAGGCCTGAAGGACTTATTGAATAAACTCGTAATCACCGAATATGATGAATTTATTCTGTTGCCTCACCCCGCTGATCCTCGTGGCAAAAAACCTCCGAACTGGTGTTTGACTGAAGATTAGAGCCGTATAATGCTTTTTTCTTGCAGCAGAAAATGATGATTTCTAATCATCTAGCCAAAGTCTTCAACTCATAATTTTTCTTGCGCCAAATCAAAACACTACCTTGCTCGTACCAATCACCTAAAACAACCCTGGTTAAAAACTCAGGTTTTTCAGTATCGTAGTTTGTAGTGTCATCTTTAGCGATTTGATGAATAGCAGGGCGGTGAGTATGTCCATGAATAATGGTGTCAGCCTCATGTTCTGCAAACGCTTGGAATACTGATTTTTTATTAACATCCATAATGTCTTCTGCTTTATCGTCAGTTGCTTCTTTACTCTGTTCACGGATTTGTGCAGCCATAGCAATACGTTGTTCTAAAGGTAAAGCACCCATTTGTTTTTGCCATGCAGGATCGCGACTCATGGTTCTGAATTTCTGATACTCAATATCATCAGTACATAAAGTATCACCATGCATTAATACAACTTTAGTTCCGTACAAGCCAATAGTTGTAGGGTCCTTAAGAATTTCACATCCAGAATCACTTGCAAATTTTTCACCAGCCATAAAATCACGATTACCAGCCATGAAATAACAAGGAATATCCATTTCTGAAAGTTCTTTTACACTTTGCATAGCTTTTCGTTTTTCAGTATCTGGATCATCGTCACCAATCCATGACTCAAACCAGTCGCCTAAAATATAAAAAGCATCCAGTTTGTCTGTCGTTTCTTTAAGCCCGTCCACGAAGGCTATAAACTGAGATGTTATTTCTGGTTTATCAGAATCTATATGTAAATCTGAGATAAAAACAGTGCAACGTTCGGTTAATTTCATTTAGTATTGTCTTCTTTCGTTTTAACGATTTTAGCTTTGACTGTTTCCGCTTGTTCTTTGGCTTTTTCAGTGACAGACTTCACAGTCGATTTTTCTGTAGAGTCTTCAGAAGTATCTTCAGTAGGCTCAACAGGCAGTTCTTCAATATCAGATTCTTCTAGTGGCTCGATAACAATCGGTTTATCTTGTGGTACTTTTTCATCAGCACCCATAATTCGCATGCTAAGAACAATAAATGGCTTAACTGGCACATCTTTTTCAAAATCTCCACCAGCACCTGTTGGTCTGAGGCCTAATTCTTCAATCAAATGCATACCAGTTACGACTTCACCAAATACCGTGTAACCCCAACGATCAGGTCTAGGGTCGAGTTTTTGATTATCAACAAGGTTGATGTAAAACTGAGCGGTTGCACTGTGTGGATCAAAATGTCTGGCCATGGCTACAGTGGCCTTATGGTTGCTTAGGCCGTTACCCGATTCATTAATAATTGAGCTACGGGTTGGTAACTCATTAAATTTTTCATCAAAGCCACCACCTTGCGCCATGAAGCCAGGAATAACTCTGTGAAAAATCGTGTTGTTGTATTGTTCTTCAGTTATGTAATCCAGAAAATTTTTGGTGGTTATTGGTGCTCGATTGCCATCTAGAATCATGTAAAAATTCCCCATATTGGTAGAAACTTCAATATTGGGATAAATTGGATAAGGAGCCCGTTTTTCAACTTGCGCAGATGCAGCATTAATAGCAGGGCTTAAGTAGAAAAATAAGAAGGCACAAATTAGGCTGGTAGCTAACTTAAAAGTGATTTTTATTTGGGCATTATTTGAGTTTGTCATGGTCTTTCCTGTGTATTTAGTCTTTTTACTTACGCTAAAGCTGACATTTATTTTTTATAGGTGTATTTTAACAATAAAACTGTACTATAGGGTTTTAGTAAGGTGTGGAGTCGAATGCTGCAAAGCGTTATCATGCCTCCATGACTCAAGAAAATACAAATGTAATCACACGTTTTGCCCCTAGTCCTACTGGTAATATCCATCTCGGAAATGTACGCACCGCACTTTTTAGCTATCTTTTAGGAATGAACTTCAAGGGTAAGTTCATCCTGCGTTGCGAAGATACCGATCAAGAGCGTAGTGAAGAGGCATTTTTGCAACAACAGCAAGTCGATTTGAAATGGCTGGGCATTGACTGGTCTGCCGGCCCTGATATGAATTCAGAGCACGGACCATATAGACAATCTAAGCGGCTCGATATTTATAATAAATATTATGCCGAGCTTGAAGAGCAGGCAATTGCTTACCCGTGTTTCTGCACGGCCACAGAACTTAAAATTATGCGTAATGCACAGATGCAATCTGGCAAGCCGCCGCGTTATTCTGGAATTTGTTCGCACCTTGCGGCAGAAGAAGTAGCAGAGAAAAAAGCTAATGGCGACAGCTTTAGTTTACGTTTCAAGGTGCCTGTTGATGAAACTATGCGCCTAACAGACTTAGTTGTTGGTGATAAGGTATATCAAAGCAATGATATTGGTGATTTTATAATTCGTCGGTCTGATGGAACGCCTGCATTTTTCTTTTGTAATGCCATTGATGATTCGTTAATGGGCGTGACTCATGTATTACGTGGAGTTGATCACTTAACCAATACACCTAGACAAGTAATGATCCTAAATTCATTGAATTTACGTGCTCCAGAATATGGGCATATTTCTTTGGTGGTTGCTACCGATGGTGGGCCATTGTCTAAACGTGATGGTAGTACTGGAGTTAAGGATTTACGTGAGCAAGGTTATTTGGCTCAAGCGATTGTTAATCATTTAGCTCGCTTAGGACACAACTATGCTAACACTGCATTTATGAGTTTAGAGCAGTTGGCTGAAGAATTTGCTCTTGCTCATTGTGGGCGTTCTCCATCAAAACACGATCCTGTGCAGCTTATGCATTGGCAAAAAGAAGCCATCATGCATTCCAGTGATGATCAATTAAAGGCTTGGTTATTGCCAATTTTGCAAGAAAATGCCTTGTTTCAAAACGCTTCGTGTGAACAGCAAAATTTATTCATTGATACCATTAAAAATAATATCAGTTTGCCAAGTGATGCATTAGGTTTGGCAGGAAATTTATTGGGCGACGAACTGAAATACTCTACTGATGCTGATGTTCAAGTTAAAGGCGCTTCAAAAAATTTGTTTGCTGCATTAGCTGCACATATTGCAGAACACGGAGTAGAAAATTTTTCTCCAAGTATGAAGGAAGTCGGTAAAGTGGTGGGAGTAAAAGGTAAGGGTTTATTTATGCCGATACGTTCTGCTATCAGTGGTGAAACGCATGGACCTGAGATGCAGCGTATAGCAACTATGTTGGGAACAGATAAAGTCGTAACTCGTTTAAAACAAGCCGCGGAGTTAGCCGCTTAATTGTAAAGAATTAATATCATGATCAAAATACATAATAGTTTAACTAAACAAAAAGAAATTTTAGAACCGCTAGAACCTAATCACGTACGTATTTATGTGTGTGGTGTTACGGTTTATGATTATTGTCACGTAGGTCATGCGCGTTGCTATGTTGTGTTTGATACAGTAGTACGCTACTTACGTTCGCATGGTTACAATGTTGAGTATGTGCGTAATATTACAGATGTTAATGACAGCATAATTAAACGTGCGGCAGAAAATGGTGAGACCGAAGAGTCTTTAGTAGAGCGTTTTACTAATTACATGTATGAGGATTTTGATGCACTCAATATATTGCGTCCAGATTTTGAGCCAAAGGCAACGGAATCGATTCAGGGTATGCAAGACATCATCCAATCATTAATTGATAAAGACATGGCATATCAAGGTATTGATGAGAAAGGTTCGCCTGGTGACGTGTTTTTTGCTGTAGATAAATTTGAAGGGTATGGAGAATTATCAGGCCGACGATTAGAAGACCTTCAAGCGGGTGCTCGCATCGAAGTCAATCAAACTAAACGTAATCCTTTTGATTTTGCTTTGTGGAAATTATCCGACGATGATTCTCTTGCATGGGATTCTCCGTGGGGCAAGGGGCGTCCAGGTTGGCATATAGAGTGTTCAGCCATGGCAAAACAGCATTTTGGCGATCACTTTGATCTGCATGGCGGTGGCATGGATTTAAAATTTCCTCATCACGAAAATGAACGAGCTCAATCCTGTGGTGCTACTGGGAATGATTTTGTAAATATCTGGATGCATAATGGTTTTGTGAATATTGATAATGAAAAAATGTCTAAGTCTTTAGATAATTTTTTCACTATTCGTGAAGTGTTAAAACATTACCATGCTGAAGAAATTCGTTTGTTCTTATTGAGCAGTCACTATCGTGGTCCAATAAATTATTCGGATAAAGAGCTGGATAACGCTAAAGCGGGTTTACAAAGAATCTATACAGCTTTACGTGGCTTAAAATGTAAAGCTGAAGCAGCAATTGGTACTGAGTTTGAACACGAATTCAATACAGTTATGAATGATGATATTAATACTCCCAAAGCTTTGGCTGTTTTGTTTGAGTTAGCTAGGCATATTAATACCATTAAAGAAAAGCATCCTGAGCGTGCTAAAAAGAAGGCAGCTTTGTTAATTAAGTTAGGCCAAACCTTAGGTATTTTATATGATGAGGCCGAAATTTATTTACAAAGTGATGTTGATTTAGAACTGGGTAACGACCACATCGAGGCATTAATTGCAGCTCGTTTACAAGCACGTAGCGATAAAAATTGGGCTGAGTCAGATCGTATTCGTGATGAATTGTTGGAAAATGGTGTGGTTTTGGAAGACGGTCCCGGTGGCACTACTTGGCGTTGTAAATAAATAATTAGTAAAAGGGTTTATATGTCCGAATCTTTGCATGATATTCCTTCGCAATTAAAAAATATTGAGCGTGACTATATAAAGGTTGCAAGGGTTCACTACACATTGATTATGTTAGTGATAAGTACTCCACTATTATTTGTAGGCTTTTTTCAATTAGATAATCCTATTCTGCTGATTGCTTTTGCTTTGGCAATTGTATTTTTAGTATTTTCAATTTTCTTTTTTCCTAAAAGAGAATATAGTCACACTAAATACGGTTTAATTAATGATGTGTTCTATGTGCAAGAAGGCATTTGGTTTAAAAAGCGAACGGCAGTTGCCCAAAACAGAATTCAACACACAGATGTAAGCCAAGGTCCTGTTGCTAGACGTTATGATTTAGCAACTTTGACTATTCACACTGCTGGCATGGCCGAAGCCAATATTAAAGTGCCGGGGCTAAAGCATTCGGATGCAATTGCTATGCGCGATCATTTGATTCATCTGAATAAACAATTACTCAATTCAAAGCAGGGTAACAATAAGTCTGCTCCTGCGCTATCACTAGCTCCTGATGAAAATTCTATGGCGACCAGTGTATTGGCGCTAAGACCTATGCAAATTAGTAATGAAGAAGAGTGAGTATGACGCCAGTACAAGATTTCGAGAATACTCCGCCGCTTAAACTGCATCAAATTTCTCCGCTGTTTTATTTTCTAGATGCCGTAAAAGAATTTGCTGTTCTTATTCTTATAGCGATATTTGCTAGTAGCCAAAATTCTTGGGCAATGTGGGGCGCGGGCTTTGCCGCTTTATTTGTTATACCGCAAATTATTGGTGCGAGATTTTTAAAGTATTGGATTTTGCCTGATGAACTTGTGGTAAAAAGCGGTATATTCTTTAAACAAGAACGCCATATTCCTTATGAGCGTATTCAAAATATTAATCAAACTCAAGGTGTTTTACATCGCTTATTTAAAGTGTGTAAAGTTAAATTAGAATCAGCTTCAGGCACTAAGCCCGAAGCAATATTTAATGTTATTAGTCTTGAGGCAATAGAAGAGCTTCGAATGGCTAGCCAGGGAAAAGCAGTAGCGAACTCAGTTCCTCAAGAAGGTTTAAGTGATACAACTTTAGCTGAGCCCCAGAAAAGTATTTTACTTTCTTTACCTATTTCTGAAGTGATTAAATTAGGCCTTATCAATCTACAAGGTCTTATTCCTATAGCCGTATTTTTGGGGTTCATTTCTTCCCAAATTGAGTGGTGGGAACATGTTTCATTTAGCTGGTTAGATGGTTTAAGGCCTTTATTAAGAAACATTGAAGGCCTTGAACATTCAATCTCACCAGGCATGTTAATTGTTTCCGTATTGAGTCTGCTTTTGCTTGGCTTAATTGTGTTTTGGGTTTTATCTATTGCTGTTGCCTTGGTACGCTTTTACCAGTTTACTTTAAAGCGCGAGGATGAAAAACTAACCTCTACAATGGGTTTATTCACACGCACCAGTGCGAGTGCATCGCTTGGACGTATCCAAAAAATTACACTTAGCGAAGGAATTCTGCACAGAATTTTTAATCGTGTAGGTGTTAGTTGTAAAACTGCAGGTAATTCAATGGATGCTAATAATTTTGGGAAAAGTTTCCATTTTTTAGCGCCTATCATTGAAAAAGAAAAAGCGGTAAATCTTCTAAATATTATACAAAAAGAGTTTGATTGGAATTTAGTAGCTGAAGACTCAGGTGTCTGGAAGGCCATACCTTATAGAGCTTGGACACGAATTTTAAAACTTCCTCTGATAATAACTTTTATTGCAGCATGTTTAAGTGCTTACTTTTTTAAGTGGTGGGCCTTGAGTTTTATTCTGGTACTACCATTAATTGTTTATGATGCTCAACGTAGCGCTAAAGCTATGGGCTATATCTTCAACGATGAATTTATTGCTTATCGCAGTGGTTGGATTTCAAAAGAAATTTCGGTGGTAAAGATTGATAAATCTCATGCTGTTGCCATACACCAGAACCCATTCGATAAACGCAGAGTGATGGCCAACTTTTATATGGATACCGCTGGTGTGGCTTTATCGGATCATAAAATAAAAATTAAATATTTAGATTTTTCTGATGCATTGCATCTGCAGAAAAGGGTGACAGAGCTTACCAATAAACAAGAATTTAAATGGTAAGTATTAGAACGAGCGCTTAATCGCTAGCTTCGGCTGCTTTCAGGGTATTGTGCATGAGCATTGCCACTGTCATTGGCCCAACTCCACCTGGCACTGGTGTAATAGCTCCGGCACGTTTTTCCGCCACATCAAATTCAACATCACCAACAAGTTTGCCATTGTCTAAGCGGTTAATTCCCACATCAATTACCGTAGCTCCTGGTTTAATCCATTCGCCTTTAATTAGATTAGGGATACCAACGGCAACCACAACTATGTCGGCTTGGGCGACAAATGAGCCGAGGTCTTGAGTGAATTTATGACAGACCGTAATCGTGGCGCCTGCGAGTAATAATTCCAGTGCCATTGGCCGCCCAACAATATTAGAGGCGCCAACAATTACCGCATGTTTACGTTTTGGGTCAATACCATAATGCTCTAGCATTACCATGACACCATGCGGAGTGCATGAACGAATACTAGGGCGGCGTTGCGCAAGACGACCAATGTTGTAAGGATGAAAGCCATCTACATCCTTCTCAGGAATTATCGTATCTAAAATTTCTGGTGCATCGAGATGAGACGGCAGAGGAAGCTGAACTAAAATGCCATGGACAGATGCGTCATTATTTAACTTATTAATTAATGCCAACACATCTTCTTGTGTAGTTTCCGCAGATAAATCATGCGCAAAGGAGTTTATTCCCACCTCATCACACGCTTTACGTTTATGTTTTACATATACATGCGATGCAGGGTCTGCCCCAACTAAAACTACCGCAAGTCCTGGCCTGATCTTCGTACCCTCAGCTCTTAGTGTAATCTCCTCGCGCACATCGTCACGAACAGCTTGCGCCACAGGTTTTCCTAGAATGAGTTGAGTTGGCATGTAAATAGTCCTAAAAACAGTGTTAAATCAGCATGCTTAGCTATTGCTGAGCTTGTTAGGCTGCGCATTGTCGCACGCACTTGAAACATGCTCAAGTAAGGATTCAATAAAAATCGCAACAAGTGATTGACGCCTAAGGAATTCAACCGTATCATGCGCGCCTCGCTGGGTGATAGAATACTCAGGAAAAGCGGAAACTTATATAATAAGCAGACGCTTAAAGGATAAGCAATTATCTTGTTAAATTCGGAGCATAGCGCAGCCTGGTAGCGCATCTGGTTTGGGACCAGAGGGTCGGGGGTTCGAATCCCTCTGCTCCGACCAATTTTTCACAGAAAAATTAAAGCTTTAGGTTTTCTGTGATGTTTTAAAGGCAACATTAGTCTTCTTTAATCGTGGCGCGGTTAATATGGTTAAATGTTTGATTGTTGTTGTCGATAATCTTGCGCCCGTAGCTCAACTGGATAGAGCACCGGCCTTCTAAGCCGGGGGTTGCAGGTTCGAGTCCTGCCGGGCGCGCCATTTATTCAGCGTTCTGTTGGCTTCAAGTTTAAATCGATGGTGGACGTAGCTCAGTTGGTAGAGCCCCGGATTGTGATTCCGGTGGTCGCGGGTTCAAACCCCGTCGTCCACCCCATTTAAACTTATGATTATTAAGTGACGAAAATAAATGTAATTATCTTATAAATTATCTATATTTACGTCCTGTATTTACACAAAAGTCGGCTATAATGCTCGGCTTGTTATTGCGAGCGTGGCGGAATTGGTAGACGCGCTGGATTTAGGTTCCAGTATGGAAACATGTGAGAGTTCGAGTCTCTCCGCTCGCACCACTTATTAATTTGTGTAATTAAGGATATATAAACAAAGCTCATCTTCGTTTAAAAATAATTACCAACAACAATTTCAAAAATATTTTTAAGGTTCATTATGGCTGCTGAATTACAAATCTCATTAGAAAACTCTGACGGATTAAAACGCACTTTACGCGTTGAAATTCCTGCTGAGAATATCGATAGCGAAGTAACTAAACGTCTTCATACCGTTGGTAAAAAAGCCAAGTTAAAAGGATTTCGTCCAGGTAAGGCGCCATTAAAGGTTATTCGACAGAACTATGGCGCGGAAGTTCGTAATGAAGTGCTTGGCGATATGATTCAAAAGTCTTATAGCGAAGCTGTAGTTCAAGAGAAATTAAATCCAGCTGGTAATCCAGATATCAAACCAGAACTTAGTGACGAAGGTAGTAACTTTACCTACATGGCTACTGTTGAAGTTTACCCTGAGATTTCATTACAAGGCGTGGATTCATTAAGCATAGAACGCCCAGTGGTTGAAATTCAAGACACAGATGTTGAATTGATTATTGAAAATATGCGTCATCAAAAATCACAATGGGAAGCGGCTACACGTAAAGCTCGTAAGGGAGATCGTGTAACTATTGATTTTGTTGGGAAAATTGATGGCGAAGAATTTGCTGGCGGAAAAGCTGAAAGCACTCCAGTTGTTTTAGGTGAAGGCCGCATGCTTCCTGATTTTGAAAAAGGTATGGAAGGCATAAAGGCTGGTGAAGTACGTGAAGTTGAAGTTCAGTTTCCAGAAGATTACCAAGCAGAAGATTTAAAAGGTAAAAAAGCTGTTTTTGAAATTTCGGCTGAAGTTGTTGAAACTAAAGTTCTTCCTGAAATTGATGATGAATTCTGTAAAGCTTTTGGGGTTGATTCGGGTGATATTTCTGACCTAAAAATTGAAGTACGTAATAACATGCAAAACGAATTAGCAACGGCTATTGAAGCAAAAACTAAAGACAGTGCAATGACTGCTTTGCTTGAAGCTAACCCACTGGAAGTGCCAAATGCGTTAGTGGACCAGGAAGTACATTCCTTACAACATGATTGGATGCAGCGTATGGGTCTTCCAAATGACCATAGTTATCATCCACCGGCTGAGCAATTTATTGATGAAGCAAAGCGTCGTGTTCGTTTAGGCTTACTTATCGGTGAGTATGTAAAACAAGAAGAGATTAAAGTTGAGAAAGAAGATATTGATGCACAATTGGCAAAACTTACTGATGGTTATGAAGAACCAGAAACCATGATTAATGCTTATAAGACTAATCAACAAGCTATGCAACAAGTCCAAATGATGTCACTGGAAGCTAAAGTAGTGAAAAATTTGTTAGAAAAAGCTAATGTAACTGATAATAATTCTGACTTTCAAACTATTATGGATGTTCAAGCTATTGCATAAAATCAATTTTTGAGCGCTTAATATTTTGAGTAAAATTTGAACTTTTAATATTACGACTCAAGCGTATACTATAAGTCCGTTGTAAGCTTAGGCTGCAGCGGATTTATTGTATGTAAAACAGAAAAATTATTAATGAGTATCGAGAAGGTATTAGTATGAGCATAAATAAGTTTAATCCTACTTCGCAAACAGAGAGCATGGTAACGTCTGGAATGGGTCTAATTCCAATGGTTGTTGAGCAAACCGCTAGAGGCGAACGTTCTTATGATATTTTTTCGCGCCTTTTAAAAGAGCGCGTAATTTTTGTAGTGGGTCCTATCGAAGATCACATGGCTAACTTAATCGTGGCTCAATTATTATTTCTTGAATCAGAAAACCCTGATAAAGATATCCATATGTACATCAACTCTCCAGGTGGAGTTGTAACAGCTGGTTTGTCGGTTTATGACACTATGCAATTCATTAAGCCTGATGTGAGTACTATTTGTATGGGTCAAGCTGCAAGTATGGGAGCGGTATTACTTGCTGCTGGGGCTGCAGGAAAACGTTTTTGTTTGCCACATTCGCGAGTAATGATTCACCAAGTTTTAGGTGGAGTGCAAGGACAGGCAACCGATATAGATATTCACGCACGTGAAATTCTAAAAATTCGTGATCGTTTAAACCAAATCCTAGCAACTCATACCGGCCAAGAGATTGAGACAATCGGTAATGACACTGAGCGTGATAATTTCATGGATGCGGAAATGGCTAAAGCCTATGGATTGATTGATGATATTTTGCTTGCTCGACAATTACCTAACTCTAGTGAGCCTACTGCTTAGATTTTTAAGCTAGAGCAAAACTGTTTCATTATTAGAAGCCGAGTCTATTCAAAATGACTCGGCTTTTTTGATTTAATGGATGATAGGAAGCATATTTTTAGGGCGCCTGTGACGTATAAGTTTAGAAGCTAACTAATTGATTTCATTGAGTGTATGCTTGAATTTCATGCAAAACAAAGACTTTGTGGCGATTTTGCGCGAAATTCGGCCATCTTTTGCAAGCGAATCACCCCATGTACTAAATGCATAAGTTACAATTATGGCAAGATCTACAAAATAAAACCGCATATGCGATTTAAGGTATTGAATTAATGAGTGAAACTACCGCAAGTGACGACGGCAAACTTCTCTATTGTTCGTTCTGTGGCAAAAGCCAACACGAAGTCCGCAAGCTAATTGCTGGGCCTTCAGTTTATGTCTGTGATGAATGTGTTGAGCTGTGTAACGATATTATCCGTGAAGAATTAGATGACACCAGTGAATTCAATATTGATAACTTACCCAAGCCAAAAGAAATCAATAAAATTTTGGACGAATATGTAATTGGGCAAGTGCAGGCTAAAAAAGTCCTAGCGGTTGCTGTATACAATCATTACAAACGTCTGAATTCTAGAATGAACGCTAGTAAAGACGATATAGAATTACAAAAAAGCAATATCCTTTTAGTTGGACCTACAGGTTCAGGTAAAACCTTGCTTGCTGAAACTTTAGCGAGAATGCTTGATGTGCCATTTACTATTGCTGATGCCACTACCCTAACCGAAGCAGGTTATGTAGGTGAAGATGTAGAAAACATAATTCAAAAACTGTTACAAAAATGTGATTACGATGTTGATAAAGCACAAACAGGCATAGTGTACATCGATGAAATTGATAAGGTTTCTCGTAAGTCGGAAAACCCGTCAATCACTAGGGATGTTTCAGGCGAAGGTGTACAGCAAGCTTTATTGAAACTTATTGAAGGTACGGTTGCTTCGGTTCCTCCTCAAGGTGGTAGGAAACATCCGCAACAAGAGTTTTTGCAAGTTGATACCTCAAATATTTTATTTATCTGTGGCGGCGCCTTTGCAGGTCTTGATAAAGTTATTCTTAACCGAACCACTAAAAGTGGCATTGGTTTTATTGCTGAAGTGCAAAGTAAAGATATAGAAAAGCAAAGTAATGATGTTCTGCCAACTGTTGAGCCAGAAGATTTAGTTCAGTACGGTTTAATTCCTGAGTTTGTAGGTCGCCTACCAGTGCTGGCAATTTTAGAATCCTTGGATGAAGATGCTCTAATGTCTATTTTGGTAGAGCCAAAAAACGCTTTAACCAAGCAGTATCATCGTCTCTTTGAGCTAGAAGGTGCAGAATTAGAATTCCGTGATGATGCTTTACGGGCAATTGCTAAAAAAGCAATGAAACGTAAAACGGGTGCGAGGGGGCTAAGAACCATTTTGGAAAAAGTTCTTCTTGATACTATGTACGATTTACCATCTATGGAAAACGTAAGCAAAGTCGTACTAGATGAACAAGTGGTGGAGGGTGAATGTGATCCTTACATTATTTATGAAACCTCGGAAAAACAGCGACAACAAGATTTAATGTTGGCACAGCGCCTAGCCAGTGGCGACTAATTAGCTCTAACAGTCGTTTGTAATTAAGGTCCGTGCTGATTATTGCTCTCGGGCCTTTTTTATCGCCTAAGTATTAAGCTTGGTTTTTGAGCATATTGTGATTGAGAGCAAAGAAACTAGATAAAGCTTGAAATATATTTGAATGCCACCATGTCTGGTATATAGAACGCATCTCCAATGGATGCTTAATGAGATTGAATTTATGTCAACTGAAAATACAAATACTATTAAAGAAATTCCGGTTTTGCCTCTACGTGATGTGGTGGTGTATCCGCATATGGTAATACCTCTTTTTGTGGGTCGTGAAGTGTCTACCAGCGCGCTCGAAGAAGCCATGCGCGATACAAAACAAATCCTTTTATTAACCCAGCTATCTGCCGATGTGGATGAGCCTACTATTAAGGATGTTTTTAGTACCGGTACTGTCGCAAATATTTTGCAAATGGTAAAGCTTCCTGATGGCACAGTCCGAATATTAGTTGAAGGTGTGTCACGTGCTGCGGTAGTAAGTTTGCGTATCGAAGAACATTTTATTGCTGATGTAGATTTACTCGAGCAATTAGATTTACAGTCGGATGCAGAAAAAGAAGTTTTACAGCGTTCTGTGAATGAACAGTTTGAAGCATACGTAAAACTCAATAAAAAAATACCTTCAGAAGTCTTAACAACTTTGGTGGGTATTGATGAGTTATCACGCTTTGCCGATACCATCGCCGCGCATATGACATTGAAAGTTGAAGACAAACAAAAACTTTTAGAGTTTGATGATGTACGAGATCGCTTGGAATATATTTTGTTATTAATTAGTAACGAAATGGAAGTGCTTGAACTTGAGAAACGTATTCGTGGTCGAGTTAAACACCAGATGGAAAAAAGCCAACGCGAGTACTATTTGAATGAGCAAATGAAAGCTATTCAAAAAGAACTTGGTGATGGCGAAGGTGGCACCAATGAAAATGATGAGATGGCAAATAAAATTGAAGCCGCCGGTATGAGTAAAGAAGGCGCCGATAAAGCTGCTGCCGAATTAAAGAAACTTAAAATGATGTCTCCTATGTCTGCCGAAGCTACAGTAACTCGTACCTATATTGATTGGTTGATTAAATTGCCTTGGAATAAAAGCAGTAAAATTCGAAACAATCTTGCAGCCGCAGAAGAAATCTTAGAAGAAGATCACTTTGGGCTTGAGAAAGTCAAAGAACGAATCCTGGAATACTTAGCTGTGCAGCAAAGAGTTAAAAAACTTAAAGGACCAATACTTTGTTTGGTTGGTCCTCCTGGTGTGGGTAAAACCTCATTGGGTAAAAGCATAGCGCGTGCAACTAATAGAGAGTATGTACGAATGGCTTTAGGTGGCGTGCGTGACGAAGCTGAAATTCGTGGACACCGTCGTACTTATATTGGTTCTATGCCGGGCAAAATAATCCAGAAGCTCAGTAAAGTTGAAAAACGTAACCCGCTTTTTTTATTAGATGAGATTGATAAAATGTCTACGGATTTTCGTGGTGATCCTTCTTCAGCTTTATTGGAAGTTCTGGATCCCGAACAAAATAATACTTTTAGTGATCATTACCTTGAAGTAGATTTTGACTTATCTGATGTTATGTTTGTGGCTACGGCAAATAGTTTGAATATTCCTGGTCCATTACGTGATCGTATGGAAATAATTCGCATTCCTGGCTATACCGAAGATGAAAAAGTAAATATTGCAAAACGTTA
Organism: uncultured Gammaproteobacteria bacterium; assembly: GCA_905479875.1. Taxonomy (GTDB): domain Bacteria; phylum Pseudomonadota; class Gammaproteobacteria; order Steroidobacterales; family JABDMI01; genus JABDMI01. The sequence goes on from CAJQOG010000197.1 coordinate 20,934, forward strand.
TTTGATTCCTAAACAGAGTAAAAATAATGGTTTGAAAAAAGCAGAAGTGTCGATTTCTGATAAAGCGGTAGCTGATATCGTGCGTTATTACACACGTGAAGCAGGTGTCCGAGATCTTGAAAGGCAAATAGCTAAAATTTGCCGTAAGGTAGTTAAAGAAAACTTACTAGTTAGCAAAAAGAAAGTCGCCAAAAAGAAAGTTGCTACTAAAGACGCCTCTGAAACTAAAACAGCCAAGAAAACAAGCATTAAAACAACTTTAGTGCGACCAAGTAATTTAGAAAAATACTTAGGTGTAAAACGTTATAGCTTTGGCTTAGCTGATGAGAATAACCAAGTCGGTCAAGTCACAGGATTGGCATGGACACAAGTTGGCGGCGAGCTTCTTCGTTTAGAATCTGCGATTGTTAAAGGTAAAGGTAAGCTTACGCACACTGGCCAATTAGGTGATGTGATGAAAGAATCTATACAAGCAGCAATGACAGTAGTTCGCAGTCGTGCTGATGCTTTAGGTATAGATAGTGATTACTTCAGTAACCATGATGTGCATATTCATGTTCCTGAAGGTGCGACTCCTAAAGACGGCCCAAGCGCTGGTATTGGTATGTGTACGGCTTTAGTTTCTGCCTGTACTAATATTGAAGTTCGCGCGGAAGTTGCTATGACCGGCGAAATTACTCTTCGTGGTGAAGTTTTACCTATTGGCGGATTAAAAGAAAAACTTCTTGCCGCTCATCGGGGAGGAATTACCACCGTGCTTATTCCTGAAGAAAATCGTAAAGACTTGGCTGAAATTCCAGATAACATTAAAAAACATTTAGATATTAAATGTGTTCAATGGATAGATGAAGTTTTAGAAGTGGCTTTAGTCAGACAGCCAGAGCCTTTGGTTAATGAACTCTCTAAGTCACCTAAGGACTCAAAAGGTTCTTCTAAAAAAGGTGTTCATGCGCATTAGTAGCTTAAATCCAGATTTTTCTAAGTATTTATAAAATAAGATAGATATCTGGGTAAATATTTGACTGTTTTTTGAAGTCAATAGCCCAATTATTAATCTGAATTTTATTAAGGGGCTGATTAATTTAAAAAAAACCGATTTTTCGTAATTTAGGGCTAGCAATCACCAATTACTTGCCGTAGAATGCGCTTCCTCGGGTGCTTAGCTCAGCTGGTAGAGCATCGCCCTTACAAGGCGAGGGTCAGCGGTTCGATCCCGTTAGCACCCACCAAAATCTGGAGCGGTAGTTCAGTTGGTTAGAATACCGGCCTGTCACGCCGGGGGTCGCGGGTTCGAGTCCCGTCCGCTCCGCCAGATTATAAAAAGACCACCTTACGGTGGTTTTTTTATGCCTATAAGAAAAGCTTAATAGCTATCAACTAGCTTTGACTCAATCCAATTGTGCTTGAAGGAAGCTTTTGTTGTCTGTTTTTTATGCTACAACAGCCATTCTTGCAAAATACGCAATTTTTAGCTTACTAATTAGTGATTTACGGCCATAAAGCCGTGACCAAAAGGTCTTTGGCAGTTAGAATAGCGGATTAAATTAATACTGTTTTGAAACCTTGATTATCATTCAACACAGCATCATCGATATAAACATATATCAAAGTTTTTATTAAGGAAATTCCATGCTTCAATCTATACGTAGCCGCATCACTGGTGTACTTGCTCTAGTAATTTTAGGCTTAATCGCTCTCTCATTTGTATTCTTTGGTGTAGCTACGCCATCTGGTGGACAAGGCTTAACTTATGCTGCCAAAGTAAATGGCTCTGAAGTCCCTTTAAATAGGTTTCGTTCTGAGATGCAGCGTATTGAAAGTCAGCAAGCTCAATTTTATCCGGATGGAATGCCTGAAGCGCAACGTACACAGCTTCGTGAAAATATCCTTAATGGGTTGATTCGTGAAGAATTGGTTAATCAACGTGTGTATGACAATCGATATCGTACAAGTGATGAAGCATTGCTTAAGCAAATTAAACAAATTCCACAATTTCAATTAAACGGCGTTTTCGACCGCCAAGTATATGAGCAGCAGTTAAGTATTGCTGGACGTGCACCAGGAGAGTTTGAAAGAAATACTAAGGCTTCACTTAGTGTTTCTCAATTACGTAATGCATTAGTCAATAGCGCATTTGTTACCGAAGCTGAATTGCTTCGCAAACATGCCTTAGAAAATGAACAACGCTCAGCAAGTTTTGCAATTATTCCAGCTAGTAAATTTAAATCTGAAGTTGAAGTGACTGAGGACGACATTGCTGCTGAATATGAAAAGCAAAAAGCAACTTTGTTAACTAACGAGCAAGTAGATATAGAGTACATCGAATTATCGGCAGGAGATTTAGCGAAACAACTGGAAGTATCAGCTGAAGATCTATCTAGCTATTATAACCAAGTGAAGTTTCGTTATGGGACTCCTGAAGAACGAGAAGTAAGCCATATTTTATTAGAGTTTGATGCCGCATCCATGTCGGAGAAAGAAACCTTGGCAAATGATTTGCTAGCACAAGTTAAAAGTGGTGCTGACTTTGGTGAGTTAGCTAGAGCTAATTCAGATGACATTATTTCTGCTAACGACGATGGAAATCTTGGGTTTGTTGCAAATGACGAGAGCTTACTTGGTAAAGCCTTTGCAGATGCTTTGTTTGCAATGGCCGCAGGTGATGAGCCCCTGCTTGTCAAAGCGGATACCGGCCTACATATTGTTAAATTGGGTGAGATTAAAGCTAGCTCAGCTCCTGCTTTTGCAGAATTAACTGTTGATCAAAATACTGAACTTGAAAATGAATATAGAAACATTCAAGTTGAAGGAATATTGGCAGAGAAGGCAGAGGCTTTGGCACAAGAAATTTTTGATGCTCGTGATAATTTAGCAGCGGTAGCAGAAGCTAATGGTTTGGAATTAAGAACTCAGAAAAATGTTGAACGTAGAACTTACGCGGGTATAGCTTCTAACCAAGTAGTCAAAGATGCCGCGTTCAGTGACGAACTTCGCGATGGCACAAACTCAGATCTTTTAGCTGTCTCTACTGAGCAAGCTGTCTTTTTAAGAGTGCTTGAGCATCGTGATGTCAGTCAAAAATCGTTAGAGTCAGTTAAAGTAAGTTTACGTGCGGCACTTGAGCAAAAAGCAGCTAGTGTAAAAGCCACCGAATTAGGCTTAGCGTTGCAATCAGAAATTAGTACAGAAGAAGAACTTAAACTTAAGTCTGAAGAAGCAGGATATAACTTCACTGCAAATACTTTATTAAGCAGGTCACAAGCAGGGGTGCAACGTGATTTGCTAACCGCAATTTTTCAAGCTGAGAAGCCAGTTGATAGTGCAATTGTTGAACAAGGTGTTGGATTAAACAATGGTGACTACGCAATCTTTCTAATAACTGATGTTAAGCAAGCTGATATTGATGTGCTGAGCGAGTCTGAAAAAATGGCAAATGCACGTGCTTTGGCAAATCAGTCTGGCTTTAATGAACTTAATGCGTATATTTCTAGCTTAAGAGAAGATGCAAATATAGAGATTCCGGTCGTAAGAGAAGATGCACTAAATTAAAGAGCTTCTCTTGTTGCAAATAATTTTACTCTAATCCAATAAATAATAAAAGAAGGGTGTATGTTTAAGAAATTAAGTTCAATGCAGTTACACTGGCAAATTTTGATTGCTCTTATTTTGGCAGCAATAGTTGGCTCTTTTTTAAATATTGATTCTGCATTGGGTGGCGTTTCGGCTCTTGGTGTTTTTAATTTTATTGGTACTTTGTTTATTAATGCACTAAAAATGCTAATAGTGCCATTAATTGTATCCTCGGTTATTGTGGGTATTGCAGGTATTGGTTCTGGCGGCAATCTTGGTAGATTGGGAGGTCGCACTTTACTCTTTTACGCCGTTACTTCACTGGCAGCTATTTTGGTTGGTTTGCTTCTGGTCAACTTTATCAAACCAGGTATAGATTCAAACGGTACTCCAGTACAAAAAGAATTAGCAATTGAAAAATATGCTGAACAAGCTAAAAGCAAAGTTGGAAATAGAGGAAGCGGTGATGTAGTCGAGATCTTCCTTAGAATGTTTCCACCGAATATTGTCAAAGCTGCGGCAGATGGTCAAATGTTGGGATTGATTGTGTTCAGTTTGTTGTTTGGTTTTTTTATGACAAAACTGCCGCATGAGGATGCTGAGCCTATTTATAAGTTCTGGGACGGTATTTTTAAAGTAATGATGGGAATGACGGAATTCATAATGGCGTTTGCTCCTATTGGGGTATTTGGTTTAGTGGCCGCAGTGATTATGGAAACCGGCTTTGACGCTGCTAAGCCACTGCTATGGTTTGCTCTAACAGTGGTTTTGGCTTTAGCTTTTCATGTAATCGTCACCATGCCAGCATTCTTGAAATTTGTTGGAAGAGTTAGTCCTTTACGCGTTTACAAGGCGGTATCTCCGGCTTTGTTAACTGCATTCTCGACAGCTTCATCTTCGGCAACATTGCCAGTAACTATGGATTGTGTAGAAAAAAATGTTGGTGTCTCAAATAAAGTAAGTAGCTTTGTTCTTCCGCTTGGTGCGACTGTCAATATGAACGGCACTGCTTTATATGAATGTGTTGCGGCAATGTTTATTGCGCAGGCATACGGTATTCATTTAGGTTTTGGTGAGCAGTTCTTAATTGTAGTAACGGCATTGCTAACCTCTATTGGTGTCGCAGGAATTCCATCAGCTTCTTTAGTGGCTATTGCGGTCATATTATTAGCTGTAGGCTTGCCAGTTGAGGCAGTAGGTGTGTTGTTTGTTGTCGATAGAGTCTTGGATATGTTGAGAACCAGCGTGAATGTTTTAGGTGATGCAAGCTGTGCAACCATTATTGCATCTAGAGAAGGCGAAGCATTATTTGATGAACGAATTGAGTTTCAAGAAACTTAGTCTAGTTATTTTATTAATAAAAAAAGCCGCATTTATTGCGGCTTTTTTTTGAGATATTCAACTGAAGAAAATCAAATATTCATCATGCTTACATTTGAGTAACCGCCATCTACATAAACAACTTCGCCAGTAATGCCGGCGGCTAAGTCAGAACATAAAAACGCTGCAGTATTGCCAACATCCAGTGCGGAAATATTCTTACGTAAAGGTGCAGTTTCAGTAACATGCCCAAGAATACTTCTGAAGCCGCTAATACCAGCTGCCGCAAGAGTTTTGATTGGACCTGCTGAAACCGCATTAACACGAATGCCTTCTGGTCCCATATCTGCAGCAAGGAAACGCACACTGGCTTCTAAACTAGCTTTAGCAAGCCCCATAACATTGTAATTAGGAATTGCTCGAATAGCTCCTAAGTAACTTAGAGTAAGCAATGAACCATTGCGGCCTTTAAGCATTTCTCTGCCAGCTTTAGCAAGCGCCACAAAACTATAGGCGCTGATATCGTGAGCTATTTGATAGCCCTCACGAGTAACGCTATCCAGAAATTTCCCTGCGAGTTGATCGCGCGGAGCAAAGCCAACAGAATGAACGATAGTATCTAAGCCGTCCCAGTGCTTGCCTAAATCAGAAAACATTTTTTCAATTTCAGTGTCATGTGCAACATCTAAAGGGAAACAAAGCTCGCTCCCAAATTCAGCAGCCATTTTTTCGACACGAGGTTGCAATTTTTCGTTTTGATATGTAAATGCTAGTTCAGCACCTTCGCGATGCATAGCTGTTGCAATACCGTAGGCAATTGAACGGTTGCTTGCAAGCCCTACTATTAATACACGTTTGCCACTTAAAAATCCCATCGTATTAACTCCAATTTTTGATTAATCTTATCGCGCTTTATTGTTTTGTAATGCTAGCGCATTGTGGCTTATTGTAACCCAGAGTTGTTTAAGATGCAGATTGCTTGCGTACATCAACCATGATTGTGAGTACCTGGCCCGGGGATAAATATTTTTTTAATTTGCTTCGGTTCCACTCTTTGAGCTGTGAAGTTTTAACCTTAAATTTCTGTGCAATCCCCGATAAGGTGTCACCACGCCTTACGGTATATCGAATGCGTTTAGTGGTGTTTGGCACGCTATTTTGTGAAGAAAAATTTGTATTTTTATCTTTAGTCCAGATAACAAGATTTTGACCTACACTAAGAGTGTCTCGTGGAGCCATGCCATTCCACGTAGCCACTTGACGACTGCTAACGCCATAGCGTTTTGCAATTGTCCAAAAACTATCACCAGAGCGTACTTGATAGTTTACTTTGTTGCCATTTCGACTTCTGCTTTGGAGGCTGGTTAAGCGAGAATCTTTACTTTTTGTGTAAGCGGTTAAATTAGTACTGGCCTGTGGGATTAATAAATATTTTCCAGCCCGTAAGTTGTTATTTTGCATACCATTTGCTTGGCGAATCGCTTGTATGGTTGTTTGGTTACGACGAGCTAATAGGCCAATAGAATCTCCAGGTTTAATTTTGTATCGTGCAAGTTTAATTCGCAGATCATCAGGCAGGCTTTTTAGGCCTAGACGTAGATTGTTAGCTTGTGCATTTGGAATAAGTAAGCGGTGAGGTCCTTTGGGAGCCGTGGCCCAATGATTAAACCCAGGATTGAGCTGGTAAAGGGTATTTATATCAATATCTGCAAGTTCTGCCGCAGTTGCCAAATCTATTTGTGAGCCTGTTTCTACAACTTGGAAATGTGGTCCATTGGCAATGGCAGGCAAAAGGTCGCGTGTTGTATGTTCTTGGTAAAGTTTTTTAAGCGCTAACAACTTTGGTACATAGGCCTCAGTTTCTTTGGGTAGTTGTAAAGACCAAAAATCAGTGGGTAGGTTTTTACGTTTGTTTCTACGTATTCCCTTCCTAACATTTCCAGCGCCACTATTATAAGCAGCAATCGCTAGCATCCAATCACCATTAAATTCTCGATTTAAACTTTCAAGATAATTTAAAGCAGCGTTAGTTGAGTCTAAAACATCACGACGACCGTCATACCACCAGTTTTGTTTAACGCCTAAATATTTGCCTGTTCCAGGAATAATTTGCCATAGGCCTGCTGCGCGACCGTGTGAATAAGCAAAAGCATCAAATGCACTTTCTACTATTGGTAGTAATGCCAGCTCCATTGGCAAATTGCGTTTTTGCAGTTCTTGCGTGATGTGATACATGTAAGGATTAGCACGAGACCATACGCGTTGTAGATATTCAGGATGACGTTTGTACCAGTTGTACTGAGAATTAATTCTTTTTATGGCTTCGCTACTGGTTTGTTGTGAAAGTTTAAAGTTATAAATTAGAGAATCATAAATCCGCCCAGATATAAAACTTGTGCTTTGTAAAGCATGGGCTGCACTATTGTCTGTCTGCTTGTCATCAATAACTATATAGTCAATGCCCTCAATGAAGCGCGGTTTTTCAGCTTCTATGGATTCTAGATTTTGAGCGCTTATTGAGAATACTAAAAAAGCGCTCAATATTAGGTTTGATAATTTATAAATTATTGATGAGGTTGATGGCATAGGTTATTTCTTATAATTAATTTATTCTTAGAAGTTATCTTTTAGTTTTCTTAGTGTAGCAAAAGTCTTTACTGGCTTATTGAGCAATTCTTCTTTACCAAGCTCTGTAAGATTGGCAAGACTTAATTGTAAGTCCTCATTAGCACAATGCAGAAAGGGATTGATTTTTTTCTCTAAAGCTATTGTGCTAGGCAAGGTAATTTTATTTTTTGCTCGCTTTGCTATTACATAATCGTTGTAGGCTAAAATATCACTATTCTCAGGTTCTGCATGACAGGCAAACTTTAAATTTGCTTGAGTGTATTCATGCGTGCAATAGACAGCTGTCTCATCTGGTAAGGTAGCCAGTTTATTCAAACTATCATAAAAGACTTGCGGTGTTCCTTCAAACATTCTTCCGCAGCCACCGCTAAATAAAGTGTCCCCGCAAAACACAGAGGCGTGTCCATAGTATGCAATATGACCTAGTGTATGACCAGGTAAGTCAAGTATCGAAAAATTTAAATGAGTATTTTTAACATTGATAGTGTCCGCATGGCCCAAATTAAAATCTAGACCATCAATAGACTCCATGGCAGGACCATATACTGGGACTGAAAATTTCTCTTTGAGTTCCAATAAGCCGCCAACATGATCATGGTGATGGTGAGTTATGAGGATAGCTTTTAAGTTCCAGCTTTTTGACGTGATTGCGTTTTTTACAACCTTAGCGTCACCAGGATCTACCACTACAATATCTTGAGGGTTTTCGGGATCATGGATAACCCAGATGTAGTTGTCCTGAAAGGCAGCTAGGGCGGTAACCTTAAGTGTTTTTGTTTCTGACATGGTAAACTCATCACATGTTATTTTTCTATCAGCTATTGTAATGCAGACCCGTTGGTTTGAAAGCCCTTATGGCGAATTTGTTTTGCAACAAGAGTCTAAATTGCTGCAACAAGCTTTAAATAATTCTGCTAATAAATCAGTTGCCTTGATTTGTGATGAGTCTGTTCACCATAGCTTGGTAGGTGATTATCTAGGCGTTAATACCCCCTGTGTGTTTAATGCGCGATTCAAAGATTCTCATCTTTGTGCTACCGCCACTGATGAGAATATTGAGACTGATAGTGTTGATTGGGTTGTGTTATGGCATGGCCTAGAACAAATTCATGATCCGCGAGCCTTATTGCGAGAGGTAACTCGCGTGTTAGGAGATGGCGGTCGCTTAACGGTATTTGGTTTTAATCCATTACGAAAATTTTCCCGTAAATTTTGGTTTTGGAAAGATAAGACTTCTACCAGCGTGAAAAATGAACTTAGCCTTTTTCGTTTAAATGATTGGTTACGCTTGCTGAATTATGATGTGACGCAAATCAATACTTTAGTATCTCCAAATATTTCGAGAATAAAAAAACATAGAGAAAAATGTATTAGCTTACAAAGAGTTAATACCTTTCCCTTAGTAGGTTTAATCTATCACTATGAGGCAAATTTAAAGCACTTTACTCTAACGCCAATGCGAATGACTAAACGTGCGGCTAAAAAAAGTTCTTTACAGTTAGTTAATCACAATCGAAACCATAAATATTCAGCATTAGATACAAAAGTAAATTTGAATTTGGTATCAGCTCCAGTAAAATCAACACATCACTCAAAAGATTATAACGATTAATGACCAATTCACTCGGCCTTACAAAAAGAACCTTGCCACATGTAGTAATTTATACCGATGGCGCATGCCGTGGTAACCCTGGCCCGGGTGGTTGGGGTGCGATACTGCGAGCACAAGGTAAACATGACGGCAAGTATAAAAAAATCATGGGTTCAGAAGCAGAATCTACTAATAACCGTATGGAGTTGACCGCAGCGATAATGGCCTTAAAGGCTCTTAAAACACATACATTGGTTGATCTACATACCGACTCTAAATACGTTCAGCTTGGAATTTTAGAATGGATGGAAGGTTGGAAAAAACGCGGTTGGAAAACAGCAGCGAAAAAACCCGTAAAAAATAAAGATCTTTGGCAAGAGTTAGATAAAGAAGCAGAACGCCATGAAGTTAATTGGCATTGGGTTAAAGGGCATGCAGGCCACGCTGACAATGAGCTAGCTGATGAGTTAGCCAACGAAGCTGTTGATATAATGCTTGCCGAGTTAGATTAATTTTTTAAGAGAAATTCCTTATGCGTCAAATTGTACTTGATACTGAAACAACCGGTTTAGAGCCTAGGCAAGGTCATAGGATTATTGAGATTGGGTGTATAGAGTTAATTGATAGGCGACCTACGCGTAATGATTTTCATGTTTACCTGAATCCTGAGCGTGATATTGATGCAGGGGCAGAAGCCGTGCATGGTTTGTCTTCTGAGTTTTTAAGTTCTAAACCTTTATTCGCCAATATTATTGACGACTTTCTCACTTATGTGGGCGATGCTGAGCTCATTATTCATAACGCCCCATTTGATATGGGTTTTTTGAATCACGAGTTGTCTTTATTAAAGCCAGCCAGACCAAAACTTGAAACTCAATGTGCTGTTCTTGATACCTTGCCAATGGCACGCAAAATGCATCCTGGGCAACGTAATAGTCTTGATGCCTTGTGTAAACGTTATACCGTAGATAACTCAGGGCGTGACTTGCATGGAGCTTTACTTGATGCACGTTTATTAGCTGATGTTTTTTTAGCGATGACCGGAGGGCAGGAGACGCTTTTTGGTGCGGAGAGTTCTTCTGATGCACCCAGTGATGAAGGCAAATTTGAAATTGATTCACAGTTAAATCTACTGGTTAAGCCGGCTAGTGCAGAAGAATGCGTCACCCATGAGCAGTTTTTGGATAAATTAGCTGCAAAAGCTGGGCAGGATATTTGGCGGCAGTAATAGTTTTATTTAATTGTTCACAGTTCTCCAGTTCTCCCTAGGCAAGTCAGTCTAAACACGTTAAAATCAGCTAAATTACAACTGCTTAAGTTAAACTTACTAAATAGTAAAAAAACTTAATTTTGTGCAGCACCTATTTCACGTGCATCAAAGCAAATTATTACAATAATCAAAAGGGCCCCAAATGAGCCAACATATGACAATGACCCAAGCTTTTGCTAAGAATTTTTTGGGTAACTCTCCAGACTGGTATAAGTTCACCATAATTGCTTTCTTAATATTAAATCCAATCTTTTATCACATGTTTGGTGGTTTTATAACGGGATGGATTCTTGTTGCTGAATTTATTTTAACCCTAGCGATGGCGCTTAAATGTTATCCATTGCAACCCGGCGGTTTGATTGCATTAGAGGCTGTATTAATTGGCATGACAACACCAGAGCATGCATGGACAGAGCTGCATCATCAGCTTCCTGTCATTGCTTTATTAATGTTTATGGTTGCTGGCATTTATTTTATGAAAGACATGCTGTTATTTGTCTTTACTAAAATTTTATTAAAATTCAAATCTAAAGTTGTTTTAGCTCTGCTGTTCTGCGCAGTATCTGCCGTGTTATCAGCATTTTTGGATGCATTAACAGTGATAGCGGTTATTATTACAGTAGCTGTAGGTTTTTACTCTGTGTATCACAAGGTGGCTTCTGGACAATCATTTGCCCCTGAAGGAGAACCAGAAATTGATCGTGAGGAGTTAGCTGAGTTTCGTGGTTTTTTACGTAACCTGATGATGCACGCAGCTGTTGGTACTGCACTTGGTGGCGTAATGACACAAGTAGGTGAGCCGCAAAATTTAATTATTGCTGAGATGATGGGTTGGGATTTTGTTACCTTTTTCCAGAAAGTTGCACCTGTATCCTTACCGGTTTTTGTAGCTGGTTTAGCGACTTGTTTTACTGTAGAAAAAATGAAATGGTTTAGTTTTGGTTATTCATTGCCTGATGATGTACGTACCGTTTTATTTGATTACGATAAGCATGAATCCGCAAAACGTAATAAAACTGATGTAGCTTCTTTGATTATGCAAGGTGTTGTAGCTGCCGTTTTAGTGGTTGCATTGTATAAGCATGTTGCACAGCCTGGTCTTATTGGTTTGATGGTTATTGTCTTAGCAACCGCCTTTACTGGT
>CAJQOG010000198.1 GCA_905479875.1 uncultured Gammaproteobacteria bacterium
TTCGCAAGCTTTAACCTTAGCTACGCTAAGCTTCCTTCATCATAGTTTTGTACTAATTCAGGTTGAGGTTTGGCTTTAGTGCCTAATTCATGAGGAGCAAAATCATCTACATTAACAATGTTCATGATTTTATCGTCCATATCTAATAAAAATTCCGCTTCTTCAGCCGTAATCACTCCCGCTGCTTGGGCTGCACTATATGCATCTCTTTCATGTCCGTCGGTTGTGAATACTTCTTCTTTTCTGGCTGTGCGTAATTTTTTCAATAAAGGCTCGGCTTCAATCGCTAATTTCATGGCTTCTTCTAGTAAACCCAGCGGATTGGTTGGCTCAACCGTATTATAAATACCTTTAGTTAAGCGTTGACGAGTTGGTGTATCCGCCATGAGCTTACCTACAATGTCTTTATTCCACTCATCGTCCGGTGAATAGTATTTACGTCCGCGTGGGAATACACAGAAACGTAAGAGTCTTGATATCCATTTATTGGGGAAATTACGCAGCATTTGATGTAACTGTTCTTGATTTCTATATAACAAATCTCTGCAAGCCCACTCTACCAATGGTAAATCTTCAGGTGGTCTTCCTTGGTCTTCATAATGCTTCAAAGTGGCCGAAGCTAAATACATCATAGATAACATATCACCTAAACGACCAGAGGTTGATTCCATAAATTTCAGCTTACCGCCAAGGGTTAACATCGAAACATCACATACAAAGGCAAAGGCAGAGCTGAAACGATTAAGGTGTTGGAAATATCGCTTGGTTGGGCCTTCAACTGGTACATCAGTCCAACGTGCGTAGGTTATGCCCATCCAGAATGAACGTACAGCATTGCTAATGGCATAACCAATATGACCAAAAAGAGCAGAATCAAAATCTTTTAAACCTTGTTCTTGATCTTCATTTGCGGCTGAATGCATTTCCTTAAGTACGTAAGGATGACAACGAATAGCTCCTTGTCCAAAAATGATCAAACTTCGGGTCATGATATTAGCGCCCTCAACGGTAATCGCAACTGGCATACCTTGATAAGCTCGTGCAAGATAATTTTTGGGCCCCATACAAATACCTTTACCACCGTGTACGTCCATGGCATCAATACCTACTTGACGTGCAGTTTCGGTAAGATGGTATTTAAGAATTGCTGACGGTACCGATGGCACTTCACCTAAATCAATAGCACCAGCTGTCATCTTTCTGGCCGCATCCATAAAGTAAGTACGTGCCGCCATACGCGCAAGTACTTCTTCAATACCTTCGAACTTACCAACAGGAATGCCAAACTGTTCACGAATACGTGCATAGGCTGCCGATGAAGCAATCGCCGCTTTCGCACCACCTGTCGCGTTTGATGGCAATGAAATACATCGACCAACAGAGAGTTGTTCGCACAACATTTTCCAACCTTGCCCTGCTCTTTCTTGCCCACCAATAATAAAGTCCAATGGAATAAATACATCTTTACCTTGTAAGGGACCGTTTTGGAAAGGAACATTTAATGGGAAATGTCTACGTCCAATGGTGACACCTGGTAATTCGCGTGGAATCAGTGCGGCAGTAATTCCGTAATCTTTAATATCGCCAATTAAACCATCAGGATCACGCATTTGAAAAGCCAAGCCAATAACGGTGGCTACTGGAGCTAATGTTATATAGCGTTTACTGAAATTCAGCTTAATCCCAATAATTTCTTTTCCCTCAAACATGCCTTTACACACAATGCCAGAATCAGTCAGCGAGGTGGCATCCGAACCTGCACGTGGCCCCGTTAGTGCAAAGCAAGGAATTTCTCGACCATCGGCTAAGCGCGGTAAATAATATTCTTTCTGCTCTTCAGTGCCGTAATGATTAAGTAGTTCACCAGGACCTAGAGAATTAGGCACGGCAACTATTGAAGAGCAAGTAATACTCACTCCCGATATTTTTATCAATACTTCCGAATGAGCTAACGCTGAGAATTCCTTACCGCCGTATTTTTTAGGAATAATCATGGCGAAGAAGCCTTTTTCTTTTAAGAATTTCCAGATATGCTCAGGTAAATCTCCAAGCTCATGTGTAATTTCCCAATCGTTTAGCATCAAGCAAAGTTCTTCGACTTCGTTATTAAGAAAGTCTATTTCTTCCTGACTCATTTTTGGTTCAGGAATATCCAGCAATTTGTTCCAATCAGGTTTTCCAGAAAATAGCTCTCCATCCCACCAGACTGTTCCTGCCTCAAGAGCCTCTGATTCGGTACGTGACATTTCTGGTAACATTGAACGATAGACGTCCATAAATGGCTTGGTTAAGTATTGCTCGCGAAAAGACTTAAGATTGAGAATGGCGAAAGCCGCAAAAGCAATCGTGACTATAGCTTTCCATAAAAAGCCAGCCTCTCCCATAAATAAATAGGCAAGCAACCAAGAACCTATAGCTAAGGTACTGTTTTGTAAGTTAAAACGTTTGTATGCGGCTGTCATAAAAATTGCTAAAAACGAAACAATCCAGAATAAGGTTGCCATGAGACTTCTCCAGTCAGAGCTTTGTAAAATGTTCAGAAGACAATCAATTTATACCATGCCCTATTACAAAGCAACGTCGTTTTTTTAAAATCTCAAGGCACTTCTATAAACTGATTTCAGACTCAGTTAAAAGACGGCTTTGTCCTGGCTCTAAGTTGTCACCAAGAATAATTTTGCCGATTGCAATACGGTGAATTTCCAATACCTTATTTTGAAAATACCCGAACATTCTTTTTATCTGATGATAACGACCTTCGTTTAATATCACTTCGGCATTACATGGTGAAAGTATTTTTAATTCAGCCGCTTGCGTAGTGATATCTTCATACTCAAAATACATGCCTTGCGCGAAAGCCAGCAACATAGCTTGTGTAATTGGTTTCTCTAAAGTGACCAAATAACGCTTTGAGACTTTACTCTCTGGGCTCATCAAGGCCCTTGACCAACGGCCATCATTAGTCAAAAGCATCAAACCCGTACTGTTCAAATCTAAACGCCCAACAATATGTAGGTCAGTTTTGTATGGCTGGTTTAATAAATCAATAACGGTTTGATGTTGCTCATCTACAGTAGCGCTAACAACACCCTTAGGCTTATGCAACATTAGATAATGTGGAATTTTATTTTGAAGAATTTGGCCGTCATAAGAAACGTGTGAAAACTCATCAACAAAATGTTGAGCATCGTCGATGACAGCACCATCAATTGAAACCAGCCCTTGTGCAAGTATTGGCTTAACTGCTTTCCTTGAAATATTTAACTCGGAACTTAGAAAGCGATCCAAGCGTGAGCGCTTTGATTGCATGGCTATACAGTGGGAAGATTTTGAAAATATTTAATAATGGCATCAGATTCATATAACCATTCAATTTCATTACTCTTTTCTATACGTAAGCAAGGCACTTGCTTTTTACCGCCACCAGCAATAAGTTCTGCTTTATTTTCTCTGCGAAGCAAAATGTCTTTCATTTTTACTTTAATACCCATTTTCCACAAAGCAAAACGAACTTTAATACAAAAGGGGCAGGTATCAAAGTAGAACAATTGATGGTTTGGAATATTTTTTCGTATTTTGAACATTGAGACTCTGATATGTTAAGAATGTTTGAACTACTTTAAATGCTCATTATAATGAACGCAAACTATAATACGGATATACATGAAAAAATTAATTAGCTTTTTACCCGTATTCGCGATATTAGCTCTAAGCTATTACGCATTCCAAGTTTATGAGCAATTATCAGAAACTACAATTAATGGCCTGGTCTTTCTTCCGCACCTTTTGGCGCTATTTACTTTATTTTCAGCTATTCATTTTAAAAGAAGTGGCGTTTTCTTTTACTCGCTTATTGTTATTCTTGTATATTCAGTTTTAAAATTCACACCAAGCATTGAGCCTATAGTCTCGACCTTACTTGCTATTACATTAAGTTTATTTCTAATCACTTATACCTTAATGCCTGAACGAAGTGTTTTCACACAAAACAACCTTAACTCATATTTACTTTTCTTTGCCATCCTTGGCATTGCTTTTTTCACAGCTACACAAGCTCCTGTTTGGCAAAACTTTTTACTCACACAGTGGTTGCCACTAAAATATTTTGACTGGACTACTCTTACACAAACAGGCCTAATCACTTGCAGCTTGGGATTCATCAGCTTATTAATTATATTCGCTTTAAAGCCTTCACCCTTTTCGGCAAGTGCTATTGGAATCTTATTACTCTTAACAATCCAATTACATTTTGGGGATTCTGAAAAGAGTTTAATTATCCTCTCAAGCGGCGCTCTACTTCTGTGCCTATATGCAATAGTTCAAGAATCGTGGCGTATGGCCTATTTAGATGAGCTTACAGGCTTGCCAGGACGTAGAGCATTAAAAGATAAATTCAATGAACTAAACGGAGCCTACAGTGTGGCAATGTTAGATGTAGATCATTTCAAAAAATTTAACGACACCTATGGTCATGATGTAGGTGATTCAGTATTAAGAATGATTGCCAGTAAAATTAGTGGTGGTGGCAGCGCTTATCGCTATGGCGGAGAAGAATTTTCAGTAGTCTTTCCTAACAAAGATAAACACCTCGCCAAAGTTCACTTAGAACTATTACGTGAAGAGATAGCTGCACAAGAATTTGTAGTTAATCGAGAAAACCGTAGAGTAACAGCTCATAAGACTAAGCCCAAGAAAAAGAAAGCCGTACAAATTACAATTTCAATCGGGCTTGCTGATTCAGTCCAGAAAAACAATCAAGCTTTCAGTGGGCCTTGGGATGTTTTAAAGCTTGCAGATAAAGCTTTGTACAGAGCCAAGAAAAAAGGTCGAAATTGTGTTTCGATTTAATATTTTTTAGGGAAAAGAATATCTAAATATTTTCCATAAGGTGGTACCAAACTGACGCGTTAAAGACGCTGAGTTATATGGGATTTTATAACGTTCTGCTAATGCCCTAACTCTAGGAGCTAGCGCTGGATAGCGATTACTAGGTATATCTGGAAATAAATGGTGCTCAATTTGATGCGATAAATTTCCCGACATAATATGAAACAATTTCCCACCACGTATATTGCATGAACCCAACATTTGGCGCACATACCATTTAGCTCTGGTTTCATTTTCCACTTGCGCTCTAGTAAAATGATAAACGTCTTTTGGAAAGTGACCGCAGAAAATAATTAAATAAGTCCACATGTTTCTAAAAATATTAGCTAAAACATTCGCTATTAACACTGAGAAAAACACCACGAAAAGAGACGGACCCACTCCAGAAAATGTAAACGGCAAAGTCATTACTACAGCAAGCAATGGCCACAAAATATAATCTTTTGTAATTTGCTTCATCATTTTCGTGCCAGTACGTTGCAGTAAGGGGCGAATTTTTTCAGCATGACTTTTACGTTTAAACATTTTTCCTAGTTCTAATTCTTGGATTGCTATCCCCCACTCAAACAGTACGGCTAACAAAAATGCATACAAAGGCTGTAAGAGATAAAAAGGCCTCCACTTTTGTCGACTAGAGACTCTAAGCAAGCCATAGCCAATATCAGGATCTTTACCTATAACGTTGGTCCAAGTGTGATGTTTAATATTATGTGATTGTATCCATTGGTCCGATGGGCAAACGTGATTCCATTCCCAAGAACTTGATTGAATGTCAGGGTCTTTCATCCAATCCCATTGACCATGTAAAATATTATGTCCAATTTCCATATTCTCTAATATTTTGGCCGTGGCTAAACTCAAGGTTCCTAGGCTGATTAAAATCCAGAAATTGGTGCTGCTCGCCAGATCATGTGACCATGCTGGTAACAATAAAATACTTGCATAAATCATGATACGACCAAGCAAGCCCAAAATACGCTGTGTCTTAATAACCGTAAGAATGTATTTACGGTCTTTTGCACCACGACTATCAATCACTTCTTCTCGTATTGCATCGAGCTCTCTACCGAACTCTTCAATTTGCGGGTCAGACAAGTCAACCGGCAATCGTGTTGAATTTTTGGTATTCACTTTTTTAAACTCATCAGTATTCATTATAAATCCAGTTCACAATCGCCAGCAGCAGCACAAACACAAGTTTGCACCTTGCTGCCAACATCATTAATTAATTTCCCAGTACGTAAATCTCTCACGCAACCTGAAAGTAAGGTGGTACTACAACTATGACAAATGCCCATTCTACAGCCATGTGGAGGATTCATTCCGGCGTCTTCAGCTACACGAAGCAAAGCCGTACTCGCATCAGCAAGGGCATCAATTCCACTCTTTGAAAATGAAACGGTTCCACCAACAGCCTCTTTTGGAATTACTGCTAATTGTGCGCTAAAGCGTTCTATGTGTAAATAGCGCGTCATGTTTTCTAAGGTATAGTGTTTTTCCATTGCCTCAATTAAGGGTTGCGGACCGCATGCATAAGTTTCTCGTTCACGCCAATCAGGGCAGAGTTTTTCTAGTTGCTCAGCATGAAAATAACCTTTGGTTTGCTTGTGCTCTCCATATTCATGCGTGAACACTTGATTTAAATCATACAAAGAATGTTCACTTGCGATTTTCTTTAACCGCTCCCCAAAAATTGCATCAAACTCATGTGGTGCGTAATGAATATGCACAGTATCTCGCATTCTATCTTTTGCCAGCATGCTTTCTAGCATGCTCATGGCCGGCGTGATACCACTACCTGCGGTAATAAATAAAGGCTTTACTGGTCGCGAATCAGGAAGATAAAAGTCTCCTTGTGGCAAACCAATTGCTAAAAAACTACCTACCTTTATTTTACGAACTAAATGGTGAGAAATTCGGCCATCAGCAATTGCTTTTACGGTAATGGTAAACAAACCATCATTTCGTTCTGGCGGAGATGAAATCGTATAAGTTCGGGTATATTGAACTCCATCTAGAGCCACCCCAATTCGAATATGTTGACCTGCTCTATAATTACGCCAATTAAAACCTGGCTTTAATGTCAGCGTACGGGCGTCTTTAGTTTCATCCCAAACCTTAACAACCTTGGCCTTAAGTGCATGCCCGGCCCAAAGAGGATTCAAGAGCTCAACATAATGTGAAGCTCTTAAGGGATAGGCAAATTTATCAGTAAACGCCGAAAATTTTGCCAAAAAGGATGACTTAGACTTAGTTGAAGAAGGTGAATGCTTTTTATCTGACATTAATGCTCCTCTTTTTCAGCTCTTACGTAAAAATTTATATTATAAGACTTACGCATACGTTTATTCTAGACTAATACTTAACTTTATAAAATTATAATATATAAATTACCACTATTTATATAAGTGCATGTTTGAAAACAATTGTCACTGTTAAGCATTTGTTAAGATTTCAATAATTTTACTTATTATACTTCAGCAAGGTTATTGAAATGAATCAATAGTGCAAGAATACAGAAAATGCCAGAATTAAAAAAAATACTTTACGTTGAAGATGACACGGACATTCAGTTGATCGTAAAGCATGCGCTGGAGTCTATATGCAACTTTGAAGTACTTATATGCTCTAGTGGCGCTGAAGCTTTAAGTCTTATAGCTGACTTTAATCCTGACTTGCTCTTATCTGATGTAATGATGCCCAACATAGATGGCCTAACTCTACTAAAAAAAATTAAGAAACAAGAGACCTTCAAAAATCTCCCTTATATTTTTATTACTGCAAAGAGTAACACTAGCGATATCACTACTCTTATCAATACAGGAGCATTAGGTGTCATCTTTAAACCTTTTAATCCAGTAGACCTTGGAAATGACATTCAAGAAATGTGGCATGAATACAATGTAGAAAATAAATCTACTGCTCCCCAGTGAGTTAATTGAAACACCTTTATGATAATTGCTCCCTTACCGCATAATGAAGATGAACGTTTACTCCGCACTAGGCAGTTAGGACTGTTAGATACTTTGGAAGAACAAGCTTATGACGATCTAACGTTATTAGCCTCAGAAATATGTGATGCGCCCATTGCTCTCATCACATTACTTGACGAAAAAAGACAATGGTTCAAATCTCATCATGGCTTGGATATAACAGAAACATCTAGAGAAATATCTTTCTGTTCTCATGCAATCTTGCAAGACAGCCTTTTTATCGTAGAAGATGCAGACAAAGATATTCGCTTCAAAGATAACCCCTTAGTAACAGACGACCCAAAACTAAAATTTTATGCGGGGGCGCCCTTAATCTTAGATACCGATATACGTGTAGGGACACTTTGCATATTAGACACACAAAAACGCTCACTCTCAGAAATTCAAAAAAGATCTCTTGAAGCGCTTGCTCGACAAGTCGTTGCTCTTTTTCAACTCAGAGTTACCATCAAAGAAATGAAAAACCTTGATAAGGTAAAAGATGAGTTTTTAGCTATGGTCAGTCACGAATTACGTTCACCCCTCACTTCTCTAAAAGGTTCTTTAAATATACTTCAACATTTAGAAATACAAAAAAATGGAGAAACGAATTCGTTATTAGACATAGCCGTTCGAAACACTGACCAACTAGCGGTGATTGTAAATGACATTCTTGATGTCACTACAATGCAAGCTGGTAAAATAAAAATGATATTTGAGAAAGTTAATTTGGCCAGCTTAATTAAAAAAGCGGTTAATCAAAATTTATCGCGCCTTAACAAATGTGAAGTCAGTGTGCACATCCCAGACGAAGCAAATATTCAGAATGTATACGGTGATGAACTCAAACTTGTGCAAGTTATTTCAAATTTGCTATCCAATGCTGAAAAATTTTCGCCTAAAGAGAATGCCAAAATTAAGGTCACCGTTGGACAAGAAAGTAATTTGGCCAAAATAAGCATTAGCGATAATGGGATTGGAATCGCTGATGAATTCAAAGATCAAATATTTACCACATTTCATCAAGTGGGTAGCGATCCAAACCAAAAATTACCAGGCACGGGATTGGGTTTAAGTATATGCAAGCATATTATTAAATCACATAATGGCTCAATTGGTTTCACCTCAAAGCCCCATGAGAAGACAGATTTTTATTTCACATTACCGCTTATGAGCTAAAGTTTTAAATCCTTTAAACCAAAAAAATCCTGAAGAGCATTCTCTTCAGGATTTTTTTACCACAGAAGCTCAACTTAAAATTAAGGCAATAAACTAGCTACGCCTTCACGCTCTTCACGTAATTCAGTTTCTGTAGCATCCATGCGTTCGCGACTGAAATTATTAATATCCATACCTTGCACGATAGTGTAATCACCACCCTCACAAGTTACTGGATACGAATAAACAATTCCCTCTTCGATTCCGTAAGACCCATCGGCAGGCACCGCCATGCTGATTACTTTACCATTTGTACCTAATGCCCAATCATGCATATGGTCGATGGCTGCTGAGGCTGCTGAGGCTGCTGATGAAGCTCCACGAGCTGCAATAATAGCTGCGCCACGTTTTTGTACTGTTGGGATATAATCATTTACGTAAAAATCATTATCTATTAAATCCAATGCGGCTTTTCCATCTACAGTTGCCTGATGTAAATCAGGATACTGTGTTGATGAATGGTTTCCCCAAATAATTAGATTTTCAATTTTTGTTGAATGCGAATCAGTTTTTGTAGCTAACTGACTTAATGCACGGTTATGATCCAAACGAGTCATGGCCGTAAAATTACGTTGATTCAAATCAGGAGCATTGGCACGAGCGATCATGGCATTTGTATTTGCTGGGTTACCAACAACTAAAACTTTCACATCACGACTAGCTGATTCATTAAGCGCTTTACCTTGAGCAGAGAAAATCGCTGCATTAGCCTGAAGCAAATCGTTACGCTCCATTCCAGGTCCACGAGGGCGAGCACCAACTAATAAAGCAAAATCTGTATCTTTAAAACCTTTTACTGGATCATCTGCGGTTTCGATTCCTACTAAAGAAGGGAAAGCACAATCATTTAATTCCATAACCACACCCTCAAGAGCTTTCATTGCTGGTGGAATTTCGATGAGCTGTAAAATTACAGGAACATCTGCACCAAGTAATTGGCCAGAAGCGATACGGAAAGCAAGTTGATAGCCGATATTACCGGCAGCACCAGTAATGGCGACGCGAACAGGTTTAGTCATGGGAGGCTCCGAGAAAGGTCGAATGGATTAAAAACAGACCGAGATTTTATCATGTTGTAGCCAGAATGACTTGCTGGACATTGGTATGAATAAGCTAAATTATGTGTCTTAGCTCGAAATTCACTCAAACGATGCTCTTATCTAGTCGAATTGTTGGACTTGGCAGTAATTCCGCACACATTCAACCGTAGTATTTATACATTGCTCAGCAATTTCAGATTGGTTGAATTCGGACTGATATTGCGTGTAATGCTCATTATTTACAGACTCTAAGCAATCACAACTATCGCAGGCAAGTGCTATCAAAGCACAATCTTGCTTGACCTGACATTGCTTGTGCTCAAACAGAACGCTTTGCAATACTTCTGATTCAATTCCTACGCCCTTATCAGACAACGCATCTAAATCATCTCGACTTTGTATTCCCGAATCTGATTCAACATTATTATTTTTTAATCTTGCACCAGTTACCACTACTTCATCATAAGATTCAACAGCACCAATTGACGGTGCTGCGGCTACAATTATTTCACTATCGGCAACTTCAGCTGCATCTATATTACCTACTGACGACACGGTTCTTGAAACTTGAGGTACTGGCTCTGCAACACTAAACCCTGCTGTTGGTGCCATTTTTATTTCAGGCTCAACTGAAGCAGAGCTTCTGGCTTGAGTTAAACGCTCACGTTTTTCTTTTGCTAATAAGGCATGTTGTTCTTGTCGCGAGTCTAGTTCTTGATTCTCTTTACCCAATTGAGGGGGAGCTTCAAATTCAGCGACAGGTACTTCTAAAACTTCTTTTATCTCACGATTTACTCTAATCTCTTCAGCAGGAACAGATGACGGCATAGTCACACTATCTAAAGCAGGAGGAGAAGTTGCTATAGGTTCCTGAATTGGGGCATCAGCAAACGAAATATCTGCATTCATTTCATTGCCATTAACAGTAACTGTAGCCTTAGCATTATCAGACTCTAATCTTTTCTTTTGAGCATTAACTGGCTGTAATGGCCCTTTTAAACTAGACGCATCTTTCTCAGCACGAACCTTACTCTCTGCAGCAGAAGTAACAATCACCTCATCTGATAGCGCCTCATAGGATGATTGTTTTGTCAGACCATCGAACTCTGGACTCAACAACACTCTATTAACTACTCCAAAAGATAATAAGACTGTTGCCGCCAAACCCATAGGCATTACCCAATTAGGGAATAGTCCTTTTTTCTTTAATGATGTATGTGCTTCTCTTTGCCCCCTACGAAAACTGATATCACTGATATC
>CAJQOG010000199.1 GCA_905479875.1 uncultured Gammaproteobacteria bacterium
TTGGGCTAAACGTGTAAGTAACGAATCTGTTCCGCCAGCAAGAATATTTTGGAGTGATTGTGGATCTTTGTTCTTCATAGTATTTCTATTTAATTCAATAACTTAAGTGACTTTGTAGGGCAATTTACAACAATTATTATACGCTGTTAAGCGTTGCTCAAAAAGTAGAGTCAAAAAGTCATTAACAGACAGCATCCTAAGATTGGGCGCATTTCGAAAAGGAACTTTGTGGTGCACCTGTGTACATGATAAATTGATTTTTACGATATGAATATAATTGTTTTAACAAAAAGCCAAACTCAAGCCCGACAAATCGATTTGATGTCGCCAAAATTTCTGGTATTGGGCTTAACTCTTCTTATTGCTGCGTTCAGCTTACTGTTTTTTTCTGGCTACCGTTTGGGTACTTCAGGAATTGATCCTCAAGAACATGTGCGATTATTAGCCTTGCAAGAAAATCTCAATCAACAATCCTTAAATATAGAAAAGAATAACGACAATCTAAATAATAACGTTGAAGAAAAAGTAAATGCCGTAGCTATTCGATTAGGACAATTACAAGCACGACTAATTCGTTTAGATGCCATGGGTGGAAGATTAACAGAGATGGCTGGTCTTAAAGAAAGTGAATTTAATTTTGATGACTTGCCGCCACAAGGTGGTCCTGAGCAGGCCCCAGTTAACGTTGAGTTAGATGAACTAAGTTTAGAGTTAAACACATTTGAAAATCACCTTGGCGATCGTGAGCATCAACTAGAAGTGCTTGATACAATTATTGGTGTTCAGGATATAACGCGACAAAGTGAGCCATTAGGTAAACCCGTGCCAGCTGGTTGGATTTCTTCATATTACGGAGCAAGAATTGATCCGTTTACTGGAAAGAAAGCTACACATACAGGTATTGATTTTGCGGGTTACGATGGTGCTGATATTATTACCGTTGCTGCAGGTGTTGTGACATGGGCTGGTACACGACAGGGGTATGGCGAAACAATTGAGGTCAATCACGGTAATGGTTACAGTACTCGCTACGCTCACAATAAAGTGAATTTAGTGGCTGTTGGCGACCAGGTAGAAAAGTATGATGTGATTGCTTTAATGGGGCAGTCTGGCCGAGCAACTGGACCTAATCTACATTTTGAAGTTTTGAAAAATGGTCAATCAATAAACCCTGTACCATTTATCAAGAAAAAGAAATGAGTTTTTTAAACTCTAAAATTACTCAATGAAAATTGAATGATATTTGCACTAAACATGGATTGGTTTTTAGCATAATGCCCCCAAATTAAATATATAAGACAATCGGTAGCTACTAGCTACCGATTTTTGTAATTAGATTTTAAATCTTAAAAATTAAAACTACGCTTAGGCGTAACGAGGAAGTCCAGTGGCAAACATTTTAACTAAAATTTTTGGCAGTCGTAACGACCGTTTACTACGCAAATTTCGCAAAACTATTAATACCATTAATGGCCTTGAGCCTGGTCTCCAAGCGCTTAGTGATTCTGATTTAGGTGCAAAAACTGCTGAGTTTAAAGAGAGAATATCTAATGGAGAAAGTTTAGATTCAGTGCTTCCAGAAGCCTTTGCCGTGGTGCGTGAAGCTGGGGTTCGTGCCTTAAACATGCGTCATTATGATGTGCAATTAGTTGGTGGCATTGTTTTACACCAAGGTAAAATTTCTGAAATGCGTACGGGTGAAGGTAAAACTTTGATGTCAACCCTGCCTGCATATTTAAATGCAATCTCTGGTTTAGGTGTACATATCGTTACTGTTAATGATTACTTGGCAAAGCGTGATGCGGAGTGGATGGCGCCAATTTTTAATTTCTTAAATATGAGCGTTGGAAATATTTACAGTAATCAAGCTTCAGATGAAAAGCGCCAGGCTTATTCAGCCGACATAACTTACGGTACAAATAATGAGTTTGGATTTGATTATTTGCGTAATAACTTAGCGTTTAGCGCTGCTGATAGATTACAGCGCGGGTTGAATTTTGCAATTATTGATGAGGTGGATTCAATTCTTATCGATGAAGCTCGTACACCTTTGATCATCTCTGGGCCTGCAGAAGATAGTACACAGCTATATATGCAGATTAACAAACTTATTCCCGAGCTTGTTGAGCAAGAGGGTGACGAAGCGCCTGGTGATTACACTACTGATGAAAAATCAAAACAAGTGCATTTGTCTGAGACGGGTTTTAGTCATGTGGAAGATTTAATGCATAAATCTGGTTTGTTACCTGAAGGTCAATCACTTTATGACGCTTCAAATATTATTTTAATGCACCATCTCAACGCAGCAATGCGTGCCCATGCTTTATACAAAAAAGATGTTGACTATCTTATTGCTGATGGTGAAGCCGTTATTGTTGATGAGTTCACCGGTAGAACTATGTCGGGTCGCCGTTGGTCAGATGGTTTGCATCAAGCTATTGAAGCTAAAGAAGGTTTACAAATTAGAAGTGAAAACCAAACTCTTGCTTCAATTACATTCCAGAACTATTTCCGTATGTATGATAACTTATCCGGCATGACCGGCACAGCCGATACTGAAGCTTACGAGTTTCAATCTATTTATGGTTTAGAAGTTGTAGTTATTCCAACTAACGAACCGATGATTCGTGACGATAGAGCCGATTTGGTTTACCGCACCATGAAGGAAAAATTCAACGCCATTGTTGAAGACTTACGCGAATCTAATCGTCGCGGTAGGCCAGTATTAGTAGGTACAGCTTCGATTGAAACCTCAGAACTTTTGTCGGGCTTGCTAACAAAAGAAGGCATTAAGCATAATGTCTTGAATGCCAAACAGCATGAACGTGAAGCTGAAATTGTGGCAAACGCTGGTGCACTTGGTGCCGTAACGATTGCGACAAATATGGCTGGTCGAGGAACTGATATAGCTCTAGGCAATTTTGAATACTCTGACTTAGTAAGACATTGGCAGGCGCAAGGTTTTGCGCCTAAATCTATGTCAGCAACTACTGAGGATACGGCACCACTTATTATCGATCACTTAATGGCATATTATTTTGATGAAGCTGTAGTTGAAAAATACTCTTCAAAGCCTACTGCTACAAAACTTAAACAGATTAACGATTTATTGAAAGAAAATAAATTAGAAGCGCTTAGTTTAGAGCGTATGCAGACAGGTATTACTTCAATTAAAGAACTGGGCGGCTTACATATTCTTGGTACTGAACGTCATGAGTCTAGACGTATTGATAACCAATTACGTGGTCGTGCTGGACGTCAAGGAGACCCGGGTTCAAGTCGATTTTATATTTCACTAGATGATAATTTGATGCGTATTTTTGGTGACGTGCGTCGTATGGACACTATTATGCGAATGCTACCAGAAGGCCAAGCTATAGAAAGCGGCATGTTGAGTAAGCAAATTGAAGGTGCTCAACGTAAAGTAGAAGCACATAACTTTGATATGCGTAAAAATCTACTTGAGTATGATGATGTGGCTAATGATCAACGTAAGGTTGTGTATGAGCTGCGTGATGATTTAATGGATGAGGAAGATGTCTCCGATATTATTGAATCTATACGTGAAGATTGTCTTAATGATTTGATTAGTGAATATATTCCTCCACAATCGGTTGAACAACAATGGGACGTGACTGGATTAAGTCAGGTACTGTCAAGTGAGTTTTCAGCTAGCCATAATATTCAAGAATGGTTAGACGCTGATAAAAAACTCAACGAAGAAGGTTTGCGTGAACGTGTAGTGCAAGAGATAGTTGCTGCTTATGCAGAAAAAGAAGAGCAGATTGGCAACTCTACTTTGAGGCATTTTGAAAAAGCGGTAATGTTACAACAACTTGATATGCATTGGAAAGAGCATTTGGCGGCGATGGATCATTTGCGTCAAAGTATTGGATTGCGTAGTTATGCACAAAAAAACCCTAAACAAGAATATAAGAAAGAAGCTTTTGAAATGTTTAATATCGTTCTCGACAATGTTAAACGCGATACCATCAGTATTCTTGCTCGCGTAAGGGTTAGAGATGAAGAAGAAGTTGCTGAAATGGAACGCAGGAGACAGCAAGAGCAAAATAATCGGGCTGTTGAGTACAACCATGCAGAGAGTTCAAGTTTTTCAGATGGAGCACAAGAGCCAGAGGCACAAGAACAAGTAGAAACCTTTGTGCGTGAGGGCGAAAAAGTTGGGCGTAACTCCGCCTGTCCATGTGGTTCTGGCAAAAAGTATAAACATTGCCATGGAAAATTAAGTTAATAAATGTCGCTTGACTCAATAATTGATGTTGCTGTGGCAATAATTTTTGATTCTGGAAATAGAATCTTAGTTAATCAGAGAACCAGCGATAGAGAACATGCTGGTCAATGGGAATTTCCTGGCGGTAAATTTGAAAAAGGCGAATCAATTAGCCAAGCATTGGTTAGAGAATGTCAGGAAGAGTTAGGCGTTACTATTAAGGAACATGCGCCACTATTAGTGTTAGAACATAGATATCCTAAAAAAACTGTAAGGCTAAATGTACAGATTGTAAAAGCGTATTCGGGAAAAGTTTTAGGGCTTGAGAATCAAAATTTAGCTTGGCATCATTTAGCAGAATTGTATGAAATTAATCTACTCCCAGCTGATTTGCCTATTTTGCAAGCCCTTGAAAAAGTAATTAATTGACTTTTTGAGGATCGTTTTGTAATTGCTCTAATGCTTCAAGACTAGTGTTTTCTTCGTCGCTAATTAAGTGCTCTTCCATAAACCATGAGCCTAAATCTTGAAGGCGGCAGCGGTCTGAACAAAAAGGCCTAAATTTAGAATTTTCCCAGATAAGTTCTTTTTTACAGCGTGGACAATTAACTTTAAGAGACATAATGATTTAACAACAAATTAAACGAAAAGGAATGTCGTTAGCGGTTTGTTTTGAGCGTTGACTTAAGTCTGTAGGTTGATAAAACCTAATGGTAAAACGATGTTGGCTACCACTAATTTCAGGGAAGAGTTCTGAGTTGTCAGGAAGCCCAACACGTATTAGTGCTACCTGATCTTTTCTGTTTAATTGTTGTTGATATAAACCATGCGCCGCAACTAAATTTTCCGGTTGAGAACTTTCACGCGTTAGCCAAAGAACTCGCTGAATTGCTTTATGTAATGGAGTTAATGAGCTGTACCAGTCTTCTAGATCCTCTGTTCGCTTTTCAAATGGTTGTCGCAACCAATGAGCATAAACAGGAATATCAAAGTTACACGCCCCACCGGGGATTGCGGAACGTTGTTTTATACTGTTTAAAAATTCGTGTTCTCGTAGCGAGCTACCGAGGTTTGTACCTAAAGCTTCAAGCCTTTGACGGGCTTGAGCAATATCTGTTAATTGATGTTGCAATTCATCTGTATCAACTCCAGGATATGAAAGATAGTTTTGTAAATTGCGACTGAATTTATCTAATTCCTTAAGTGTTTCACTTCGGATATCGCCACGCAGTAATACATTAAGTAAGTCGATGAGTGTGGATATTGCACGACGGCTATCCATTTTGGATGGGCGGTGTAAAAAATAGTCAGCTTGTTGAAACAAGAAATCTAAACGTAAAAATGTTCGTAAGCGTTCGGTCAAAGGTTGCTCATAATATTGATACGAGACGGTCTCTGGCTGTGGATCTATATCGAACAAAGATTGATTCATAGTGTGATTTTGCCGTAGTAATGCTTTTAGTGCAAATCTAAACCAGTTTTAGGTTCTTTCAGAGTAAGAATACCAGTGTTCTTGGGCTCGTAAATTAAATTTAAAAATTTATGATGCAGTAACCGAACTTGATTGTTTAACTTGTCCAAGTTTCCAGTATTTTTTATGCAATCATGTGCATGTTGCAACCGTACTTCGTTTGTAGTCTGTGCGTTAATTATGTTTTGTGCCTGTTCAAGCGAACAATTGTCTCGTTGCATAATCCGCTTTAACTGTGTATCTACCTCTGTTGTAATAACTAAAATTCGGTTTACTAGGTTTTGCAACTTGGATTCAATCAATAAAGGTATTTCTAATAATACATAGGGTGAAGAGCAAACTTGAGCCAGTCTGACCATCTCTTTTCTAATCGCAGGGTGGGTAATTGTATTAAGTACCATCCGTTGTTTAGCGTCATTAAAAATAATTTCACGTAGTTTTTGTCTATCTAATTCTAGGTCTTTATTTAAAATGTCATGACCAAATTTTTGCACAACTAGTTTTAAAGTTGGTGAGCCATTTTTTAAAATATTTTTTGCAATTTCGTCTGCCGAAATTACATCTATACCTAATTGCTTAAAAGCTCTTGCAGCGCTGGATTTGCCACTAGCAATACCACCAGTTAAACCAATTCGTAAAACTCCGTTTTCATTTTGATCGGCCAAAAGAAATTACATATAACGTAGAGCGCCTAAAAGTTTATCGCCCCAAATTAACATTATCCAACCAGCTATTCCAATAAATGGTCCAAAGGCAAAGGCCTTGGTACGGTCGCGCCCTAAAAATAACATCTGTGGCAACATTACAGCCAGTCCAACTCCTGCTGACAACAGTAATGTCATTGGCAATATTTCCCAGCCTAACCACGCTCCAACCATGGCAAGCATTTTAAAGTCGCCATAGCCCATGCCTTCCTTTCCAGTCAAGATTTTAAATATCCAATAAATTGACCATAGCGTTAAATAACCACATGCTGCGCCTATTATTGATGTCACTGGATCTACGAAAAGTGATTGTGTATTAACTAATAAACCGAGCCATAAGAGGGGAAGAGTTAAAGAGTCGGGTAAAAGTTGGTGATCAAAATCAATTCCTACCATTGCAATGATTCCCCAGGTAAGAATTAATGCAGGCAAGAGCTGATAAGACCAACCAAAATGAGTTGCAACAAAAACTGAGATTAGAGCAGTGAATAATTCAACGATAGGATAACGAGCAGATATTGATTGTTTGCAGCTAGAGCATTTTCCTTTAAGGAATAAATAGCTAACAACCGGTAGATTTTCATACCAACGTATTTTATGTTTGCAATTAGGGCAATGTGAATCAGGTTTGCTTAACGTATAGGGTGTAGTGTCTTCATCAGGGAATTGATCTGCAATCTCAAGGTATTCAATTGATTGAGACCTCCATTCACGCTTCATCATTGTAGGTAGTCTATGAATAACTACATTCATAAAACTGCCAACGCATAGACTTAATAAAAAAACGGCACTGTATAACAGTGCCGGATTGTTTTTTAAAATATCAAAAAATGTCATTCAGATCTCTTTGTGTAAACACTGATTGTATTTGTGTAATTTATAATTACCCAATAACTGAACCCATTTTGAAAATAGGTAAATACATGGCGATTACAAGACCACCAACAACAATAGCTAAAAAGCCCATAATTAAAGGCTCCATGAGTGTACTTAAATTATCAACTAAGTTGTCAACTTCTTCTTCATAGTAATCGGCAACTTTTCCAGACATAGTATCAAGAGAGCCTGACTCTTCTCCAATCGCGATCATTTGTACAACCATATTAGGGAATAAATCTGTAGTTTCCATTGATACTTGTAAACGTTGCCCAGTCGAAACATCATCTTTAATTTGTATCACCGCTTCTTCATAAACTATGTTGCCTGTTGCTCCAGCTACTGAATCAAGAGCTTCAACTAAAGGCACACCAGCTGAAAACATAGTAGCTAGTGTACGTGCAAATCTTGCAATTGCCGATTTTTCAACAATAGTTCCTATAATTGGAAGTTTTAATAGGACTTTATCTTTTCCGTGTCTAAACTTTTTAGAGCGTTTGTTAAAGTAAATGCCGGCGGTTATTAGCGCTGTAGGTATACCAAACAGCATTACTCCACCAGGTCCTCTAACAAACTCTGAAATACTAACAACAAATTGCGTGAATGCTGGGAGGTCGGCGCCAAATCCACTGAACAATGATTCGAATTGAGGAATAACTTTTACAAGTAAGACTACGGTAACGATTACGGCTACTACCAGTACAGCAATCGGATAGGTCATTGCTTTTTTAAGCTTCTTTTTCATAGATTCTGTTTTTTCTTTATAAACAGAAATTTCATCCAAGAGGGTTTCTAGTGCACCAGCTTGTTCACCAGCCTCTACTAGGTTGGTAAAAAGGTCATCAAAATACAAGGGATGTTTACCTAGGGCATCAGCAAGTGCAACGCCACCTTCAATATCACCTTTGATAGTGAGTAGAAGTTTTTGCATAGCTGGATTTTCATGTCCGCGCCCAATAATTTCAAAAGACTGTACTAAAGGAACGCCTGATTCCATCATTGTGGCTAGTTGTCTACTGAATATTGCAATATCACCTGGAGTGACTTTACCTTTACTGCGTACATTCTTTTTTCGAACAGAAGTAGGA
>CAJQOG010000200.1 GCA_905479875.1 uncultured Gammaproteobacteria bacterium
GACAATCACCTCGGTTAGTCCGACAACCGGCGGTGCCGGTGACGGCTTCGTTGTCGTCCGCGGGGCGAACTTGCCAGATCCTTCAGGCAGCACTGCCGTGGTGAGCAACGGTGCATTCTCTCAGGACGGGTTCATCTTCGGAGGGCCCTCATCAACGTTGGGCTATTGGGTCCGATTGCCAGCGGGCTTCCCTGTGGGATCCGCTACCCTTCAAATTCAGAATGGTACGTTGACGAGCAACGCCTTCCCGATCACGGTTTCGACAACACCTGGCACGCCGATTGTTACTGGAGTGCTTTCTTATCCTGCGCTGAATCCCACGACCACAGCGACACCTGGAAGTGAGATTGCCATTGTCACAGAGGGCATTGATACAAATGGCTGGGTAGTGCAATTTACTCAAGGTGCCAATAGCTGGGAGGTGACACCTGATAGCAACAATTTTGCATTGAGTAACGCAACCATCGGTTTTACAGCTAAGATCTTCGTACCTTTCGGACCTACTACTGGTTCAGTTGACGTCAGCATCAGGCAAGGCGCAAGTGAATTCAGTACGCCGGTGACCCTGACGGTGCCATAATCTGATAAAACAGGCTCCGAATCCCTAATGAATAAATTCGTCAGGGATTGTGTAAAATCCGTGTAACCTTAACGTTACACGGATTTATTTGGTATTAAGATTGAAGATTTAAACTAGAATAATAGGCTAAGATGTTGTTAATTAACTATAAAAAAATTCAAAACTGAGAGTTATGCGAAAACTAATAAAAGAACTCCGTCGACGACACGTATTCAGAACTGCTGGGCTATACATCGGTGGTGTATGGATTGTATTGCAAGCAGCCAATATGTTGCTACCAATTTATGATGCGCCAGAATGGATACTAAAAGCGCTCATCACCATATCTATCATTGGTTTACCAATTGCCGTTGTTTTGTCATGGATGTTTGATATAACCGATAGCGGCGTCCAGCACGATAGCGATGTAACTGAAACGACAAAAATAGATTCCTTAAGCAAGAAAAGACAAATTGATTTTGTGGTTATTGGTTTATTGGTGATCGGTTTAACTGGTTCCCTGTTTTTAAATTTAAAACCACAAGAACCTCTTATTCTTGAAGATCTAGAACCACTTTCAGTCTTGATAGCTGATTTTTCTAACCAAACAGGCGAAAAAGTATTTGATGGAGCACTTGAGCAAGTTTTAAGTATTGGCCTTGAAGAATCATCATTTGTTAACGCATATGACCGCACATCAGCTGTACGAATATTAGCAAAAATCGATGAGCAAGCCACACTTAACTCGGCGGGTGCTCGACTAGTTTCTACTCGCGAAGGCATTTCTGTAGTAGTCAGTGGAGAGGTTAAAGCAGATGGTAGTAAATATGAAGTTTCAGTTTATGAAATTGACCAAACAAACGGAGAATTATTATCTGAATTCAATAAGCGGGCGGGTAATAGATCTGAAGTACTAATGGTTGTGGGTGAATTAGCTTTAAAGCTGCGTAAAAAGCTAGGCGATGTAAGTGCTGAAAATAAGAGAGACGGACAAGAAACTTTCACGACCGTATCTTTGGAAGCTATGCACGATTATGTCTTGGCTCAACGCTTGGCACGTGATGGCAAAGATGATGAGTCAATAAGTCTATATCAATCGGCAATAAATTATGATCCTGAATTTGGACGTGCTTATTCCGGTTTGGCCTTAAGTGCAAATAGGCTTGGTATGAGCGATATTGCCGATGAGGCTTGGGTTAAGGCCTTAGAGTCTCTAGATGGTATGACCGAACGAGAACGTTATCGAACCATGGGTGTGTACTACAGTATCGTTAATCGAAATAGCAAAAAAGCCATTGAAAATTATGAATCACTGGTACAAAAATACCCTGCCGATGATGCGGGTCATAATAATCTTGCTGTTGCATATTTTTATGAACTTCAATTTGATAAAGCATTAGAAGCAGGTCGTAAGCTTGTAGATATTTATCCAAATCGTCCGGTTTTTCATGCCAATTATTCGCTATATGCCATGTATGCCAGCGATTTTGATGCCGCTAAAGAAGCGGCGGTAAAAGCCTTAGCGTTAAACCCAACTTACCCTATGGCCTATTTGCCATTTGCTATCGCGGCTTTAGTAGAGGGCGATACTGAGGGAGCGCAACTCGCTTATGAGAAAATGGCAGCTACAGGGAAAAGGGGCGAGTCTTTAGCAAATATTGGCATGGCTGATATGTTGCTGTGGAATGGGGAAGCAGAAGCTGTGTATAGTTTATTAAATGACGGTATAGAAAGAGATAAACTAAATTCAAATACCCGAGCCATTGCAACAAAAAAAATGATACAGGCGTACTCGCAAGTAAAACAGAATAAGGATTCTGATGAGATAGTTAAGTTGATCAAAGAATCCTTAAGTGACTCATCTGGCATGTCGCAAATGGTACCTGCAGGTTTGATGTATCTGGATCTAGGTCTTACTAAAGAAGCGCAAGAAATAGCTAGTACTTTAGAAGCAAAACTCGATTCTCAAAATCGTGCATATGCAAAATTATTGAATGCCTTGGTAGCATTGAAGGCTGGGGATCATACTCTTGCAATTGATGAGCTACAGGCGGGATTAGAATTAGCTGATGTTTGGTTGCTTCGCTATCACCTGGGAATCGCACTTAATCAAGCTGGTCACTCCACTGAAGCAAAATTTGAATTTCAAAAATGTTCCGAACGATTGGGCGAGGCTTATTCATTGTTCTTAGATGATACGCCCACTTTTCGTTATGCTTCAGAACTTGAAATGTGGAAAGAAAAGTCAGCTAATGCAATCGGCGCTCAATCAACCGCAATATCTAGCCAAAATTAAAAGTCTGTACGTTTTATAAAACGCCATATAAACCAGCAGAATTATATGCCTTTCTAAATCGCAATATCTTGTGCAAATTTTTTTCTGCACTTTACATGATCAACTCGGCTTTGTTTTAATCTAGGTAAACCTGTTCACTGCTTAACTCTATTTTAAAGCGAATTTATTTAGAAAACTTATAAAAACTGATTTGCTATCTGTTTTTGAATACAATGTTTTAAATTCAATAGTTTAACTTGCAAAAAAATGACCAATACTGATAAAAACATTCCTTCAAAAACTATCCTTATAGGGCTCTTATTATCCTTGTTAGGATTCTTAATTTTTTCTGTGCATGATGCACTAGTTAAATATTTAAAAGATTACTCAGTTTTTCAGGTTATCTTCTTTGCAATGCTTTTTGGTTATGTGCCTTTTTCTATCGCACGGATTGTTGATACTAAACCAAAGTCATTAATGCCCAATAATTTACTGTTAATGCTAATCAGAGCCGGCTTAATTGTTTCGTCTTTGAGTTTTGCGTTTATCGCATTTACCCGCCTGCCACTGGTTGAGGTTTATGTAATATTGTTTTGTGCTCCATTGCTAATTACTATATTAGCAATAGTTTTCTTAGATGAAAAAGTTCAATTGTTTCGCTGGGTTGCAATATTTATTGGCTTGTTAGGAATTATTATCGTTTTAAGACCATCTGTTGATACGATTAATACGGGCCATATCTTTGCTCTTGCTGCGGCTTTATGCGGAGCTTGCTCAGCAATCATTGCACGTAAGGTCGGTAATACAGAAAACACAGCCGTAATGATTCTGTTTCCTTTATTAGCTAATATTGTTTTATCTGGAATCGCCTTGTATTTTGTGTATCAACCAATGCCATTACAAGACTTAAGCATTATGTTTTTAATTGGCATGCTGGGTTTAGCTGGGCAGTATCTTGTTTTGCAAGGCTATAGAATGGCACCAGCAGCCTATGTTGCGCCTATGCAATATAGCCAGATAGTTTGGGCAATGATTTTAGGTTTTTTCTTCTTTAATGAATCAATTGATCAATGGGTAGTGATTGGTGCTGTTATAACCATATTTTCTGGTGTGATGATTGTTTGGCGAGAAGCTAGTGTTTCAAAAAATAGACCAACACTTAGTACACGTAATACTAGGATTGTGAGTGCTCCAACCATGAAAATTAAAGAGAATGACGAAGAGTGGCAGTGGTTATAGTCGTAAGAAGAATAAGAAATAAAAAAGCGACCCTGTGAACTGAACCCCATAAGTTGTGTCCAAGGTTTGGGGTTCAGTTCACTGTGGTCGCTTTTTTATTAAGAGCTGATTAGAAAATAAAATTTAACTAATGGCATCCTTTGCTGAGACATAGTCATAGCCCCAAACATCAGCAACAGCTTTATAGGTAACTTTACCTTCATGAACATTCAAACCTTCCATCAAATTAGCATCATCTAATAAAGCTTGTTTGTAGCCTTTATCTGCTAATGCAATGGTAAAGGGTAGGGTTGCATTGTTCAAAGCAAAGGTAGATGTACGCGGTACAGCGCCTGGCATATTGGCAACACAGTAATGTACAACCCCATCCACAACATAAGTGGGATCTTGATGTGTTGTAGCTTTTGAGGTTTCAAAGCAACCGCCCTGATCGATAGCCACATCAACTACAACAGAGCCAGTACGCATACGACTAATTAAGTCTCTGTTTATTAATTTAGGAGCTGCTGCACCAGGCAATAATACGGCACCTACAACCATGTCTGCCTTTAGTGCAAACTCTTCTATAGTCTGTGATGTCGAATATAAACATTTCACACGGCCAGTCAGCTCGTTGTCTAGTTCACTTAATCGAGTAAGAGAACGATCTAGAATGGTTACGTTTGCACCCATGCCAGTTGCAATTTGTGCAGCGTTAGTACCAACAACTCCACCGCCAATGATAAGTACCTTAGCTGGTGCAACACCAGTTACTCCCCCTAATAAGGTGCCATTTCCACCTTGTGCTTTCTCAAGAGAGTGCGCACCTGCTTGTATTGCTAAGCGACCAGCAACTTCACTCATTGGTGCTAGCAGGGGTAGCGAGTTATTTGGACCCGTTACGGTTTCATAGGCAATTGCTGTAACGCCAGATTCTACAAGTAATTTTGTTTGTAATTCATCAGGTGCAAGATGTAGATAGGTAAATAAAACTTGGCCTTTTTTTAGCATTTTACATTCGTTGGATTGTGGCTCTTTAACTTTGACAATCATTTCGCTACGATCAAAAATTTCTTCAGCTGTCTTAACGATACTTGCGCCAGCATCTTTATAATCGGAATCCTCTAAACCAATGCCTATTCCAGTTTGAGTTTGTACAATCACTTCATGTCCGCGATTCACTAATTCACGCACGCTTGATGGTGTAAGTCCAGCACGGTACTCATGGTTTTTTATTTCTTTTGGTACGCCGATTAACATATTGAAGCTCCCGAATGATGAATTAATACAGTATTTTATGCTTAGAAACAGAGTGTAATTAACTGTATTTTTCTAAATACTGGCAATAAAACCATAAATATAGTTAAAATAAGGTAATTAACCAGAAAATATACTGAATATGCCTGAACTGTCCATAGATAAACTTGATTTGAAGATTCTCAATCTATTACAAAAAGATGGAAGAATGAAATATTCTGAGTTAGCAAACCAAGTAGGTCTCACCACCAGCCCCTGTATTGAGCGAGTAAAACGTTTAGAGCGTGATGGTTTTATTCAAAGTTATACAGCCGTATTGAATCCTAAAAAATTGAATGTAAGTATGGTGGTCTTTGTGCAAGTACGTTTAGATAGAAGTATTAAGAATAGCTTTGCGAAGTTTCGTCAATCTGTTTTAGCATTACCCCAGGTACAAGAGTGTTATTTAGTAACTGGCAGTTATGACTTCACTATTAAGGCTAGGGTGTCTGATATGGATACTTATAGAAAGTTTCTTGAGAGTGACTTGCTTAGCATTCCGGGAGTACAAGAATCAACAAGTAGTGTAGTTATTGATGCAATTAAAGAGAGTCTGGCTTTAGAAATTTGATATATTGAGCTCATGCAAAAATTAATAATTTTAATAAGTTTTGTAATTATATTTAGCAGTAATGTTAGTGCTGAATTTAACTACTCGAGTTATAAAGTTAAAACTATTCAAAGTATTGTGGATAATTTTTATTATAATCCTGATGCTGATTACAACGTTGAAGCGGCATTGTTCAAGTACAAAACTTATGTCACCTACACTGGTGAGTTTCGTTCAATTACCGCCTCTAAAAAAGACTTTCTTTTGAAATGGGCTTTCGCTCTTAACATACCTAAAGAGTCGGTAGATTTATTTACCACTGAAATTCGGATAGATCTTGATGACTCAATTTTGTGGTTGCCGATACAAGATAATTTAGTCAAGCATTTAAAAAGTGAGCCTGAAAGCCTTAAGACAGTAATGCTTTATTACATGTTGCTTGGAAGCCAAAAAGAAAATTTAATTCTGGTTGTGAATGAGTATGCGGTTAACTAAAAACAATAACTTGGTTTCGACCTTGTAACTTTGCTAAATAAAGAGCCTTATCAGATTTTTGCATAAATTGATCTAATGTATCACCTTGCTGGTATTCAGAAAGCCCAACTGAAATAGTAACTTTTATTTTTTGTTGATCGAACTCTGATATTAAATTTTCAATATTTGTACGCAATCTTTCACATAATTCTAAAACACCTTTTTGTGTATCACTTTCCATAGCTATTGCAAATTCCTCACCACCAATACGCGAGACGCTGTCAATGTCACGAATAGTATTTTTTAGTGCTTGCGCAACAGCGGTAAGCACTTTATCACCAGCCGAATGTCCGTGAGTATCGTTTATATGCTTGAAATGATCAATATCAATAATAGCCATATACAAATTAGATGCTTTTGAGCGGTTAACTCGTGCAATGAATTGGTTAGCAATTTCTAAGAATGCTCGTCTGTTATTAATTCCTGTTAATACATCTAAGCGAGCTTCATTTTCAGCTTTTTCTTTAGCTTTTTTTAGTTCTAGAGTTTGCTCATTGACTTTAAGAGATAGTTTGTCGGCAGATTCTTCGAGTGTTTTTCTATAACGAGTTTCTAATGCTTGTTTTTCTTTGCTTAAGCGGTTTACCGTTAGAACCATAATGCTAGTTAATAAGGAGATTTCTAAAAATCCGCCAATATAGATTAAGCGTTGAGCTAATAATGAGTCATCTATATAGCCGCGTAAACGCATTGAAGCAATAGCCATACCAATGATGAAAATAACCCAACTAAGAGTAAATAATAATGAATGTGGCACACCTTTTTTATGTGAGCTTAAACCAATTGGTATTAAGAAAATATAGGCTAGGGCGGTGTAATCAATAATGACTCGCGCCATTGAGTGTTTTCCCATTAGGTTAAGTATTAAGCCTATAACGTTTATAACAATGATGGATTGCAAAAATAGGTCAGCTGTAGGCATATGGACTTTAGTATTTAAAAACTCTCTCACAAATACAAATGAAGCCACTTGGCATATGCCAATTTGAAATACTACCATCCAAATTTCATAATGCTCTTGGGCTATGAAATAACTCCATAAGCCACTAAGTGATGCAAAAAGCGAAGCTGCACTAAATACAAACAATGCATAGAATAAAAACACCCTCTTTTTGAGTACAAAATATAAAATTAAGGTTGTTATTCCCATAAAAATTTCTGAAAGTAATAGCAGAAACATAAAAGAGAGTTCTTTATCACTGGAATGATAAAAATTGTTTGCTTCCCAGAGACGCATGGATGTAAAGGTATGTGTTATGAATTTGTCGCCAGGAGCAAGTCTTATTAAGACATCAGTCGTACTATTTGCTTCTATGTGGAGCGGAAAGGCCGGTCTGTAATGAGTGATTGGCCGTGAGCTGACGGGCTTGTTAAAAGTAAAATTTTGCTTTTGAAATATTATCTCTTCACTTTTGTCTTTAGCCGAGGTAGAAGTGTACATGTCTAAACTAACTACAGCTGGATCGACGTATTCTAAAACTAAATCAATTGCTTGTTCGCTTGGATTGTTTAATTTGAAACGCATCCAAGAGTTGTTTTTTGTAAAGCCTCTATTCGTTACTCCGGGTTCAGAAATTTTCCATTTAGTTGATTTTATAGCGTCATGAATTTCAAGAGCCATGCTGGGGTCTTGGAAATATTCATAATGATCAGTTGTGGTTTGGTAATGATCTAAACTTGAAACATCAATAGGGCTTATATCAGCGGCTAGAGTTGTATGCGCATTGAATAAACTGAAAAAAATTAGGAAGAATAGATATGCTATTTTTCTAATATTTTCCATAGGTACAACTCTTAAATTACTCAATGCGATATTCTAACTTAATTTAGATGCTAATACTGTTTGGAACTATCGATGGTAGCTGTAAATTGTAATCAAAGGGTCTTGTTTCATTGCGATTATGTATTTCAACTTCGATTTTTTTAAGGTCAAGTTGGAAATCGGCCAATATTCTTTGTATTCGGGAGTCTTTAAAATAGGGCTTACGATTGTTGTTGGTAAAATAACCCAAGGTGTCATATTGAACGCCGCTTAATAAGTAACCAAAAGTTAGTTGGTACAAGGCGACATCCAGAGGTGGCAGCCATTTTAAGAAGTCATCCTTATCCAGTGTCTCGTCATGTGTTGGCGTCTTATGATAAGCACTACCAGAGACACTAGGAAGATAGGACATTAATGGATACTGAGCGTAATTAACACTCGCGTGTTGAGCGCTTCCGGTGTAAATAATCAAGGAAACAATTTTGACAAAATAGTCAAAATCATCCAATTGGTAAGGTTTGTCTGGGTCGCCAGTTTCTGTAAGTCCATCCATACCCTTAACTGCGGCATACTTTGGATTGGTCATTTCATTGACCCAGTTTTGTAATTCGAAATCCTTAACCATTTGGGCATTACGCTCGTCATTATTATCACCAAAGTAATATAACTGCAGATATCCACGCACATATTTATTAATGGCTTTCCATAAGTCCAGTGTATCTTCACGAAAAGGAAAACTGCTTAGCTCATTTTCAGAAACGCCACGTAATTTGAACAAGTCATCAGGAAACTGTTCGTCAAAACGCCAGTCATTAAAAGCATCAACAATCAGTTCAGCACTACCACCAAAGCCTGTGGAAAGAACTGAACTGACAACACCTCCAGGCACAACTAAGCTGTGCAAAGCGGCGTCATTAATTTCTAGTGTGAATCGAAAATGCGGTTTAAGTAAAATCAGTAATGGATGGTCACATGCTAATTGACGGTTGGACGCAACGATCATAGGTTCAATAGTTAAGTGACATGCACCTAGATGGGCAACTGTTTCATGTTGAATTGCACAGATATTGAGTACCATAAATTTGGCAACTTTCCATTTAACGCCATTGTCATCATTATTGTTGGTGCAATCATTAGGTGTAAAAATAGGTGTGCTTTTATTGTCATGTTTTTGTCCTAATTGTATTGCAATGGGTTGCAAGGCTCCAGAAGGTGGGTAGCCGAATGGAGGCTTTGAGTTCCAATAAAACAGTGCAATAGGGGCGCAAGGATGGCGTTGCTGATCGTGTAATTCACTACCAGAGATGCCTTCAAACATGGCATAG
Source organism: uncultured Gammaproteobacteria bacterium (assembly GCA_905479875.1). Classification (GTDB taxonomy): domain Bacteria; phylum Pseudomonadota; class Gammaproteobacteria; order Steroidobacterales; family JABDMI01; genus JABDMI01. Next base: position 9,520 of record CAJQOG010000200.1, read on the forward strand.
TCAACCGCGTATAAATGCCCCGCCTTGGCAGCGTCTTCTAGAGTAAGAGTGTCAGAACCACATATATTTTGAAAATCTTTATCAGTTAAGGGCATTTTTTCTAACAATTCAGACAATACTAAACATTTACTGGCTTTCTTACGGTCTATTTTTACGCCTTTTAAAATACTGGTATTGAAACCAGCAATCTGCAGATATCCGAAAAACCAATCTTGTTGACAAATATCTTTTTCATCACATTCTGCCATCCATTCTTTTTTTTCAATTTGTAAATTTAGAGGTAACGGCAGATTGTGAAATAATTCAATATAGTCATCAACACTTTGTGGTCGTAAAAATTCCTCATTACGGTCTGTTGCTAAAATATCATAAATAGCGTTCTTTAAGAATGCAGTTGCGCCTTCTTCTTTAAACTCTCCAATAACTTCTCGTAAACCACTTATTACATGTTTAATGTCTTTAGGTATGTGTTCAAGCCCTTTGACGGCATTGTCAATTTCGTTTGGAAGCACCACAAGAGCCGCCAGTAGCTCTTTAATTTCTTCGATATCTTTAACCAGATTAAATGGGTTATGGCTTTTATGTCGTTCTTTAAGGTCTTCAAAAGTAATATTTATTTCGCCGATGGCTTTCATTAAACCTGCAGGCATGTCACTGATGATTTCTTTTTCGATTAAATTTACTAAAACACTGAAAAAATTCTCCATCAGTGGAATGAAGACTTCTAAGACTTTGACTTCGTACTCTAAGGTGAATTTTTCACTTTTGGGAACATTTGCACCAATAGAGAGCGGTTCTAAATAACTAAACATATAGTTATAAGCCGTTTTAGCAATGGATATTTCAAATTCACGCTCTTTTTGCGCAGCGATATCAACATGTTGAGGAAGTTCGGGCCTTTTGCCAGATGGATCGCCGTGTTGGTGAAGAGAGTGTGGGGAGCTTGTAAACTTAGGCAACATGTTAATATCCTTGAATTTATTATTATTTAGTGATTACAAGCAATATAGTAACAATTTTTTACATATTTGGGCATAGAATAATCATTATTTTTGTTCCTAGAATTAGGGCCATAGTTGAATCAGTTAATTCTGATTATGGCTATTGCTATCAGCAAAACATTTATAAGCCGCACGAGCCTATATAATGAGGTCTTCAAAATGAATAATATATGCGAGAGACAATGAAGTCGTACAAAAATTGGCAGAAGCAAGATCCAAATTTTGCTAGAGAAAAAGAGAAATACGAGCGTCCTTTACCAAGTCGTGAATTTCTCGAAACGGTGTTTAAAAAGGAAGATATCCCATTAACAGCCAAAGAAATAGTTGAGTCTTTTGGTTTAGCTAGAAATGCCAAAATTGCTATTGCTAAACGTTTAAATGCCATGGAACGTGATGGTATTCTTTTACGCAATCGCCGTGAAGGCTATTGCTTGGTTAATAAAATCTCAGTCATTATTGGAACCGTCATTGGCCATAAAGATGGTTTTGGTTTTGTAAAACCTGAAGCGGGTGGTGATGACGTCTTCCTTTCACATCGTCAAATGAAATCGGCTTTACACGGTGATCGGGTTGCAGTTCGAATAAAGGGCCGTGATAGACGAGGACGCCCTGAAGGGCACTTAGTTGAGGTACTAGAACGTAAAACTAATGAAATAGTGGGGCGTTATGTACATGAAAAAGGCTTGCGATTAGTTATACCCAATAATACACGTATAGCTCATTCTATTTTTATCGCTGACCAACATCAAAATAAAGCAAAACCCGGTGATATTGTATTGGTTGAAATTACTGAATTTCCGAGTAAGGTCAACCCTCCAATTGGTAAGGTTAAAGAGGTGCTTGGAAAAGCAGAAGACCCAGGCTTGGAAAGGCTAATTGCTATACTTTCACATGGTTTACCGTACATGTGGTCAGATGAAATTAAAGAAGAAACCTCTGCATGGGGTAATGAAGTTAGAGAGGAAGATAAAAAAACTCGTGTGGATTTGCGTGATCTGCCATTAGTTACTATAGATGGGGCTGATGCAAAAGATTTTGATGATGCAGTGTATGTTGAGAAAAATGAATCAGGCTGGCGCTTGGTGGTTGCAATTGCTGATGTGTCGCATTATGTGAAAAAAAATAGTGAATTAGATAAAGAAGCACATGAACGTGGAACTTCGGTTTACTTTGCCAATAAGGTTGTACCGATGTTGCCTGAAGCCTTGTCTAATGGCTTATGTTCCTTAATGCCAAAAGTTGATCGTTTGTGCATGGTGTGTGATATTCAATTAGATAAAAACGCCAAAGTACTAAAATCTAAATTCTATCAGGGTCTAATGCATTCTCATGCACGCTTGACCTATACGCAAGTTGCCTCAATGCTTATCGATAATGATGCGGCTTTACGTAAAAAACATAAAGCACTTTTACCTGATCTGGAAAATGGCTTGGCCTTGTATCAATTGTTTGATAAGGCGCGTAAAAAACGTGGAGCTATGGACTTTGATTTGCCTCAAGTAAAAATGGATTTTGATGACAAAGATAAAGTGACCGATATTCATTTGTATGAACGTAATCCTATTCATAAGATGATTGAAGAATTTATGATTGCTGCCAATGTTGAGGCGGCAAAATTTTTAGGTGGCAAAGGAGTAGATACTTTATATAGAACTCATCCAGCACCTGATATGGATAGAATGGAAGAGTTGGGTAAGTTTTTAAATCTACATGGTCTGAGTCTGGGTCGCTATAAAAAACTAACTTCCAAGCATTTTGCTAAAGTAATCGCTGAAGCTAAAGAAACTGATTATTCTGAAATGATAGAAACAGTTATCTTGCGTTCAATGTCTCGTGCGGTGTATTCTCCCGATAATATTGGTCACTTTGGTTTAGCGCATGATAACTATGCCCACTTTACTTCGCCTATTCGCCGTTACCCAGATCTCTTGGTTCATCGTGGAATTCGCCACTTAGTTGAAGGTGGTAAAGCTAAAGATTTTGCCTACAATGAAAAGGCTATGGAAGCGCTAGGCGTGCATTGTTCTATGACAGAGCGTCGTGCAGATGATGCAACACGTGAGGCAACCGATTGGCTTAAATGTGAGTTTATGTCTGAACGGGTTGGTGAAGAGTTTGATGCAATCATTACTAGCGTACAAGATTTTGGTTTGTTTGTTGAAATACCACAATACAAGATTGAGGGCTTGATTCATGTAACTGCTTTAGATAATGACTATTATCGATATGATAGAGAAAGACAGTGGTTGCGAGGGGAGCACTCAGGAAAGACTTACAAACTACGCGACGATATTAAAGTTAAATTGACTGAAGTAAATATGGTTGAACGTCAAATGGCTTTTGAAGTTGTTGGAATCAAATCATCTAACTCTAAAAAGTCACTATCTAGAAAGCCAGGTTCGCGTTCTAAGTCAAAACGAGATACCAATAAGTTTAAAAACTCAGAGGTGAAATCAACGCATAAGTCTTCTTCAAAAAAGACTGCAAGAAAAACTTCATCTTCTGAGAAAAGAACATCTAAGAAAAATTCTTCTAAAAAGTCAGGTTCTAAAAAACCTGGACCTAAAAACATCATCTCACTGAAGAGTTCTTCTAAGAAGAAAAAGTCCACACGTACTAAGCGTTCGGGTCGTCCTATTAAGCGCTAGTTTAATTAAAAAAGGTTTTTGTCATGAGTCGTTCTAAAGGTGGTTCACGCGGTAATTCACGTGGCCGTAATAAACAAAATAATAACCGTAACTCTGAGGATTCTGAATCCATTCAGCAGAAAAGTATGGTCTATGGCTATCATGCCATTAAGCAGCTATTGGAAAGTAGTCCTAGTCGTGTTCTGGAAGTCAGTTTGCAAACAGGAAGAAAGGATGAGCGTTCTCAGATATTAGAAAATTTATTGCACGAACATTCGATTGAAATTAAACGTGCTCAGCGGGAAGAGTTAGATGCGAAATTTGCTGATGTGAACCATCAAGGTTTTGTTGCTGAAATCAGTCCGGCTAAAGTTGAAAACGAGGGCTTTTTAGAAAATTTACTGGTCAATAATGAGAAACCATTTTTATTGATTCTCGATCAAGTACAAGATCCTCATAATCTTGGAGCAATACTTCGTTCCGCTGCAGCTGCTGGAGTGGATGCAGTAATTGCTCCACTGCGCAATGCTTGTGGTTTGACCGGAGCGGTTAGAAAAGTTGCTGTTGGTGCGGCTGAAATAGTACCTTACATACAGGTCACGAACCTTGCAAGAACCATCCGCTTTCTGCAAGAGCAGGGTGTATATGTCATTGGTTTGGCCGGTGAAGCTCCGATTGATATGTATCAAGCAGAGCATACCGGCTCTTTAGCTATTGTGATGGGCAATGAGGCCAAAGGCCTACGTCGCTTAACCAGAGAGCATTGCGATCAACTAATTAAAATACCAATGGCGGGCGCAATTGAGAGTTTGAATGTTTCTGTTGCAAGTGGTATTTGTGTATTTCACTATGCAAGACTTAGAGCATCTAAGTAGGCTCGATCAATAATAATCATTTAAATCATAGGCTTACATCTAACTTTCAGAATGCCAGAGAAGCTACTTGAGATAATCAATTGCTGTATAAGTTATTGATAAGTATAATGCGCGCTCTCTTAACTCCTTGCTAGACCTGTGGACGTACAGGCTGGCTACATATCCATAAGGTGAATTAATATGCGTCATTATGAAGTTGTGTTCTTGGTTAATCCTGGCCAGAGCGATCAAATGCCTGCATTGGTAGAGCGTTACCAAGGCATTATTACTACAGGTGGTGGCAAAGTACACCGTTCTGAAGATTGGGGCCGTAGACAGTTGGCTTATCCAATTCAAAATTTCCACAAAGCTCATTACTGGATGTTCAATCTTGAATGTACTAGTGTTGCTTTGGGTGAATTAACTGAAGCTTTCCGTTTCAATGATCACGTTATGCGTCACTTAGTTGTACGCCGTGATGAAGCGGTTACTGAAACTTCTTTGTTAGGCCAAGAAAAATCAAAAGAAGACGAGCGCAAAGCCAAAGCGGCTGCGGTAATTGTTGAACCAGTTGTAGAGTCTGCACCAGCAGAACCTACACCAGCTGCACCAGCAGCATCTGAAGAAGAATAAGGAGACTAATCATGGCATATGCTCCACGTCGTCGTAAGTTCTGTCGTTTTACAGCAGACAAAGTAAAAGAAATTGATTACAAAGATATTGCTACGTTAAAAACTAACGTTTCTGAAACTGGCAAAATCGTTCCTAGTCGTATTACAGGAACTAGTAACTTCTATCAACGCCAACTAGCTACCGCAGTAAAGCGTGCACGTTATCTTGCACTTTTGCCTTACTGTGATAATCACGAGGTATAAGAAAATGGAAGTTATTTTATTAGAAAAAGTACAAAACCTAGGTGCAATGGGCGATAAAGTTACTGTTAAAGCTGGTTTTGGTCGTAACTATTTAATTCCACAACGCAAAGCTAAACTGGCTACTGCTGCTAACCTTGCTGAATTCGAAGCGCTACGTGCTGAGTTAGAAGCAAAAGCAAAAGCTGAATTAGATGCAGCAACTGCACGTGCAGAAAAACTTAAAGAAATTGCTTTAGTACTTCCTGCAAATGCTGGTGAAGAGGGTAAGTTGTTTGGTTCTATCGGCACCGCTGATATTGCTAAAGCTTGCACTGATGCTGGTGTTGAAGTGGATCGTAAAGAAGTTCGCATGGCGGATGGCGCTTTACGCGAGCTTGGTGATCATACTGTTGGTTTACATTTGCACGTTGATGTAGATGTTGAAATTCCAGTAAAAGTGGTTCGCGAAGAAGCTTAAAGTCTTTTGCGATTCGTAAAAAAGCGGCGCCCTGGGGTAGCCGCTTTTTTTGTGGCTGTTTTCCAATGGCATATTGACCAAGAGATACCGTGGTCGAGCCACGGTAAAGTAAGAGAGTTGGTGAATGGTCAGTTGGCACTTTCCCGTGGTTTAACCAAGGGATCCTTGAAATGAAATCTGTATAAATTTTTAGCTAAAATTTATACAGATTTAGCCTATTTAGCTTATCCACAGTTTGTACACATACAACCCACATTGCTTTGTGATACTGTACTCATCTAAGAATTAAAACTAAAAATAAGCCGCAAAAACTATGAACGAACCATACGATATTCCCAATTATCCCGACATGCAAAGTAGTAGTGGAAGTAGTGTCAGCCACTTGCGTGTTCCGCCACAATCGCTAGAAGCTGAACAATCGGTTTTAGGTGGGCTGATGCTCGCCAATGATGCTTGGAATGATGTGGGTGAAATATTATCTGATGAAGATTTTTATAGACAAGATCATAAAAAAGTTTATGCCGCGATTGCACACCTCGCTAATTTAAGTGATCCTTTCGATGTGATTACTGTTTCGGATTATTTAGAAAAAAATGGTGATCTGAATACTGTAGGTGGCTTAGCGTATCTAGGTCAACTGGTGAAAGACACGCCCAGTGCTGCAAATATTAAGTCTTATGCCAAAGTAGTGCGTGAACGTTCAATATTACGCTCTTTAATTACTGTGGGCACAACCATTACCAGTAATGCTTACGATACAGAAGGTCGTGAAGTAAAGCATCTTGTGGACGATGCTGAGCGTATGGTGTTTGATATTGCCGAGCAAAATAGCCGTTCGGGTAAAAGTTATGTGTCAGTTAAAGATGTTTTAGGCCCTGTTTTTAATCGCTTAAAAGAATTAGAAAAATCTGACAGTCAATTTACGGGTATAGAAACGGGCTTTACTGAATTTGATACAAAGACTTCGGGTTTACAAAAGGGTGATTTAATTATTGTGGCTGGTCGCCCATCGATGGGTAAAACCACCCTTGCGGTAAACATGGCTGAAAACGCTGCGATTGCACACGGAAAGTCTGTAGTAATGTTTTCTATGGAGATGGCAGCAGACCAACTGGTTATGCGAATGATTTCATCCTTAGGTCGTATTAATCAAACTCGTCTTAGGTCAGGAAAATTACAACCTGAAGATTGGAATAGTGTTAGCTCGGCAATGAGTTTGTTAAAAAATTCTAAAATGTTTATTGATGATACGCCAGCTTTGTCACCAACAGAAATTAGAGCTAGAGCACGCCGCATTAAACGTGAACATGGTCTTGATTTAGTGCTGGTGGATTACCTACAATTGATGCAGGTTAAAGGTACTGTAGAAAATAGGACAAACGAAATTTCGGAAATTTCCCGTAGTTTAAAGGCCTTAGCTAGAGAGCTTGAAGTACCGGTTATTGCTTTATCGCAGCTTAATCGTAGTATTGAACAACGTACTGATAAACAACCGGTGTTGTCTGATTTACGAGAATCAGGTGCGATTGAGCAAGATGCCGACGTTATTACTTTTATTTATCGCGATGATTTTTACAATAAAGACCCTAGCAATCCACGAAAAGGCCAAGCAGATATTATTATTGGTAAGCAACGTAATGGTCCGACAGGTAAAATTGTTCTCAAGTTCTTAGGTGAGTACACTAAGTTCGAGAATTTTATTCCTAATGATTATCCTGATGTTGATTACCTCGCTGATTAAATTTATCTATGCAAGACAACTCTAAATTAATCGCAAAACCTTTATGTCACGCTCGCATTGATACCAGTGCTTTAAGGCATAATTATGCCGTTCTAAAACAGGCGGCTAGCGGCAAAAAACTTATGCTGATGGTTAAGGCTAATGCTTATGGGCATGGTCTTTTAAATGTCGCAAATACTTTAGATTCAGAAATGGATAAGCAAGATGCTTTTGGTGTGGCGCGTATGTTTGAAGCGGTGCAATTACGTGAGGCGGGCATTCAAAATAGAGTTGTCGTTTTAAGTGGAGCGATGTCATTCAGTGATTGGCAATTAGCCCAACTTTTAGATATAGACTTAGCTATCCATAATACAGAGCAATTACAAAGCTTACAGGATTTTTGTGTAGGATTAAAAGATGATGAAAAGTGCAAATTTGGTGTTTGGTTAAAGATAGACACGGGCATGCATAGACTTGGCTTTTTACTTAAACAAGTGCCGCAACTTATTTTGGATTTTGAGAGATTGGAAAAGTGCCTAGCTAAACCTTTAGTGGTTATGAGTCATTTCGCCAATGCAGATGATATCGATGACCCATTTAATACTGCTCAAACAAATGCATTTGAAAGTGTAAAAAATGCTTTTGAAAAGTCACAAATAGAGAGGCTTGAGTTTTCACTGCCAAATTCTGGCGCTTTGCTATCTCGGAATAACCTAGAATCGACTTGGATGCGTCCTGGGATAGCCTTGTATGGCATTTCCCCTTTTCAGACGGAGCATCTAGAGGCATCGCAACTTAAACCCGTAATGAGTTTGGAATCCCAGTTGATCTCAATCAAAACTCTTGAAATAGGCGAGGGTGTTGGTTACGGGCAAAACTGGCATGCGGATGCGCAAACACGCATAGGTATAGCTGCGATTGGCTATGGCGATGGTTACCCGCGAGAACTGCCAAGCGGTACGATTGTAAATGTTGATGGACATGCATGTAATCTCATTGGAACGGTATCGATGGACTTGATTGCAATTGATCTTAGCAACGCTGAAATGGCTGAAATCGGTTCGTCTGTACAAGTATGGGGAGATGAGCTTTCAGTTACAGAAATTGCTAAAGCCGCTAACACGATTGCCTACACCTTGGTGTGTGGAATCACTCAACGAGTTGCCGTTGTATTGGTTTAAATATTTATAGTAAATGATTAAGTATTATTTAGCAGCCAGATAAAACTTTCATTCATGCAAAAAAAAGCCATTCATTAAGAATGGCTTTTTTGATTACTGAGTCGTATTAGTCTTCTTCAATTAAAAAGAAGCCCATTTTAACTCCAGCAAGTTCAATCACGTCATTGTCGAGTAAAGGTCTGGCTTGTGGGCCAATAGGATCACCATTAACGATAGGGTAGTTACCCGCTTTACCGCTTTCAACATGAATAATGAAATACCCTTCAGAACGACGACTAATTGCCGCAACTTGAATCTTTGGTTGTCCAAGTGTGGTTAAGGCTTTAGTTAATACCAGTTCTTTTCCTGCAAATTTTCCACTTAATACTTGTAACTTACCTTTTGGTAAGCGCATTGGTTTTGAGGCGCCAATCGGTGCCGCATTTGCATCCATGCTTGCAACCGCTTTATTAACAGTGTCTAAGCTTGGTGCATTAGGCTCAGAAGCTGAGCCTGGTCGGATAATCATTGTGCGTTCAAATTCATCCGGGTCGTGTTGCTCGTCATGAGCATCATCTACATAACGCAGTTGGTGTTGTCCGATAGTAATAACATCACCGTGCTGTAGAGCATGCTTTTTGACAAGTTTGCCATTCACATAGGTGCCATTCGTACTGTTTAAATCTTCTAGGAAAGAATCGTTAAGAATGTTGATAATAAGGGAATGGTGACCACTCACTGCAGAGTTGTCTACTCGCACATCATTATCAGGCAAGCGCCCGATTGTGTATCGTTCCTTCGACATATTGTATTCTGCTAGAACTTTTCCGTCTAAGCTCAAAATCAAACGTGCCATTGTCTTTTCCTATTTTTTATTAAAATTTAACGTGCGTATTATCTATTAATTTAAAACCAGCTGATAAAACGCTTGAGAAAACCCTTGTTTTCTTCAAACGATTTTACAACTTGTAGAAGACTAACCGAGATATTATCTCTTCCGCCGTGTTCATTGCTTAATGCAATCAATTGTTTAGCTGCGGTATCAAGATTGTCACTGAAAGTACGAATAGTTAAATGAATATCTTCATCTTCTAACATATCCGACAAACCGTCAGAACACAATAAGTAAATATCACCAACCCGCACAATATCTTCAAGGATATCTACATCTACTGAATTGTCCACTCCAACTGCACGAGTAACATAGTTCTTGTTCAGCGAACGGGCAGCTTCTTCTTTGGTGTAAAAACCACGTGATACTAATTCTTGTAAAAGAGAGTGGTCAGTTGTAAGTTGTTCAAAAGTACCTGCTCGTAACCTATAGCAACGAGAGTCTCCCACATGAGCTATTGAGATCCGGTTATCAAAAAATAAGCACGCAACAACCGTGGTTCCCATGCCCTTATATTCGTCTTTGCTATTGGCTGTTTGGAATACAATTTTATTGGCACGCTTTACTGAGTCGCGTAAAACAATACTTTCCCAAGTAAATCCTGTTTCATTATCAATTTGAGCCGTTTTTTCTAATTTGCCAAGACCTGCTTTTACCATCTCAACTATAGTTCTAACAGTAATTTCTGATGCAATTTCACCAGCGTTGTAACCGCCCATGCCATCGGCAAGCACAGCTACACCGTATTCAAGATCTGAATCCAGAGCATCTTCGTTCAGCTCGCGCACTCGGCCTGGGTGCGTTAGAGCAATGTGGTCAACTTTTCCGTTTATATTCATGTATTTAAGGTGTATTTTTCATAGCATTTTTACAGTCTTCTAGATCTTTTGCAAGGGCTTCTGCACTTTGATATCTCTGCTCGGCTTCTTTTTTAAGCAATTGACTAATAATACGAGTTAGTTCAGGGGGCAAATCAGGTCTGATTGAGTCTAACGGAACTGGAGCTTCCATTGTTATTTTATAAAGCAGTGTGGCCATAGTGTCGGCCTGGAAAGGGAGGTTTCCGCTGAACAGTTGATATAGAGTTGTACCTAGAGAAAATAAATCAGAGCGATGATCAACACGTTTGCCAGTGATTTGTTCTGGTGACATATAAGATGGGGTACCAACGACTTGGCCCGTTTGCGTAAGGTGTGCGTCCTGCATTCGAGCAATGCCAAAATCGGTGAGATGCATTTCTTTGCTCTTTTGGTTGTATATAATGTTTGATGGCTTAATATCACGATGAATGACTTTATGAGCATGTGCGTAAGCTAGAGCCTTAGCTAGTCGATAACTGATATTCAATATCTCTTCATCAGTGAGAGTGGAATTAGAAAGTATTTGTTCTAATGATTCCCCACTAAGGAACTCCATAGCAATATAAATTAAGTCGGTTTCTTCACCAATGTCAAAAATCGTAATAATGTCGGGATGATTGAGCTGACCCGCGGTTTTAGCCTCAGTCATAAAGCGCTCGCGCATTTTTAGTAACATCTCCTGATTATCACCAACAAAACTCTGTACTTTAATTGCAACTGTACGGTTGATGCTTGGGTCGCGTCCTGCATACACAATGCTCATAGCTCCTCGGCCGATTTCTCGCTCAATTTCATAGCGCCCTAATCGAGGGTTTTCCATTTTCTCGTTGCCAAATAATAGACTAGTAAGTTTTGACTCGTTGCCAAACATTTGTTGAGTGCTGTTATGTGCAAGATTTTTTGATTCTTGAATACGTTGTTCAACATCTAAATGATTAGGAGAAATTTTTTGTAGATATTCATATACCGAGGAAGCTTTTGCATATTGACGTTTGCGCTCGTACTCTAAACCTAGATTGTAAAGAGGAGGGTTTAGTTTCTCTGAAGCACCACATCGTACAAATTTTTCAAAGGCTAAGTCTAAAGCACCCTGTTTGTAAAAGGCTAACCCGAGTTGTAAATTGGTTTCATCATGCTCTTTTTGTAATTTATCTTGTATAAACTCTTTTGACCTTAAGTTTGCAAATGATAAAGTCATCAAACCAAGTAGTAAAAATATAACTGGTGTGATCAACTTATACCAATATGAAAATTCCAATGAGCCAAATTGAAAAACCAATAAGCACAAAGCAATAAAGCCAGAGATTAAAACGTTGCTGAGTATTTTTCTTCTTGGGATAATAAATATCAAGTACAAGGCGATTATTAAATAAATTGCTACTTCAATTGCTCGTTGTTTGTTTCCGCGTTTGATCCAATCATTATTGAGAAGGCTTGAGCTTACATGCGCTAAGTACTCAACAGCACTTAGGTTTTGCCCTGAAGATACTTTGTAACGAGTGCCTATACCAGCTGCAGTATTGCCAATTAATACAATTTTGTTGGAGAAAGCTTTACTTGGTATAGACTCTGTAAAAACATCATAAAAGCTATACTCTTTAAATAATTCGTGACGTGCGTCTGAATAGAAGCGTGTATTAATTTTTCCGGAAACAGGTAAGTTTAGTGTTTGTTCATTAATCGTGAGTTTATTGTTCTTTAATTTAATATCTTTAGGGCTTAAATCTGGTTCGGAAGATAAGATTTTTAACGAGTTAGAATAGATTCTGAAAGCTAGTGAGGGTATAACAGTATCACCTACGCCCCAAAGAAAACGCTCAATGCGTATGATTTCATCTTGATCCAATTGTTTGTTTATATGACCATATGTTTTGATAGAGGGTTGCAAAATAGTATTGGCTTGGCGAAATTTATATAGTTGAGATGTTTTGTTGTAATTTAATCCCGTTAAATTGTGTAGGCTTGTTTTGAGTCTTAAATTTTCAGTGAATTGTTCATCCTGGATAATGTTTTGTGTTGGTAGCAAGCCAATCGGTGCTAAATAGTTTTTAGTACTTTTGATTGAATTAGCTAAAACTAAATCTGTATTAATAACGTTTAATGCATTACTAATTTCTTTTTTTAAATTATCAAGTTCAGGACCTTTGTCAAAGGAATCTATTTTATTTCTTAGCTCATCAAGGTAGTTAGCTCCCATGTCTCTTTGTTCTTGAGCCATGAGATCTGTAGATGCTATTATTTTTGGATTACCGGTATTGATGTAATCAATGACATGCGCATTTAAATCACGCAAAATAGGCCAAGTTCCAATTTTCTCGATACTCTCATCGTCGATAACGACCATTACGATATCTGGATGAGTTAAGAGCTCACTATTTCGCATATGTGCGTCATAGGCATTAATTTCTAGTTTTTTAAAAAAATCGCTAGAAATTAAACCAGCAAATAATGCAAATACACAGCAGTAAACTACGGCATTTATTTTTCTACGTGATATTTGCATATTAATTAGCCGATGTTTGTGTGTGTCTTTACTTAATTACAAGTTTCTTTATTACAGCTGAGTATAATGTTTATTTTTAGAAAAAAATTCTATTTTCTTACAATATTGATTATAAACTATTAATTTTTATACAAATTGTAAATCTATGAGAAAAATTGAATAAAGGATTGCTATGAAAAGTAGACAACATTTTGTTTGTACAGAATGTTCGACAAGTCATCCAAAATGGCAGGGTCAATGTGTTAAATGTGAGGCATGGAACTCTCTGGAGACTATATCTATAAGCACTGACGCTAAAATTAAGACTCTGCAGGCTACAGGTAACTATTCGGGCGACTCTGCGGTAACCAAGTTAGCTGATGTGGAAATTTCTGATATTGCTCTACGCTGGTCTAGTTGTGACCCTGAATTTGATAGAGTGCTTGGCGGAGGTTTAGTTGCTGGTTCTGTTGTGTTATTAGGTGGTGATCCGGGAATTGGTAAATCAACTTTACTGCTTTCAACTGCAGCTGCTTTAGGTCAAGAACGACAGGTTTTATATGTAAGTGGTGAAGAGTCATTACAGCAAATTGCCATGCGTGCAAAACGTTTGCAAGTTCCTGATTCGGCTAATTTTACTTTGATGGCTGAAACCCGCTTAGAGAAAATTTTAGTTCAGATATCCAAACTCAAACCACAGTGCATAATTATTGATTCAATTCAAACATTAGCTTTAGAATCATCAACTAGTGCGGCAGGGACCGTTTCGCAATTACGTGATTGCACATCTGCTCTGGTTACTTTGGCTAAACAGCAAGGTATCGCAATTATCTTGATTGGTCATGTAACTAAACAGGGGCAAATAGCTGGCCCACGTGTTTTGGAGCACATGGTAGATACGGTATTGTATTTTGAAAGTGATCCAAGTAGTCGTTATCGCTTTATACGTGCTGTGAAAAACCGATTTGGCGCGGCTGATGAATTAGCCGTTTTTGCGATGCTTGAAAATGGCTTACGTCCGGTCACAAATCCTTCTGCAATTTTTTTGCAGCAAAGACAAAATTCAGTTCCTGGGAGTATTTATTTCCCTAATCGGCAGGGTACAAGGCAATTACTCATTGAAATTCAAGCTCTAGTTGATCAATCACCCTCGCCGCAATCACGACGTGTTGCTGTGGGTTTAGATGCACAGAGACTCAATATGCTATTGGCGGTTTTGCATAGACATGCAGAAATAGCCTTATTTGATTATGATGTTTATATCAATGCTGTTGGTGGTTTAAAGGCAACAGAAACAGCCGCAGATTTAGCGGTATTGATGGCCGTTATGTCTGCACATGATCAAAAAGCTTGGCCGCTGACATGCTGTGCTTTTGGTGAAGTCGGTCTCTCAGGAGAAATTCGGCCAATTCCTTATGGGCAAGAGCGTTTAGAGGAGATGGCAAGACAAGGCTTTACAATCTGTTTTTTACCGCAAGCAAACATGCCTAATAAAGCAATTGAGGGTTTGAAGTGCTATGTGGTAAATCATGTTTCAGAACTTTATGCCATTAAAAATAGACTATAAATTAAGAATTATAAGCACGAATTGTTTAAAAACGTCTATTTCTGTTGATTGCTCATGCTAATTGAAGCATTACTTGCTAAAATGCCCACCATTATCGCTATCCACTAAATTTTCGAATGAAATCAATCTTTAAGCACTTTTTATTTACTCTCATCCTAAGCTCATGTGTCGTTCAAAGTTATGCAGAACCATGGCTCAAAGCTGGAGATAGCATATTACGTCATGACGTTACAGTTCTGGCTGATGCTGGAGTAATAATGGCTCCAATTACTACTTGGCCTATACCCGTTGCAAGTGTTGATTTTGATCTAACTAATTTCGATAATTATAATGAGCTTAACGATTCTGAAAAACTTTCTTTTGATCGTCTTAAAAGTCGGATTGCACGAGAAAAAAGAATTTATCAGTTTGATCCTGAATATGGCTTTACTGCCAGTCGTGAAGATGCATTGATTCGTGGTTTCCAAAACACTGCACGGTCAGATTTGCAATTGAATGCCGGCTTATCTCAGTTAACCGATCGTTTTGCCTATAGATTAGAAGCTCAACTAGTTGATAATGCTAGTGACAAGAAAAATGTGCGTTTTGACGGCTCCTATGCTGCTGGTGTATTTGGAAATACTATAGTTAGCGCTGGATATGTTGATCGCTGGTGGGGTCCTGGTTGGCAAGGTAGTTTAATATATTCCAATAATGCCCGGCCCATTCCGGGCGTGAGCTTACAAAGGAACTTCGCTAAACCATTTGGGAATCGTTGGTTTAGCTGGATGGGACCCTGGAATTACTCTATAACGGCAGGACAATTGGAGGGTGATAGGGTTGTACCAGATGCCTATCATTTGGGTATGCGTTTGGCTTTCAAACCGAAATCTAATTTAGAGATAGGCTTAAGTCGCACAGCGCAATGGGGTGGTGAGGGTCGTCCGGAAACTTCTGATAGTTTCTTAGACCTGCTATTAGGTCAAGACAATATAGGTTCGAATGGTTTGACCAGAGAAAACGAGCCTGGCAACCAAATGGCCGGCTTTGATATACGTTGGAAACAAAAACTATTACCTATGGATTTAGCTTTATATACACAGGGTATAGGAGAAGATGAGGCTGGTGGGTTTCCAAGCCGTTACTTAGGACTTTTTGGCCTTGAACATACACGCGTACTTTTTAATAAAAATTTACGCGTATGGTTGGAATATGCCGATACAGCTTGTGATTTTTTAGAATCAAAGCCCAAATTAAATTGTGCTTATCAGAACGGAATTTACCAATCAGGCTATCGTTATTTAGGTGAATCTATAGGTCATCCGGTTGATGGTGATGGGCGTCAATTAAGTGTATCGGCAATACTTTCTGATACTTCGAGTGTAGATTGGCAAATGCAATTGCATAAGTTGAATATAAACCGTGCTCCTGATCAAAGACACTCAAAAAGTTTTGTACCGGCCAATGGTTTTCAATTTGATTTGGCCAGAACTGCTGAAACTTCGTGGGGCAAAGTGCGGGTCAATTTAGGCTATCAGAATTTCGATACTCCACTTAAGAGTGAAAATGGTTTGTTATTTGGAGTTGAGATTCATCAAACCTTCTAACCCACTTGAGCCGCATAATAATCATAGTCTTTAATAATTAAACAAGA
>CAJQOG010000201.1 GCA_905479875.1 uncultured Gammaproteobacteria bacterium
GCATCAAATTTAATATTACCTAAACTCATACTCTTAGGTTCGTCTTTATACTCAAGCTTAATAGGATGCATTTGGCTAACTATGTCTTGAGCATCCTCTAAGTCAATTAAGGCATCAATTGCTTGCTTAGGCGCTATTAATTGGGTTTGTGGAAATGCCCTTAAAAACTTGGTTAAGTCTCCACTTGAAAAATGATCGGCATGAGCATGGCTTATGAAGATAAAATTTATTTCGTCATAAGGTGATTGATTAGAAAATAGGGCCTTCCGAATATCTTCAGGTACGGCTTGATAAATGTTGAAAGTGTTATGGAAAAATGGATCGAATAACACTTTTACATCTGCGTGCTCAACCATTATGGCTTCGTTACCAAGATAAGTCGCAATGCCTTTTTGCGAATTATTTTTAGTATTACCCGTGCAATTAAATATACAAATAAGACAGACAAAGATAAGAGCGCGCTTGAATAAATTTTTCATAGTTGTTAAAAACTTAATTGTTTGAATAAGCTATTTCAGCATTTCTAGGATTGGTTAATTCTCGACTGTTAATTTAATTTCTTGGATTTTGCTTTGTGATATTTTTTCAATGGCTGGAATTAAATTATTAACTAGATCAGCCATGTGTTGGTAGTCCAGTTTTTCCGCCTCGTCTTCAACATGATGATAATACTCATAATTAGTAAAATCAAAAGTAGATATAGTTTGTGCTGGTACTTGTAATGCATTAAACACAGGATAATTATCCGAACGTTTAAAGAGATTATATTCTTGGGCTTGTGGTAAAAACCCTAATAATTCCATGTCTGCGTGTTGGTTGATAACTTCGGCCATATTTGAACTGCCGAATCCAGTGAGATAGGCTTGATACTCTTTAGTTTGCATTGGAATACCTATCATCTCAAAATTTATCATGCAATAAACTTGAATGTTCTGCGCTGATAAATTACGCGCGAAGTGTTTCGAACCTACTAACCCAAATTCCTCAGCAGAAAATAACGCGACCATTATGCTTCGTTTGTTGTTTCTTGTTTTGGAAAAATATTTTGCAATGGCTAAAGCGGCACTTACTCCAGCAGCATTATCATTTGCACCATTTGCAATGGTATCGGTGGAGTCGGTTTTGTTCTCACCAATATGGTCATAATGAGCTCCAATGATAATGACTTCGTTTTTTAATATTGCATCGCTACCAGGAATAAAGCTAATTATATTATAGGTCTCAAGTTCTTTAACGACAAAGGGCTCTCTATATATGTTTATATCATTCTTTTTTGTATAACTGTTTAGTTCGTTTTCAATAAAAATAGCCGCTTTTTCAATGCCTTCGGTACCACTTTTTCTGCCTTTAAGGTCGTCGGCGCTAAGCACTGTGACTATGTTTTTTAAATAGTCAGATGTAATTTCTATAATTTCAGCTGGTTCTGTGCTTTTTGTTAATTTGGATGTACAGGCCGAAATTGCTAGAGCAACTAGAAGGAGGAGGAGTGCTTTGCTGTATTTTTTTTTCATTACAATCATAAATAAGAGCTTAATATGCCTTATAGTATAATCCAATCAGAAAATACACATACTTAATATTATTGATTATTGGCAAACATTATGAAAAATACCTTTTATAAAAATTTCGCAATCTTACTTATCAGTTGTGCAATAACATCCTCCTTGATAGCTAGACCAGCAACAAAACTTACTGACAAAATGGCTGCAGAACAGCATCAAGATGTTGTAGAGCTAAGGCGTTGGTTTCATCAAAATCCTGAGTTAAGTAATAGAGAATTTAAAACGGCAGAACGAATTGCAGAAGAATTACAGAAACTTGGCTTAGAAGTTCAAACTGAAATAGCTCATACCGGTGTGGTGGCCTTATTAAAAGGAGCAAAGCCAGGGCCTACTGTAGCTCTAAGAGCCGACATTGATGGCTTACCAGTCACTGAAAATACTGGGCTAGATTTTGCTTCAACTAAAACCGCGAAATTTGCAGGCAATGACGTTGGTGTAATGCATGCATGTGGCCATGATAGTCATATGGCTATGTTATTAGGTGCGGCAAAAATTCTTACGAGTTTACAAGCTGAATTAGCAGGTGATGTATTATTTATTTTTCAACCCGCTGAAGAAGGAGCACCTCCCGGTGAAGAGGGTGGAGCAGAGTTGATGTTAAAAGAAGGTTTATTTAAAAAATATAAACCTGATGCAGTTTTTGGAATGCATGTAGGACTAAACATGCAAGGTGGCCGAATTGCTGTACGTTCAGGCCCAGCAATGGCTGCCGTTGACCAATTTGAAGTATTTGTAAAAGGGAAGCAAACTCACGGTGCTAGACCCTGGGGCGGAATTGATCCTATTGTAATATCATCACAAATTATTTTGGGTTTACAAACTATTGCAAGTCGTCAAATAAACGTTACTAAACAACCATCCATTATCACGGTAGGAAAAATCAATGGTGGAGTTCGCCATAATATTATTCCTGACTTGGTCGAGCTCTGGGGAACCATTCGTACCTTTGATTTAGAGATGCGTAAAGATATCCATAAACGAATTGTAAAAACAGCAAAAGCGATAGGTGAAAGCGCGGGAGCTGATGTTGAGGTGGTTATTCAGGAGGGGTATCCAGTAACGGTAAATGACCCCGAATTAACCGCACAAATGTTACCAACCCTAGAACGTATTATGGGTGATATTGGTGTTGTTACCCCTGACTTGGTGACTGGTGCAGAAGATTTTTCATTTTTTGCACAAGAAGTACCTGGTCTATTCTTATTTATAGGATCTGTACCAAAAGACGCGGATCCTAAGACTGCACCATCTAACCACTCTCCGTTTTTTACTATCGATGAGTCAATTATGCAAACAGGTGTGAGAGCTTATGTTGATCTGACTTTGGATTATATGAGTCAGTATAAAGAGTAAAATATTTAAATTTCAGCATGCCGATAACTAACTTGCTGATTTATATATGAAAAAATGAAAGACAAAACTTTAGAATTGAAGTAAAGTAGAAAGTCAAACCACATGGAAATGTAAATTTAGTATGAGCCTTAATAAAATTAAAAACTTCATGACTAAGTTGCTAACTGGAGATTCAAAAGAATTTCCAGAAACTGCTCTAATGGAGACCTCAAAACCAAAGAGCAAACGTGTATCTCCACAAACCATGAGTGTTGATTCAATTCTCAAATGCACAGATATAAACACATTATTAGCCTGCACTGAACTTAAGGATGGGTACAAGAGAGAATCCTCGGTTTTACAATTGGGTGTTTTATCTGACCCAGTTGCTATATCTGATTTACTTAAGCGAGCTAATGACTGGGTTCCAGAAATACGTTCTGCTGCAAAAATTGCTCTGTTAAAAATTGCAACTCCTGAAAATGCTGAAGCCTTTGTTATGTCCTTGCCTGAACTCTATCACTTACGTAAATGCGGTAGAGCTAATCATAGTAATTTAATAGGCGAAATAGAAAACTACTTAATTGGACCTGAGAATGTACTAAATATTCTTAAAGGCTTAAATGATAGTGATAGTGAAGTTTCGAAAGCATGTTTTGCATTAGTTCTAAAGCATAAACTTGCAGACCCAGAGCAGTTTATTTTAAGCGCACTTAAGCACAGAGATGTGAATATTCGTCTTAAAGCCTCTCATTTATTACATGGCCTTGATAAAGACAAAAAACAAGAGGCTTTAAAAATTGCTTTAAAAGACAAACATATGCCAATACGACGTGAAGCCTTCTTGAGTTTAATGCAAGTGTGGGGTAACGAAGGTTTAGCAAAAACAATGCTTTTTGATGAGCATCCTGGCATACGAGAAATTGCGGTTGCACATCTTACAAAAATGGGGGAAGACGTTCAATATACTTATTTACGTACTCTTTCAAAAGATGATACGCAAGATTTATGCGCCGCTTTATGGGGTTTGGGTTTTTTGAAAGTGGCCGAGTGCTCCACTTTGGTAAAACCATTTTTAACCCATGAAAATTCAAGAGTTCGCAAACAAGCTGAAGCTACTTTAGATACTTTAGACAAGCTACCAGAGAAATTTATTGATACTGTAGAATGGAATTCTATTGATACGCAGTTCTAACTATGAAAAATAGTTTGTAAATTACATAAATAAAAAAGCCTAAGACTTGTCTTAGGCTTTTTTATTTTATTCACTAGAACGAAAAATTAAGTTTTCTTACGTTTAATTTCTTTCTTCTTTTTTCTAGCCTTGGTGCGTTTATCTTTTTTTGGCTTTTTAGGCTTTGCATCAGATTTACGCGTAGGCTTTTTTGAACCATCTTTATCTGAAGCGTCTTCATTACGTTTCTCTTTAGACTTGTCGTCACGTTTTGAATCGCGATTTCCTTCATCTCGTGATCTACGTGGTTTTGGTTTATCAGTGGACTTCGATTTACTAAAGCCGCGCTCTTTATAATCACGTTTTTCACGTTTGCGTTCAGTACCATTGTTGTCGGCAGGTACAATATTTAATTTTTGACCTGATACCCAAGCGCCTTTTAGATCATCAAAAACTTCTTTTGGCATGCCTTTTGGTAAATCTACTAAGCTATGATCATCAAAAATATTAATTCTTCCAATATTTTTACTATCTAAACCGGCTTCATTAGCAATTGCACCAACAATATTACCTGGTTTGACTTTATGATTATGTCCCACAGATAAGCGATAACGTTGCATGCCTGCTTCAGGAGGGCCGCCATCTGCGCCTGAACGTTTACGGTCACGGCTTGGTTTGCGTTCACCACGATCTCTGTCGCGACCACGTGAACCGCGGTCTCTTGATGACTTGTCATCATCCCAACCTTTTGATTTTGGTTCTGGCTTATTGGACAGTAAGAATGGCGTATCGCCTTGCATTAAATGAGCCAGTGCAGCAGCAATTTTTTCTACTGGTGCATCATTCTCTTGAATGAATTCATTGATTAAATTGCCATAAAATGATAAATCTTGGTTATTAATAGTATCAGCAATTTTTTGCTTTAACTTAACTATTCGATTGTCATTAATCGATTGAGTTGATGGTAGTTCCATCATTTCAATTTTAGAATTAGTGGCACGTTCAATTGAAGCGAGCATACGTTTTTCACGTGGAGCTACAAATAAAATGGCATCACCAGAACGACCAGCTCTACCGGTACGACCAATTCTATGTACATAAGACTCGGTGTCATGAGGAATGTCATAGTTGATTACATGACTTATTCTTTCAACATCCAAGCCTCTTGCAGCTACATCGGTTGCAACTAAGATGTCTAGCTTGCCATTTTTTAAATTATTTATTGTGCGTTCGCGTTGCGCTTGAGCTACATCACCATTTAAAACGGTTGCTGCATACCCTCTAGCCTCTAATCGTTCGGCTAATTCAACGGTGGCAATTTTAGTTCTTACAAATATAAGAATGGCATCAAAATCTTCGGCTTCAAGAATACGGGTAATTGCTTCAAGCTTACGAACACCACGAACAGGCCAAAAACGTTGACGAATTGTGGAAGCCGTTTGAGTTTTTTGTTTAATGGTAATTTGTTGTGGATCATTTAAGTACTTAGTCGCAATGCGTCTAATCTGACTAGGCATAGTTGCAGAGAAGAGTGCGATTTGACGTTTCTCTGGAATTTGCTCCAAGACCCATTCAACATCATCGATAAAACCCATACGAAGCATTTCATCAGCTTCATCTAAAACTAAGGCTTTGAGCTCATCTACTTTCATAGTGCCTTTACGGATATGATCCATCACACGACCTGGAGTACCAACGACTACATGCACGCCACGTTTGAGTGAGCGAATTTGACCGCCATATTCCTGACCACCATAAACTGGTAATACATGAAATCCAGGAATGTGTTTAGCGTACTTTTGAAAAGCCTCAGCGACTTGGATAGCTAATTCACGGGTTGGTGCAAGTACTAAAATTTGTGGATTTTTTTGTTTAATATCAATATTAGACAAAAGAGGTAAAGCAAAAGCAGCTGTTTTACCTGTACCAGTTTGCGCTTGTCCAAGCACATCATTACCATCTAATAACAGAGGGATAGTTTGCGCTTGAATAGGTGTAGGTTGTTCATAGCCCACTTCATCGAGAGCTTTGATTATGTAATTACTAAGTTTTAATTCTTTGAATGTAGGGCCAGTAACAGGTGTAGAACCCGTATTTGTATCGGTAGTCATGTATTGCGCCTATAGAGATGGCTTGTGCGTTAGCGTACGAGAGTTGTAGCTAAACGCTAAACGTGTTCTTCGACTCGTTTATAGAATGCGCAGTGCTACATCTGGAAAGGCGTGCATTGTAACGCCTTGGAATTAATATATGTGAGTTTTTTGAATATTTTTTCTACAGTTCTGTTGAGTACTTAGTACACAAAAGACTGTAAATTAGGAATCAAGCAATATTTCGTTCATCGTTTGTGGCTTGCCGATATAGTATCCCTGAGCATACATGGCGCCCAAGTTTTTTAGAATATCAAGCATGATTCCATCTTCTACACCTTCAACTAATACGTCGGCATCCAATGACTTACACATTTCGCAAATTGTTTTGACTAAAATGATCGATCTTGGGTCATCTACAACACCACGGGCAAAGGCTTGATCTATTTTGATAGTGTCAAAATTAAGTTTGTGTAAAAGCGTTAAATTTGAATAACCTGTACCAAAATCATCTAATGCAACTTCGATGCCATTTTTGTGTGCTTCAATAATTGTGTATTGAACCTCTTTGGTGTCAAGAGCTAGTCCCTCGGTTATTTCAATTTTAATGCTGTTTTTTGGTATATTATGTTTTTTAATAGATTCAGCAATACTTTCAACTAGCTCAGGGTGAGCAAGTTGTCTTGCTGAAATATTTACAGCAATAAAGACATGTTCAAATTTTCCTGAATCGAGCATTGTTCTAACAGCTTTGCACGATTCTTCAATGACGTATTCTCCAACTTCAAATATTAACGAAGTTTCTTCGGCCAAAGATACAAATTCATCTGGTGATATAAATCCATGTTCAGGATGGTTCCAACGAACAAGGGCTTCAAAACCTGCAACTTCATTAGTTTCTAAATTTAATACAGGTTGAAATCTTAGGTCTAAGCCGTCATTCAGAATGGCGGCACGAAGTTGACCTTCTAAGCGAATTTTATTGATAGTTACACGCTCAAAGATATTGGTATCTGAAAAACTGAGCTCTTCTTCTTCACCCTTTAACGTTGAGAGGGTGCTGCGATAACGTCTTAATAAACTAATCAACAAGGAGCGAACAATGGGGTCTGACTTGATCAAACGTTCAAGAAATTGGTCTTTAGTGATTTTGATTAAAACGCAATCGGTTTTAGCAATGGCGCCAGCACTACGAACCGATTGATCAATAATGGCCATTTCGCCTAATATGTCACCGCTTGTTAGAATACCTAAAATGAGGTTTTTGCCATTACTTACTGTATTGACTTCAATCTCGCCACTTTCAATTAAGTAGGCATTATCAGGTTTGTCACCTTCGCTAAAAAGTACTTGATCTTTTGCTAATTCTAGTCGATTAGTTTCCATGGCAAGACAATAGCATTTTGTTTGCCACTATGCATCAAAAATTGTGAAATTAGCGTATTTAAGTTGCTATTTAGTAGCCTTGTTACAGATATTTACTAGCGGTGATTGAAATTATTGGATACAGCGTAAATTATAATACTCAACCCGAGCATAGACTAGATAGTAGGGTTACTCTTAAGTGAAACTTATATCGTGTTGGGAGCAATGAAAATATGTTACTTATTTAGCAAAGAAAAATAAAAAACACCATCATAAGAGATGGTATTTTTTTATTTCTAATACAACGTTTGAGTCTAGCTAGTTTTTCCACGCCCTACAACAAATAAAACTAAAGCAAGCGCGACTAAGCCAATTCCGGTTTTAGGTAACACCCAGATCAAAGCGATTGCAGTTATTAATGAAATTAAGGAGAAACTTATCGCAATATTTGGAGAGCCTGTTGTAGTTGTATTTCGTTTGGTTATTTTAAGTAAAAGCGCATCAAGACTTAACTTGCCGCCACCATTAAATACTAGTGGTAAAAGCATTAAGATGAAGAGTAATGGAAGTTTGAAATTTCCTGCACCTTTATTGCTAATGGCATAGCCATTCCATAATTCAGAAATACTGCTAAAGCTTTCAGGCCAATGCACCGCTGCAGTAGCAACACCGGTAATCACAATCAGTGAAATAGCTGAAAAACGTGTAAATATACCCAGTAAAAGCATTACGGATAAAATTAATTCTCCCCAGGTTGCCGCAATCCAATTTATGTCAGCACTTAACCAACTAAATGGGATTGGGAAATTTTCTTGAACACCTGCAAACCAATTGCTACCGTTAAGTTTTTCTTTTCCAGCTTCAAAAAATTCCCAAAATAAGATTACCCGAAGTAATAAAGGCCATAAATAGTCATTGGCATCCTTAAGTTTTTCTGTAATTGAGTCATAAAGACTAAAAAGTGCTTGCATATTGTTCTCCCAATAAATAAAACGTATGTAGCATTAACCCAAATAAGCCTTCATATATTACAAAGACTATGAATTATATGTACCTAATATTATATCTTTATCTTTAAACTGTTGAAGCAAACCCATTCCACCATCAATAACGGCTTGCGGGTTTGGGTGTTTTAACTCCTCAGCGATTTGTTGAAGCAACTGAATTCCAGTTTTTGCAGCGTCTTCTTGTAGTAGGGCAATCAAACGAGCCGATACGCCATTAAGCAGCATGAATTCGACCTTGTCTTCTTGGTTTCGGTATACCAGTAAAAAGGTGGCTTCATCAACTTTTGTACTTGGGTCATATCCAGGCTTAATTTCATGCACTGGAAAAGAGTAAGCCAATGAGCTGATAAATGGCGAAAGATAGGGAACTTGATCAGCTAGATTGCCACTTTCATCTATAGCGCTTTCATCGATATCTACATCCATTACTGAAATGGCCAGTTCAACCCATTCGTAGTGAGCTAACTCAAGCATGAATGGTGGATCAAATTCAGTTGGCTCGTGGCTGGTTTGTAAATATTCAACGAATTCAGACGAAACTTCTAAAAACAGCGGAGTTGTGGATTCATGCTTGACCATAAAGCTACGAATCGTTTGATCCCATTGTTCCTCGGTATAGAATTTTTTAAGAACTGGAAAAGTTTGTGACACTAAACTTTTCATATTGCCGAAAAAAAGTTCGCGATATATTTTTAAACGTCGATCTTCAATTCCTTCAAATCCAGGAGTATTATCGGGATCACGCAAATGTTTAGCAAATGCGTATTGAATGTCCTTGAAATTTTGCGTAGTCATAGTTTATTTTAGGCAACTTGTATGATTTTGGGCTGTCTGGCTTTTTGCATTTCACTTACCTTGTCTACTTCTTGCATCAGCACCGGCAAAGGTGGAATATTGAAATCTCTTTCTAATAAAGTAGGTACTGCTCCAAAATGGTCATAGGCTTTATCTAGTAATTCCCATACTTCTTTAGATACGTCTGAACCATGGGTATCCACACGTAAATCTTCGGCTTCAACATAGTGTCCAGCAACATGAAAGTACACCACCCGTTCTTTGGGCATGCTGTACAGAAATTTTTCTGCATCGTAATTATGATTTATACTGTTTACAATAATATTATTTACATCTAAAAGTAAATCGCAATCAGCTTCTTGTAGAACAGCATTGATGAAATCAGTTTCTGCAATTTCTTGTCCGGGAGCAGCGTAATATGAAATATTCTCAACTGCAATTCTTCGCTCCAAAATATCTTGTACACGTTTAATGCGGTCAGCTAGATAAGTCACGGCTTCTTGAGTGAATGGGATGGGCATTAAGTCATAAAGATGTCCGTTATCGCTGCAGTAACTCAAATGTTCGGTGTAAAATTTAATGTCGTGCTCATCTAAAAAAACTTTGATGTTTTTAACAAACGCTTCATCTAGTGGGGCAGGACTGCCAATGGATAAAGATAGTCCATGTGTAACAAATGGATAACGTTCGGTAAAAGCTCTGAATTGTTTCTTTAAGCGTCCACCTGCACCCATCCAGTTTTCAGGGGCTACTTCAAAAAAAGATAAGCGACCTGAATCAAATAAGTCTTCGGCTTGTTCGCTTAATACCGTACTCATTTCACGGCGCAAGCCTAAGCCTGTTCCTCTTACTGGATAAGGATTATTTTTTGCTTTCTGCATAGTTTAAGCTCATTTAAATTTGTTGGGCAGCCGGTCTTTAAGTAACTGTAAATAGCGTTGTTCGTTTGGTGCTTGGTTATTACGTTGTGCTTCCCACAAAATTTCACCCAGCGTTTCAATCATTTGATGTTCCGCATCATGTTCATCACCTAATGTTGCACAATATTGTTGGTGAATTGCCTGTAATCCAATAGGGCGATTAGTGCCAAGCTGTTCACGCAATGCTAAATGCATGCCCATATGTAAAAATGGATTACTTTGGCCTTGCTCGATTGTAAAGTCGGCCTCTTTGTTATGATCTTTAGATAATAAACCATGGTATTCAGGATGCCAATCAAGCACACTAGCTATCTGGGCCTCGAGGGGCAGTAGCGGTGCTTTTATTTGCATTTTTTCCCATACGGTAAAAAAAAACTGGCGAGTTTCGTCGCGTTGATCTCCATAGAACATAGTTTATTTTCTCTTGCTTAAGCAGACCTAGGTCATGTTTAAATTATTTCAGTAAAGTGCTTTATGCTTTGGTCTTTTTACGAAATTCGCATAAATCGTTAATTAGGCAGTTTGGGCAGTCAGGAGTTCGGGCTTTGCAAATATACCGGCCATGTAAAATCATCCAATGATGAGCATCAATTAGAAATTCGCTTGGAATAAGCTTGACTAAGCGTTTTTCTACTTCAAGAACGTCTTTACCTGGTCCAATCCCAGTTCTGTTGCCAACTCTAAATATATGCGTGTCTACGGCCATTGTGGCCTCGCCAAAGGCAGTATTCAAGACCACATTTGCTGTTTTCCGTCCAACTCCGGGCAATGCTACCAACTCTTCACGTGTCCGTGGTATTTCACCGTCGTATTTGTCCATTAGTATTTTGCATGTAGCGATAACATTCTTTGCTTTGGCGTTGTACAGACCTATGGTTTTTACATAGGATTTCAGTTTTGGCAAGCCTAGTTTGTAAATTTTTTCAGCTGTATTAGCAACGGGAAATAATTTGTCTGTCGCTTTATTCACTCCAATATCTGTAGCTTGAGCTGAAAGTATCACTGCAATCAATAATTCAAAAGGTGATGAATAATTGAGTTCGGTTTCAGGCTTGGGGTTTTGAGCTTTCCATCGACTGAATATTTCGGTACGTTTTGCCTTATTCATGATGACTGTTCACTTGCAATATCTAATGCTAATGAGGAATCGGCTAGGTTTGTCGTTATTACGCCTTGGGCGTATTTACTATCAATCATATTTTTTAATGCAATTAAAAAGCCCAAAAAGAAAAACGCACCCGGTGGAAGGATGGCAAGTAATAAGCCATTTTCTTGGGGAAATATTTGGATTGTCCATTCTGCAGCTTGACTGCCAAATAACATATCAGCACCACGTAACAAACTTCCTTGGCCAATTATTTCACGCAATCCACCTAATACTACAAGCACTAAAGTAAAACCCAGGCCCATGCTAAAACCATCTAAGGCTGCTTTTAGTGGATTATTTTTTGAAGCAAAGGCTTCAGCCCTTCCGATTATGGCGCAGTTAGTTACTATTAGAGGAATAAAAATACCTAGAGCAACATACAGTTCGTGCGTGTATGCATTCATTAGTAATTCTACACAAGTCACTAATGAGGCAATAATTAATACATACACAGGAATACGGATTTCCTGACGAATTATATTGCGGATACATGAGACTGCAAAATTTGAGAGGGTGAGTACAATTAAGGTTGCAAGCCCCAAGCCAAGCGCATTAATCAAAGTAGCACTAACTGCAAGAAGAGGACACAAGCCAAGCAATTGCACAATGCCAGGGTTATTTGACCAAAGACCATCAAGAATGATTTTTTTAGAGTCAATGCTAGTGCCTAAAGAGTTTTCAGTCATGATTGTTGACCACGATTTTTTGCTCAGAAACGTGAGAGAAAATCATATCACCTTGTTCTTGGTAAAAAATTAAAGCATTTTTTACAGCAGACACAACTGCCCTAGGTGTAATGGTTGCTCCAGTCAGTTGATCAAATTCTCCATTGTCTTTTTTTACAGCCCAATTCTTTACATCGGGACTTGTAATAGATTTCCCTGAGAATTGTTGAATCCAGTTTGAGCGTTTAATTTCAATTGGATCGCCGAGTCCAGGTGTTTCCTTATGTTCTACAACTCTTACAGCATGAATTTGGCCCTGGTAATTGATACCAACAATCAGTTTTATTTTGCCATTGTAACCATTAGGGGCAACGGTTGTAATGATTGCACCAGCGGGCTTTGAGTTTTTAAAAGCAGGGTAAATGACCGATTCATCTTTACCTAGTAATGAATGATTTATTGAAAAACTATCAGCTATTAAATCGTTATCATAACTGTCAATGGGCATTACAGCTGCTAGGCTTTGCATTAGAAATTCATGTTGATTTTTTTCAATGATGGGAGCGGTCTTTTGATGTGTGAAAGCGATCATCACTGCAGTAATAAAACTAAAGACAGCCAACATCACAGCTGCTAAAAATATAGCCTTCTTAAGTGTATTAGCTGGTGTCTTTTCAGTGGTCATTATTTTATTTTTTTGTGTCCGTAGGCAATTGGCTTAAAGTAGTAGTCAATTAAAGGTACGCACATATTCATAAGTAAAACCGCAAAGGCGATTGCATCTGGATAGCCGCCCCATGTGCGAATTATATAAATCAGTAAACCAATTCCAATTCCGTAAATTATCCGACCTTTAACACTGGTTGCTGCAGTCACGGGATCAGTTGCAATAAAAAAAGCACATAATATTGCAGCACCAGTAAAGACATGGAAAGTTGCTTTTGCGTAATGCCCAGGATCGTAGATATTAAAGACAGTAGCAATACAAATAAGACTAACTAATACCGCTGCTGGTATATGCCAGCGAATAACCTTTACCGCTAATAAATAAAACCCACCAATGGCTAGCCAGTTATTAATCCACTCCCAACCATGCCCGCCCATAGAGCCAAAAAGTGGATGAGTCTTTATCTCTTGCATGGTTTGCATGCCGCCAAGATCAGTTTTTAATATATCCAATGGTGTAGCGCTAGTGACTGCATCTAAAGCATAAGCGTTACCGATAGCGCCTCTAAAAATATACTCAATGGTTTGAGCAACGCTTACGGTTTCCAAACCAAGATCAACGCCTCGTGGAGCAAGCCAAACAACCATTTCTTTAGGGAACGAAATTAAAAGTACTACGTAGGCAGCCATTGCTGGATTAAAAATGTTGTAACCCAAGCCTCCGTATAAATGCTTAGCAATTAAGATAGCAAAGCCAGTACCAAAAACTGTAATCCACCATGCGCATAAGGGTGGTAATGCAAAGGCTAACAGAACGGCGGTGACTATTGCGCTCAAATCAGTGATGGCAGGTATTATTGGCTTATCTTGAACTTTTAGAGCAAAAGCTTCAAACATTATTGCACTTAAGCAGGCAATGATAATATTAAAAAATATGCCCCAACCAAAATACCAAATATATGCGATTAAGGCTGGTAAGAGGGCAAGTAGGACGTGCAACATCACTTTAGTGATATTGTTCTTAGGTTTCAAGAATGGTGAGGAAAGAACTTTAAAATACATGTTCAGTTTTCTTCAGGCTTCTTTTTACTTTTAGCACGTTGCATAATTTCATCAATAGCTGATTTTTTAGTTTGGGTTTTGTTTTGCATACCCGATTTTTTTGCTGCCAGTTTTGCAGCTCTTTCATCTGCAATTTTTTGTAAACGCTGTTCTCTATATTCAAAACGTTCGCGTGCAATATCAGATGCTATTTTTTGTTCTTGGCGTTCTTTTATCTCACCTTTGGCGTGCCTAAAGTATTGTACTAAAGGTATATGGCTTGGACATACGTAATCACATGCGCCGCATTCAATACAGGCAGAAAGATTAAAGCGTTCTGCTTCAACATAATTTTTTGATTTGCTATACCAATATAGTTGCTGCGGTAATAAATTAGCAGGACAAACTTGGGAGCATTCGCCACATCGTATACAGGCCTTAGGTTCAAGTTGTGGTTGTGTGTCTTTTGGGCTGGCTACTAATAAACAGTTCATCGCCTTAACAAGTGGTACGGCATCACTGGGTAAGCTGACTCCCATTAAGGGTCCGCCCATAATAAGCTGATGGGTCTGAGATGACTTTGATTTGTAACCACCGCAAAAATCGATTAATTCAATAACTGGTGTTCCAATTAACGCCATTACATTTTGTGGATGCATTACACCATCGCCAGTAACAGTAACCACGCGACTAATAAGGGGTTGGTCTTCCATAACCGCATCACGAATCGCTTTAACTGTTCCAACATTTAACATTAAATAACCTAAGTCTAGCGGTAACTTGCCTTTTGGTATTTCTTCGTTGGTTAGACTTTGGAGTAATTGTTTCTCCCCACCTTGTGGGTATAAGCTAGGCAATGAAAATAATTCAATTCGTAAATCAGCTGAGTCGCGTAGAGCTTCGCGAATTATGGATATAGCTGTAGGCTTGTTGTTTTCAATTGCAAAGATACAACGTGGCGCTCCAGTTAATTGCAATAAAATTTTAATGCCTTCAATAATGTCTTCGCCATACTCTCGCATCAACATGTCGTCGCATGAAATATAAGGCTCACATTCAGCGCCATTGATGATTAGGGCTTTTAAATTATTGCTTGATGGTTTTATTTTGGCTTCAGTTGGAAATACTGCGCCACCCAAACCAACAATTCCATAGTCTCTTACTACATTTATTATTTCTTGATTACTTAGGCTTTGATAGTGTCTTGGTGTAACTGGGCGTTCAATCCAAACATCTTTGCCATCAGGTATTATGCGAATACAATCGGAAACTTGGGCAGATGCATGCGGAACAGGATAGGGTCCGATGCTTACAATGATTCCAGAAGTTGGAGCATGTATATTTGCACTTACTTCGCCTTGTAGCTCAGCAATTAATTGACCCTTTAGAACTTGATCTCCAACATTTACAATAGCTTTTGCCGTTAAGCCCGCATGTTGTTTAATTGGCAATATCAGTTGTGATGGAATAGGCATGATGCGTATTCGATCATTGGTTGAGATTTCCTTCATTGCAGGCAAGTCTATTCCGCCTGGGAATTGAAACTCTGCTTCGCGTAGTAAAATATCCATCAAGCAAGCTTACTAGTTGTTTGTGGTAATTCCCAATGCCAGCTTTGTAAACTAACATTCACTTCTACCATATCAATACAATCAACTGGACACGGTGGTAAGCACAGGTCACAACCTGTGCACTCTGAGGCAATTACTGTGTGCATTTGCTTTGCTGCGCCTAGTATTGCGTCCACTGGACAGGCTTGAATACATAAAGTACAGCCAATGCATGTGGCTTCGTCAATAATTGCTACAGTAGTTTTTTCTTCAATACCATTATCGGGATTTAAAGGTTTTGCTTCTAAGCCTAAAAGTGTTGCAAGAGCTTGGATTGTTGCTTCTCCACCCGGAGGGCATTGGTTGATATCGGCCTCACCATTAACAATTGCGGTTGCATAAGGTTTGCAACCTGGGAATGTGCACTGCCCACATTGTGTTTGTGGAAGTATGGCATTGATTTGTTCAACTACTGGGTTTTCATCAACCTGAAAACGCACTGAGGCAAAGCCTAAAATTGCTCCAAGAACAATTGCGGCAATTACGAAAATAATCAATGCGCTAATCATCTAGAATTTAACCAAGCCTGTAAAACCCATAAAGGCTAAAGACATCATTCCTGCTGTTATAAAGGCAATTGCAGCTCCGCGAAAGGCAAGAGGTACTTCGGCTGCTTGCAAGCGTTCACGCATGGCAGCAAATAAAATCATTACTAAGGAAAAACCTAAGGCAGCACCTAAGCCATAAAAAACGGACTGTACGAAGGTATGTGCTTCTTGCACATTGAGCAATGCCACGCCAAGTACTGCACAGTTAGTTGTAATCAAAGGCAAGTAAATGCCTAAAATTTTGTATAGCAGAGGACTGGTTTTTCTAACCATCATTTCAGTGAATTGCACCACCACAGCAATGACAAAAATGAAACTTAAGGTACGTAAAAACTCAATTCCAAAAGGCTCAAGAAAGTAGGTATTTACCAAGTAACTACATACAGAAGATAAGGTGAGAACAAAAGTTGTAGCCAGGGCCATGCCTATGGACGATTCTAATTTTTGAGAAACGCCCATAAAAGGGCACAATCCTAAGAATTTAACCAGAACAAAGTTATTGACTAAGACGGTGCTAACAATGATGAGAAATAGTTCTGTCATGTTAATTTGTCGAAATTTCGGTATCCTAAGTTTAGGTGATGCGCATGCCTGGTGTTGCACCGCTATCAACATCTAGCAAGTAAATACCCTCGCCATCTTTTTTTCCACTAGCACAAAGAACCATTCCTTCAGATATGCCAAAACGCATCTTCCGTGGCTTTAGATTTGCTACCACAATGGTTAAGCGATCTTTGATATCTTCAGGGTTATAAGCATCTTTGATGCCAGAAAAAACCGTTCGTGTATGATTACCTAAGTCTAGTGTGAGCTTTAATAATTTTTTAGAGCCCTCAACTGCTTCAGCATTACTTATACGTGCTATACGCAAATCAACTTTGATAAACTCATCAAAAGTAATTTCTTCAGCCAAGGGTTCAAAATTACTATTTACAGCAACTGTCGATTCTAATAAATCTTCTTTACTTGCTTCAACTATAGCCTCAATTGTGTTTGTTTCTACGCGTTTAAGTAAGGGTTTAAATTTATTAATCTTGTGTGCCAAAAGTGGACTTTTAATATCATCCCATTTAGTTGTTCGACTATTTAAAAACTCTTCTGCATTAATAGACAATTCGGGTAACACCGGTTTGAGGTAGTGAATAAGTACTCGAAAGGCGTTAATTCCTTGGGTACATACCGCTTGAACTTCACTAGCCTTCACTGGGTTATCAGCCATCTCTTTGGCCAATATCCATGGTTTTTTCTCATCGATATAGCGGTTAGCTACATCAGCTAGACGCATTATTTCACGCATGCCACGGCTGTATTCACGCTCTTCGTAACTGCGTGCAATAAATTCAGAAGAATCTAATAAGTCAGCGTGCATTTCTGCATCGTCTAATTCAGCAGATAATTCTCTATCAAATAATTTATGTATAAAGCCAGCACAACGACTAGCAATGTTTACTAATTTACCCACTAAATCTGAATTTACTTTTTGTACAAAATCTTCTAGGTTTAAATCAATGTCTTCAATGCTAGAATTTAACTTAGCAGCAAAGTAATAGCGTAAATATTCTGGTTGAAGGTGATCTAAATAGGTTCGAGCTTTAATGAATGTACCACGAGATTTTGACATTTTTTGACCGTCAACAGTCAAAAAGCCATGGGGAAGAACTTTGGTTGGTGATTTATAACCAGCGCCTTCCAAAACTGCTGGCCAAAAGAGAGCATGGAAGTACACAATATCTTTACCGATGAAATGATAAATTTCAGAATCACTATCAGCTAACCATGCTGCAGGAAAGTCCTGGGTATTATGTTTATCAGCATAGTTTTTATGACTGGCCATGTAACCGATTGGAGCATCTAACCAAACATAAAAATACTTATCTTCTGTTCCAGGAATCTTAAACCCAAAATACGGAGCATCACGTGTGATGTCCCAGTCTTGTAAGCCCGCATCAAACCATTCCTTTAATTTACTTGCCATACTCTGTGGGACTAATCCCGAATTCACAATCTCTTGCAGTCTTTCCGAAAAATGTGAGAGTGCAAAAAAGTGATGATTGGTTTTTTTCAGAACTGGTGTGGTGTTAGTGACTACTGATGTAGCTTCTAATAAGTCAGTAGGGTTGTAAGTTGCGCCACAAGACTCACAGCTATCACCGTATTGGTCTGGAGTTTTACATTTAGGGCAAGTGCCTTTGATAAAACGATCAGGCAAAAACATTTTAGCTTCTGCATCATATGCTTGTTCTATCTCACGCTCTATAATGTGGCCATTAGCTTTTAATTTATTATAGATATCACTAACTATTTCAGCATTTTCATCAGAATGAGTTGAATGAAAGTTGTCGTAGCCAATTAAAAAATCATCAAACACCGCTTGATGCTGTGCGTGCATGTCGGCTATTAGTTCTTCCGAAGTGATGCCTTTTTTCTTAGCACTAAGCATAATAGGTGTGCCGTGTGCATCACTGGCCCACATAAACTGACAGTCATGCCCACGAAGTTTTTGAAAACGAACCCAAATATCAGTTTGAATGTATTCCAGCATATGTCCCATATGAATATCGCCATTGGCGTAGGGAAGAGCGGCTGTAACTATAATTTTTCTTTGTTTTTCAGTCATCTAGGTCTTTCAAATAGTGTAAATTTAATCTCGCTATTATGCCATAGACGCTTGATGTTTTCCTGAGCTTAGATCAGTCCAGAGGGATTAAAAATTAGCTTTCTTCTGTATTTTCTGGAGCGAACTGAGAAAAGTTGTCTTTATTGAAGGCATTCATATAGGCCTCTTCACCCGTGATTATTTCATCAGCTACTAATTCTTTTAAATGACCATCCATACTCTGCATACCATAACGTTTTCCACTGGTCATAGCATTGTTAATTTGGTCTGTTTTTCCTTGTCGAATCATATTACCAATTGCTGAATTATTGACTAAAATCTCTAATGCAGCAACACGACCTTTGCCACTGGCTCTAGGCAGTAATTGTTGAGAGATAATTCCACGCAATGAGGTAGAAAGCATAGTGCGAATTTGATTTTGTTCTGAACTTGGAAACACATTGATGATTCGATCAACTGTTGCCGAGGCGCTATTAGTATGCAAGGTCCCCATAACTAAAATTCCTGTTTCAGCCGCAGTAACAGCAATCCCAATGGTTTCAGCGTCTCGCATTTCGCCAACTAAGATGACATCTGGATCTTCACGAAATGCCGAGTGTAATGCGGAGGCAAAACTTTTTGTATGTGCTTTAACTTCTCGTTGACTAATTAAACTTTTAATTTTTTGATGCTGGAATTCTACTGGATCCTCGATTGTGAGAATGTGCCCTCGTTTGGTTCTGTTTATGTGATCAATCATGGCAGCCATGGTTGTTGATTTACCAGAACCTGTTTTACCTGTGACCAAAACTAAACCATGCTTATGTGTACACATATTTTTAATTGAAGCAGGTGTTTGTAGTTGTTCAAGAGTAAGAGGTTGTTCCGGAATGGTACGCATAACCACGCCCATGCCATTCAGATGTCTAAACGCATTAACCCTGAATCTAGCTATACCAGGTAAATCATAGGCAAAATCACATTGGTTATCATCTTCAAATTCAGCCAGCGAACGAGATTTCATTATCTGAAAAATCGCCTTTTGCACGTGCATTGAATCTAAAAGCACAGACTCTAAATCAATTAATTTTCCGTAACGGCGTGTGCGTGGAGGATTGTTGGCTAAAAAATGCAAATCGGAACCATCCCGCTCAGTCATGAGCTTAAGA
This sequence comes from uncultured Gammaproteobacteria bacterium, assembly GCA_905479875.1. Taxonomy (GTDB): domain Bacteria; phylum Pseudomonadota; class Gammaproteobacteria; order Steroidobacterales; family JABDMI01; genus JABDMI01. The sequence continues at coordinate 19,688 of CAJQOG010000201.1, forward strand.
TAGCGGTCAATAATATTATTTGGGTGATTTGTCATAAAAATGCTTTGTTAAGTTGAGTAAGCTTGGTTTATTCAGGGCTTATTATGTCAGTTGATGCATAACGTTCGAACAAGGTTTTATCTTTAGCATTCAAGTAAGCGTCATCTGGATCAATAGCTTTATTAGTAACTAGTTCCAATAAATGCTGGTCCATTAATTGCATTCCATGAGCCTTACCGGTTTGTAGTTGCGAGCCAATCATATGTACTTTATCTTCTAATATGAGTTTAGATATAGCACGATTTGGTATCATTATTTCTAAAGCGGCTTGTCGACCTCGTCCTGTAGCTGTTTTGCACAATACTTGACTAATTACACCTTTTAAACTGGTGGATAAAAATAATTTCGCTTGCTCACGTTTTTCACTTGGTAGGGCATCAATGACACGGTCAATAGTTTTTACAGCCGTGGTTGTATGCATAGTTCCTAAGACTAAATGGCCGGTCTCAGCAGCTTCCATAGCTAAGCTAATAGTTTCTTCATCACGCATCTCGCCGACAAGAATAACGTCTGGATCTTCACGTAAAGCGGCTCGTAGGCCGTCAGAAAAACTGTTTACGTGGGTTCCAACTTCACGATGAATTATTTGAGCTTTTTTACTGGGATGTACAAATTCAATGGGGTCTTCGAGAGTCAGAATGTTAATTTCGCGAGAGGCATTCATGTGATCAATCATAGCCGCAAGTGTGGTTGATTTACCTGTTCCAGTTGCACCCGTCACTAGAATCATACCCTGATGATAAGTAGTCAATTTTTGAATGATTGGTGGTAAATTGAGTTTTTCGAGATTTGGAACTTCGGTCGGTATGTATCTAAACACAGCACCTGTACCAGATGTTTTACGAAATACATTAGCTCTAAAACGCGTGCCATCATCAGTGACGTGTGAAAAATCAACATCATTTCCACGACTAAATTCCTTTTGTTGCAGTTCGGTAAGTATTTCATTGATATAAGTATCAAGTTCAGTGCTACTTAAGTTTCTAAACTTAATGGGTAATAGTTCACCGCTCATTCTGAGCATTGGAGGTATACCAACCGCTAAATGAATATCTGAGCAACCTTGCTGTAGCCCAAGTTTTAAAAATGCGTCAATTCTTGCCATAGCTTATTATCAAGTAGTACTTGCGAAAGGTGCAAGTTATTAGTTAATTTTTTGTTAATTGTTAAAACTAAATAAATGTTAAATAGCTTATTTTATCAACCTGTTTTTTATACTAAATCCCTAAAAATTCAATTTTTATAGGAATTTTGAGATTGCGTCTTGAATTTCTTGCATACTCTGATAGCGGTCATCACGATTAACAGTCATAGCTTTTGTGATTACTTTACTTAAATCTAGATTTAAATCAGTGTTCAATTCATGCGGTTTTTTGGCGCTTCCTTGCACATGCTGATACATAACGGCCATATGATCGCCCTTTGTATAGGGCGCTGTACCAGTAAACATTTCATACATGATGATACCCATGGCGTACACATCCGCACGCTGATCCACTTTTTTACCCAAAATTTGTTCAGGAGCCATATATTTTGGTGAGCCTATAACAAAACCTGTTTTGGTCAACTCTGTATCACCTGAGCTTTGTGCAGCAGCAACTCCAAAGTCAACAACTTTAACTTCGTCATTATCATTGATTAGGACATTAGCAGGTTTTAAATCTCTATGTACAATACCTACTTCATGTGCAGCAGACATTCCTTCACATATATCCTTGGCGATTTTAATTGCGCGTTTAGTATCAATAGGCTTGCCACGAATTACATCACTTAATTCTTTTGACTTAAAATATTCCATCGAAATAGCAAACACGCCCTGGATTTTTATGAAGTCGAAAATTCGAATTACATTTTGATGAGTTATTTTTCGGGAGTACTTTAGTTCGTGCACAAAACGTTGCATGGTTTCTGCGTCAGCTGAGATGTGTGCATTCAAAAATTTAAGAATAATTTGCTCGCCTACAGCGGTATCTTCCATCAAAATTACGGTACCAAAAGCTCCTTTACCAATTCGACGAAGATACTTATAGCGATCATCTAGAACATCACCGGCCTGGAGCTTTGCAACATCTAATTCTGGTCTAGCACTTTCTACTTCATTAATAATTTCTTCAACGTTAACCAGCATGGATGCTGCAGGATTAATTTCTGCTTGTAATCGTGTAGTTTGTTGAGGAGAACTTGCCGTAGCACTAGAAGGAGCGGAAGGTGGTGATGGCGCAGTATCGCCGTTTTCCATTAAAATATGGAAATAACTTCTATCTAGAAATTGTAAGCCTTCGCGAATAGCATCTTTGGTTTCTAGATTTTCAGTTTTACCGGCCTGTTCTTTTAGCATCGCTACTACTGGTTTTACGGTGTCTTTTCCAGCTAGATCTACTATCGCTTTGATACTTTCTACTTTAATCAATTCATTGTCATTGTTGGCATAAGGTAACAATTGTGCAATATTATTTTCATTACCGAGCTTGCCTATAGCACGAATAATTATTGGATCTGATTTTGGGTTGCTGCCAAGAATTTTTGTTAAGCCTGCCATAGCATTAGGGCTGCCCATTTCTGCCAAGGCATCAGCAGCTCGCTCACGTACCCACCAATCTTTATCGTTTAAAGCATTGACTAAGTGTTGTTCGGCACGAGGGTCTTTTGCAGTGACTAATATTTCCACAGCAATGCGACGTAAGTCTTCATTATCATCGTGAATAAGGCCGAGAACAGCGTCTACAACTCGAGGGCCGCCAATTTTAGACATAGCATCTGCAGCGCGCGAACGGACCCACCAGTCTTCATCTAATATGGCCTGTAGTAACTGTTTCATATTTTTAACAGTGCCGATTTCATTCAGTACTTCTACAGCGGAGCGCCTCGCATAATCATTTTCAGATTTGAGTATGTTCAGCAATTCCATTGCTGTTTTTGGATGATTAAGTTTAACTAGTGCTTCAACCGCTTTCTCTTGTACACGTAAATCATTGTCCTCAAGTAAAGCGCAAAGGTTTTTGATGTCTGCAGTGCCACCAAGTTTTGCGATGCTTTCAAGAGCAGCTTGTCGAACGATGGAGTTTTTATCTAAAAGTAAATCTTCCAATGTGCTGAGCACGCGAGTGTCATTATATTTTGCGATTAAACGTATGATATGTGATCTCACAATAGGATCTTTGCCTGTGACTCGTTCGAGCAAATCAGGCAATTCATTATGTGTAATTGTTCTTTCTATGATTTTAAAAGCTTGTTCTTTATCAATTAACTCAAGCTCATATGATGCACTAAGTAAACGTAACGCTTCAATTTCGTTTTCCCGAGCTTTGAGTATAAGAAAGAGTTTATTGTTAGGATATTGTGAGTCTTTTAAAAACGGAATAATACTGGTTGCATTTATTTTTGTTGAGGTGCTCAGAGCTTCAATTACTGAATCAATAACATCGGGATTTGGGTTATTGAGAGCCTCAAGAACTACTGGTAGAGTTTGATGAGATAATAAACGCGAGACAACGTGGGCTAATCCTTTTCTAACTCCGGGATTTACATAATCCATAGCTTCAAAGATTGCAGGCAATACTGGTTGACCAAGAGCTGTAAGTTTTACTACAGCCTCGTTATATTGATCATTGTCAGTTTGGTTGACGGCTGTGACTAATTTTTTGATTAGTCTGTCTGCACGCATACCAGTAAATAGCGCCATATTTTTAAATAAGCCTTTTGGCTATATTATGTTTCAATTATCTATACGATAGTGACTCAATCTTACACCATAACAGTATGAATTTGCTCATGTTTTTCTATTTTGTTATGTTAAGTTTGTATACAGCGCTAGAAAAGTGAGTAATCCACACGATTTTTATGAATACGGTACAATGCGCCAGCAATATAACTAGCACATATTGAGGCTAGTCAATAAACACTAAGCCATTGATTTTTATGATTGAAAATAGCCTATCACCTGAGTTTCGAGCCATCCTAAGTAAGATTCAAGATCCAGTTCTTGATACAGACTTACTTCAAGCCGTTCAATCAGGGCGTATCTCGATTAAGCCAAGGCTTAAATCTGTTCGAGAAACAAGCATAACTTTGCAATATCCTTTCCCAATTGAATTACATAAACATAATTTAATGAAACAGCTTGAAAGTGCGCAAGCAGATTTGTCTCAGGATACAAGATTACATCTAGATTTTGAGTGGTCAGTGCAGCCGCATGCCGTGCAACAGCATTTAAAACCATTGTTAGGAATTAAAAATATTATAGCAATAGCCTCTGGTAAAGGAGGGGTGGGCAAGTCTACAAGCTCTGTGAATATTGCATTAGCTCTAGCTAAAGAGGGGGCCTCTGTGGGGTTGTTAGATGCAGATATTTATGGCCCAAGTATTCCTAGTATGTTGGGTTTATCTGGGCAAAAACCAGAAAGCCCTGATGGCAAAAGTATCGAACCCATGCAAGCCTATGGAGTGAAATGCATGTCGATTGGCTTTTTAGTAGGCGAAGATCAGCCTATGGTTTGGCGCGGACCTATGGTGACTCAAGCTCTAACTCAATTGCTTAACGAAACAAATTGGGGTGACTTGGATTATTTAATTGTTGATATGCCTCCAGGTACAGGTGATTTACAGTTGACCTTATCGCAGCGTGTTCCATTAAGTGGCGCAGCTATTGTTACAACACCGCAAAATATTGCATTGCTTGATGCTAAAAAAGGTTTACAAATGTTTCGCAAAGTGAATGTTAAAATTCTTGGGATAGTAGAAAATATGGCTGCTTTTATATGCCCTCACTGTAATCAAGAATCTGCAATTTTTGGCTCACATGGTGGGCAAGCAATGGCCAAGGAATATAATACTAATTTATTGGGCTCGATTCCTTTGGCAACTCGCATTCGTGAAGAAACTGATAAAGGCATACCAACTGTGGTGAGTGAGCCTGAAAATGTGATTGCAAAAGCTTATCATACAGTCGCCTTAAAGTTACTTGCCGAGCTTGCAGCAAGTCAAAAAGACTATAGTAATTTGTTCCCTAAAATTGTAGTTGAAAACACATAGTATTTTAAATTTAAAAATTAGAAGAGAAAAAGAATGAGTATTAAATCTGATAAATGGATACGTAGGATGTCTCAAGAACACGAGATGATTTCCCCATTTGAGGCGGGGCAGGTTCGTTATCACGATGAAAATCGTGTGGTTTCGTATGGTACTTCAAGTTATGGTTACGATGTTCGGTGTGCTCGCGAATTTAAAATATTTACTAATATTAATTCTGCGATTGTAGATCCAAAAAACTTTGACGAAAATAGTTTTGTTGATTTGGTGGCCGATGAATGTATTATTCCGCCAAACTCTTTTGCCTTAGCTCGCACAGTTGAGTATTTTAAAATTCCAAGAAACGTTTTAACCGTGTGTTTAGGCAAATCAACTTACGCGCGTTGTGGGATTATTGTGAACGTGACACCACTTGAACCTGAGTGGGAGGGGCATGTAACTTTAGAGTTTTCAAACACTACGCCATTACCTGCACGTATTTACGCAAACGAAGGTGTGGCGCAAATGTTGTTTTTTGAATCGGATGAGGTGTGTGAAACATCTTATAAAGATAGAGGTGGTAAGTACCAAGGCCAAGAAGGGGTTACTTTACCTAAGACTTAATATAATTCTATCTATCTTCAGCAGTTGGCATGATTTGCTTAGCTTCAGGAAGAGTCACTGATTTTGGCTCTAGATGTTCAGTAGCTATATTTTTAACTTTGACCACACCTAAGTTTTTATAGGCATACAAATTAAAACTAGCTCTTTGTTTATCGCCTTTGAATTGTTGCATTTTTACTAAAATAAAATTTAGATCAGGTGCAAATTGTAAAACGCTTCGACGACTAGAGCCCTTACGCTGTTGCTGAATTTTAATGGTTTTATAAGTGTCATCACCAAGTTTGAATGTATCTTCACCAAGCTCTGTAACCGTGTAAATTTTAACAGCATTATCTTTAATAACGCTATAAGTTGGTTTAAGAGACTTGTTTTTTAAATCACGCGTCAATTGCATTTGCAGACTTAATAAATCAAGTTCGGTTCCCTTAAGCTCAAGTTCTTCAGAGCCATCTTCAGTTTTACTACTAACTTTTTTTGCAAGCCAATCGTAATCAATGTTGATATTGTCGCTGCGGCTATTGTGGCTATATTTTTTTGGAATGACTGAGTTTTGATTTAAATTGAATATTAAAGACTCTTTAATACTGCCAAATATTTTAGCTATACCTTTAGGCTTGGTATATGTTGTATATGTATATAAACCAGTTTCAGTATTTTGTCTTAAGCTCATTTTAGATTTTGCTTTGAACTTATCGAAACGTGCAGTGTAACTAGCATCGAATTGAGTAAATTCCGCATAGCTTGAAAAATTCACCAAAAATAATGTAAGTCCTAATAGGATGGACTTATTTATTTTTGAATAAATAGATGTATTTTTATGATTTAACATGAGCTCTCCTGCGTATTGCTAAAGATTAATCTTTATATGCAATGAGGTTTACTGAGTAACTCGCCATTGAATATTATTTTATCTTCTAGTAATTCTAGCTGTTTATTTGCAAACCACTCAACTACTAATGGATAGAGTTTATGCTCTTGCTCCTGAACCTTAGCTGAAAGACTTGCAATGTCGTCATTTTTTTCAATTAAAACAATGGCTTGAGCAATTACCGGGCCGCCATCAAGTTCAGGCGTTACAAAGTGTACACTGCAACCGTGTTGTCTGTCACCAGCGTCTTTTGCACGTTGGTGTGTATCAAGACCTTTGTATTTTGGGAGTAAAGAAGGGTGAATATTTATGAGTTTGCCAGTGAATTGATTGACAAATTCTTCGGAAAGGATTCGCATAAAGCCTGCAAGTACTACTAAATTTGGATTTAGGCGGTTAATAACCTCACTTAAGCGTTTATCGTAATCTTCACGACTTTGGTTTTTTCTGCTGGGAATGACATAGGCAGGAATGTTTTGTTCGCGAGCACGATTTAAGCCTTTTGCTTTGCTACGATTACTGATGATAGCTATGACTTCAGCATCAAGGTTTTTTTCATTGATAGCATCAAGGATGGCCTGTAAATTACTGCCAAAACCGGATATGAGAACAACAATTTTTAACATTAGAAATGTGTGAGTTTAAACGTAAGTTACGACTTGCTTGCC
>CAJQOG010000202.1 GCA_905479875.1 uncultured Gammaproteobacteria bacterium
GAAGCGCGCGAGCTTTTTATTCAACGTGGTTTAGTCGATGGTCTCTATCAATATAAGCCTAAAAAATCGGCTACCGATAAAAAAATTATAAGTTTTACTAGGCATAATCAAAACTTGATAACTGAAATTAAAAAACTTGAAACAAAAACTCGAAAGCACAACTTACTTGTCAGTGATAATCTTATCTATCAATTTTACGATAGCAAGATACCTGAGACAGTTGTTAGTCGATCTACTTTTGAAAACTGGTATAAAGAAATTAGCCTCGCTAAGCAGCATTTACTCTTATTAAAGCGTTCCGATTTATTACAAAATGACATTGATACGAGTGAAGTTGTTCAATTTCCTAATTATTTAAATATACAAGGGAAAAAATTAAAATTACTTTATACTTTTGACCCCAGTTCAGAAGCAGATGGTGTAACGCTTTTAATTCCGCATAGCCTTTTAGAGCCTTTGGCTGAAAATATTGGCACATGGTTAGTTCCCGGTTTATTAAAAGAAAAATGCATAACTCTACTTAAAACTTTACCTAAAAATCTACGTAAGCAATTGGTACCAATAAGTAACACCGTTGAATCTATACTGCCTAATTTAGTACAGTCAGACAGTTCGTTAGAACATGAGCTCTCAAAGCAAGTACTACGCAGCAATGGGGTAAAACTCTCATCAAGTGATTTTGATATTACTAAATTAGACGCTTATTACCGAATGAATTATCGAATAGTTAAACAAGATGGTTCTATGTTGGCACAAAGCCGAAATTTACGAGCACTGAAAAAACGCTATGCAGATACCCTTAAAGCCAGTATTCAAACACAGTCCTCGGAACAAGAAGAATCTTTCGAATTGCATGATATAAAGAAATGGGATTTTGGTGAATTGCCAGAAAATATTTCATATCAGCACCAAGGAATGAAAGTAACTGCTTTCCCAATGCTAAAAGTGCAGAAAAACAAAAGCATTTCACTTTTATTAAATTACAATAAAGAACTAGCCGCTTATCACACTAAGCGTGGCTTAATAAAATTATCAGCCTTACAATCAATCAATGGAAATCTAAAGCAGAGTTATCAATATTTGCAAAAAGAACTATTCAAGCAGACCAGCAAATCAAAAAAACAGGGTCTATCAAGCTTAGCAGACCAACTTAAAAACATTACCACGGACTCTTCTGCTTTTGCAGAATGGCGCAATGAAGTTATTGATGCCGCTTTATGGCAAAGTTGTTTTTCAGAGCTAGAAGACATACCGCGTACAGAGAACGATTTTAACGATTCTTTGAAGAGTGCCAGACAATGGGTTAGCAACTCCCTAGCACTAGAGAAAATTTTATTTAGCTGCTTAAACACAAAGTCTGAACTTGAAAAAAATATAGACAATAAAAAAAGCATTTCAAAGGATACGGATTTAGCACTCAACGATATGCGTTCCCAGTTAAATCGTTTATTTGAACCTAAGCTCTTACGTTATACAAAGCACTTACAACTAAAAAATTATCCTCGTTATTTACAGGCTATACAGATTCGCTTAGATAAACTGAATATTTCAAGTGCAAATACAGATGTCAAAAAACTCTATGACCTAGAAGATCAATTTAATAGCTTTTTACAAAACGAGCTAAAAGAATTAAACGCCAAAAGCACTGATTCTCAAACACTTGGAATTGATGCTTTGTATCATATCAAGCCAAAATATTTTGAATATTCAGTGATGTTGCAAGAATGGCGGGTATCCTTGTTTGCTCAACAATTAAAAACGCCCTTCCCAGTTTCATCTAAAAGGCTGACCAAAGCTTCTAAAGATTTATTAAATTAAAGCCAATCTTGACATATCTTGTTATTTTTCTGTAAATTTCGAGCTTAAATTCTATTATCTATCGTAGAATACTATGTAAACCACAATATGCAGTTCCCTCTATGAAAAAAATTATTATTGGCCTATGTGGCCTTGTCCTTATTGCTGGAATATATTGGCAATTAACAAGTAATAGCAATGCAAACGCATCTACTCAAGGATATGAGAGCGAAACGGCTTTAGTTGAAAAAGGGGATGTTGCTAGATTAGTTTCAGCTTCGGGTTCAGTGCGAGCCTTAACCACAGTTGAAGTAGGTTCTCAGGTGTCAGGTCAAATAATTGAGCTTAACGCTGATTTTAATAGTGAAGTTCAACAAGGCCAAATAATCGCCAAATTAGACCCACAAACTTTTGAATCTCGTTTACTTTCCGCCGAAGCTGATGTGTCAAGTGCAAAGGCTAATTTAGACGTTCTTAAGGCTCAAATTTCAAGTGCTGAGGCTAACTTAAGTTTATTTGAAAGTGATTTTCAACGACAAACAGAGCTATTTAATCAAAAACTAATTCCTCGTTCCTTACTTGATGATGCTAAACGTGAGTTAACTGTTGGTCAATCTAGTCTTAAGGTAACTAAAGCTCAGCTACGTTCAGGACAAGCTAGTTTAGCTCAACGTGAAGCCGCTTTAAATTCAGCTAAAGTCGACCTAGAAAGAACCATTGTACGTTCACCAATTACTGGTGTGGTTATTGAACGAAATGTTGATGTTGGTCAAACCGTAGCTGCATCCCTGTCCGCTCCGATACTATTTAGAATTGCACAAGACTTAAGAGATATCCGAATTGATGCTGATGTGGTTGAATCCGATATTGGTGGTATTGATCAAGGAGATACCGTTACTTTTACAGTAGATGCCTATCCAAATGACGAATTCACCGGTGTTGTTGAGCAAGTTCGTTTAGCCTCACAAGAAATTCAAAACGTAGTGACATATACAGTAGTAATAGCCAGTGAAAATCGCCGTGGCAATTTGCTACCTGGAATGACAGCCAATGTAGAGATAACTGCCGAAAAAAGAAGTGATGTTTTACGTTTAAGTGAAACCACCACTCGCTTCAGACCACCAGCAGACGGACCAGAAGTAGTAACCGATACTGATGCCCAAAATCCCAACAGACGCGGCGCAGGACGTGGTGGCGCAAACAATACGCTAGCTGGTTTAAATTTAGAGCCAGAAAGAGCTGAAGCCATTCAAGCAGAAATTGGTGCTGAAATGAGAAAAGTACGCGAGTCTATGGGTGAGATGGCTCAGTTTGATAGAAACCGTATGCGTCAACTATTTCGTTCACGTATAGAGCGCGTACTTAAAATGAATTTGAGTGAAGAAGAATTTTTACAGTATGAAAAAATTCAAAAACAACAAAGCTCAACACGCAATGTAAGTTTATATCAAGAAAACCCTGATGGTAGCTTATCGACTAAAAATCTTCGTGTAGGTTTATCCGATGGCAGCTTTGTTGAAGTACTATCAGGCGCTGAAGTTGGTGATAAATTTGTGACACGTATGCGTAAAACACAAGAAGAAAAATAATGTCTGAGCAAATTAAAATAAACTCAGAGACTTTGATTAAATGTGTCGGTTTAAGTAAGACTTATCAAATGGGTGAACAACAAGTACATGCCCTACGTTCTGTTGATTTAGAAATTAAACGCGGTGAAATGACAGCCATAATGGGTCCTTCCGGTTCAGGAAAGTCAACCTTAATGAATCTTTTAGGCGCTTTAGATGTGCCTAGTTCTGGTGAACTATACTTTTCCGGACAAAATGTATCCACATTATCTGATGACGACTTAGCAGGCTTACGTAATGAGACCATTGGTTTTGTTTTTCAGCAGTTTAATTTGCTCTCACGTTC